>DASUGQ010000077.1:0-7302 GCA_036273935.1 Cyclobacteriaceae bacterium | reverse complement strand
AGAAAAGACGAATGGTTTTCTACCTGTTGGTAGTTCGATCCCTAAACATGTCGGTGGTTGGAATAATATTCTTACTTATAAAAATCTAAGTATCGGAATACACATTGATTACAAGTTTGGAGGCACAGTTTTATCGTCCACACATTTGAACATGCTGAGGCAAGGACACTCTAAGCTTTCGTTGGAAGGTCGTCGTGAAGGTGAAAATGGTTTAGTATTTCCTGCCGTTTACGAAAGCAGCGGCGAGCCCAATACTACGGCGGTTACAAATTTGCAAAGTTTCTACGCGGATTACCGAAATCTTCAGATCGGAGATCCACTCACATTTAAGTCCGATTTTGTCAAGCTGAGGAATATATCGGTATCGTATAATTTCACGAATGCCGTACGAGGTATTCCAGCCTTGAGTTTTGTAAAAGGATTGACATTGACAGCAGCTTGCCGCAACGTCGCGATCCTTTACAAGGACTTTCCTGGTCTGGATCCTGAAGCAATCCAGTCTTCCGGTGATTTCAGAGCCGGTTACGAAAACTCATCGCTTCCGACGACTCGTAATTTTAATTTCACCTTAAATGTTAGATTCTAAGATTATGAAAACGATAAAGCATTATGTTCTTGTAGGCGCTGCCCTTTTGTTTTCCTGGGGATGCGACGAGGATTTTGTGGAGATAAACACGAATCCCTATGCGGTAAATGATATCGACCCGGCTCTTCTTTTCGCCGGAGCACAACGTTCCCACCTCGGAACCTGGGCAGCGGAGCACACCATTGTTCAGCAATTTCAGAACCCCTATAACCAAGGGGCTACACTTGGATTTAACTTCAACGAGGATATTGATGGTGTCAGCAATCCCAAATGGGATCAATCCTACCCATCAACAATTAGAAATCTGGTGCAGGCCCTTGAGATTCTGGGTGATGATACCGAACGGATTAACTTGTTAAGCATGATTCGTATATGGAAAGCCCAGATATTTATGGGGCTGGTTGACGAATATGGAAATATTCCTTACTCTGAAGCGGGCAAAGCTGTTAATGACGGTTTCTTTTTCCCCTTATATGAAGATGACGAAGCGATCTACGATGATCTGTACAATGAGATCAAGGGTGCATTAGCGGCATTGAATCCAGGCGGCGACTATGTTTCTGCAGACCTGTTTTATGGCGATCACAGTGAAATTCCATCGGGCTCTGCATCTGTACAAGTGGAGAAGTGGAAAAAGTTGGGTAACTCCCTTCTGCTGAGATTGGGAATGCGCTATTCAAAAGTTAATGCCTCAAAAGCTGAGTTAATTGCAGCAGAAGCATTTGCCGGCGGAGTGATGACTTCCAACGATGATAACGCATACGTTAAATATGACGGAACGCTGTACACGCAAGCTGAAAATAATAATTTGCGGAACTTCTCTTATTTCTACTATGCAGCAGAGCCGTTTGTAGATCAATTGAAATCAACCAATGATCCGCGCGGCAAATTTATTTTAGCAAATTTCGCTGACCCTGCCGCGGTTGCAAATGACGAGGACCCGGACACTGTTTTAGCCAATCAGTTTGGTGTTCCCGTAGGAGTGATCAGTACGGATCTCGCGGACCCATCCGGGCCTTACAGGGGAGCCCGGGCGGGAGGACTTAACTATTCCCAAATAAATATATGGGTTGTAGCATCCCCCGCAGCCCCTGACTTTTATGTGACATATGCTCAGACTTCTTTATTGTTGGCAGAGGCCGCACAGCGAGGATGGGTCAGCGGTTCTGCTCAGACCTATTACGAAAATGCGATCAGGGCTGATATGGAAGTTTATTCGCTCTATCCAGGAACAAGTCCTGTTTCTGACTCACAGGTGACAACTTATTTATCTGATCCTGCTATAGACTTTAGCCTTGCAACAACAGATGACGAAGCCTTTGAGCTGATCAACACCCAATACTGGATCGTTAATCTTAGGAATGGAACTGAAGCATTTGCTAACTTCAGAAGAAGTGGCTACCCTGCATTAAGCCGCAATGCTTATAATGACAACCTTCTGGCCGGTGGTGGTGATGGATTTGCCCATAGAATGTCGTACCCTGATCGTGAAGGTTCTGCAAATTCAGACAACTATGCAGCTGCAGCTGCAGCCATAGGTGGGGATAATTTGTCATCAAGGGTATTTTGGGATATCGAATAGAGCTATTCGGGTAGCGTGACAAATCAAGAGAAACGGTTTAAGAAAATAACTCATTCCTGTTAGATGCGAAATGTCCGCGATTAAAAGGCAACTGATTTTTTCAATTGCCTTTTAACGCGAGACTTGAAAATTGAAACAGGAGCTTTTAACACCCAATGACCATTACTGTTAAATCATATTCCTTCTCTTTTCTCAATTAGACAGATTTCTATTTGACAAATTATAAATACAGGATTTTTTAAATATTACTGTTAAAAATCAATTCATAAAAACATGACAAGAAACAAACTGCTTTTTTCGATGGGAATAGTATGTTCTCTGGTATTCTATTCCGCGTGCGATGATGACGACTCCGCAGGCAATGAAGGTCTGATCGCAACGGATGCTCAAATTGTAAATTTAGGAAGCGGGTATTCCTTTACAGAAGGTCCCGCTGTCGATAAGAACGGTAATGTGTTCTTTACGGATCAACCGAATGATATCATCTATAAGTGGGACGCAACCAGTGGTATCATCACCCCCTTCCTGGAAGAAACCGGCCGTTCTAACGGAATGGCTTTTGACAAGGATGGGAACCTCATCGCGTGTGCTGATATGTATGGTGAATTATGGAAAATAGCCCCTAATGGCAGTCATACTGTGCTGGTCGACAACTATAATGGTAAACTGTTGAATGGACCCAATGATGTATGGATTAATCCTGTTACCGGTGGAATGTATATCACCGATCCAATATTCCCCAGGGGCTATTGGGAAGACGACGATCCGCGCAAAGTGGGCAATCCAGGTTGGCCGCCAACTCACTCGGAGCAAGCTGATGAGGGCAAAGGCGGGCATGTTTATTATCTGGCTCCTGGTGCCACTGAATTGGTTCGGGTAACCACTCAGGCCGAATGGGATGCTGACTCATGGCCAAACGGTGTTGTGGGGACACCCGATGGGAAAAAACTGTACGTGAACAAATGGGCTGGTGATAACATGGGGGGTACCTGGGTGTTTGATATAAATTCAGATGGAACACTTACTAACATGAAAAAGTTTATAGACATGGGAGGCGATGGTATGTCAATGGATGAAAGAGGGAATATCTATATCAGCAACGGCTTTGGAGTGGTTGCCTTTGATCCGAGCGGCAATGAGCTTGTGAGAATATTTACGGGTGGTGGAGCCACCAATAATGTTTTTGCTGGCAGCGATGAAAGGACTCTATTCATCACAGGTCCGGTTGATAAGGTAAATTCGTTGAAAATGAATGTTAAGGGCGTCGAAAAATTCTGAACTCCATATAATTATTTGCGTCACATTCACCGGGACCAACTCAACGAGAAGGAAACGGGCTGATACAACGGGCTTATTAAAACCCTTGGATATTATTAATGAAAAAACCTGGGTACTTAGTTGATTGATGATTGGTGATCGGATATTTTATCCGGTCACCTTCATTGGTTTAAAACTTCATTTATGCTAAAACATAAGTTCGTTTTATTTACAAATGAGAACCTTGAAAACGCATTTAACACTGAGTGCACAATGGTGTGATTTGCTTCAGTTGATCGACATGTGCATTAATTAAAGCAATCATGATATGCTGAAAAAGGACGTTACCATATATGATATTGCTGGCGAGTTGAATGTTTCGCCTTCTACTGTCTCTCGCGCGCTAAAGAATCATTACAGCATTGGGGAACATACTAAGAAAAAAGTATGGGCACTCGCCGCTGATAAAGGATATAGACCACGTTCAGCGAGAGAGATGTGCACCATCGGAGTAATTGTTTCTCATATTAATTTCCCCCTGATTTCATCAATGATAAGTGGAATCGAACAAGTGGCTAGTGAAAATGGAATCAATGTCATCATTTCACAGTCTTACGGAAAATATAAGAATGAGAGGGCACTGGCAAAAACTCTTTTTGAAGCTCGTGTAGGCGGCCTTATCGTTTCGTTGGCGAATGACACTACAGATACTGATCATTTTAAAGAATTTATCAGGCTTAATATTCCAGTTGTATTCCTGGATCGCCAGTTGGATGGATTTAACTCAGGCACAGTAGTTATAGATTATTTTACGTCCGCATATTTGGCAACATCACATCTTATCAGTCAAGGTTGCAGACGAATAGCATTTATTGGAGAAACCCTCGCCGGAACGACTTATGCAGAAAAACTCAGGGGATATTTGGAATCGCTACGTGCCCATAATGTTCCGATAGAAGAAAATTTAATCCTTACCCGGGAAATGCTTGGCGCTCATGAAGGGTATGCATTTGGCAGGCTATTATTAAATCTTGAAAATCCTCCCGATGCGATTTTTTCGGACAATGACCTCGCCGCCGTCGGTGTTATTCAATACGCTGCAAGTAAAGGGCTCATGATCCCACAAGAATTGGCTGTTATGGGTTTTAATGATGATCCGATTTCTCTGATTACCGATCCTCCGTTATCAACAATTGCTCATCCTGCACAAGAGATGGGAACCGTTGCTGCTCAATTAGTTCTTTACCAAAGCAAAAACAGTGAAAAACCCGGAACAACGATCGTGCTGGATCCAAAACTTGTCGCACGGGAATCTTCATTAAAAGGTGTCAAAATTAGTTGTCTATGAGCTTTGTTAAGAGTCTTAGACTTTGAAGACGCCGTAAGTTTTATTTCTGCTAAATGGTGAGGCGGCCATTTTGATTTTAAGGCGCATGCTCGTTACATCGCAGGGTTCTTGAATGCGATGGGTGGGCAACCAAGGTAAAGAACAAAGTGCCGATTGCATTTTTCTTAAAGGCTAACAAATATTTTCCCTTGCTCACCCTTTTACCCAATGGAGCCACTGCACAACAGGTAAAGTGCTCAGCACGTGTTCCATCCCACAACAAAAGGCAATCTCATAATAGAGACAATCTACAGGAACAAAAATAAATGTCTTTTATAACTTCCAAAGAATCGAACGAATGAAAATTTTCGTCACTCCTTAGCAGGGCTGACACAAATACTTCAGTCAAGTTAAGTGTCGATATCACACTGTTGTCGTAGGTAAGACAAGTAACCTCCTTGCGCCCCATGCTTTTGATATGTACGTGAGACGGCGAAACGTCTAATTAACAGGGGAGGAATTATGATTATTTTTTTCTTTGACCAGTCATGTCGATGTAACTACCTACGAAAAAACAACTGATGCAAAGTGTTTGACTATTATGTATCTTCCAATCACAGAAAAGCCCAGACTGAGATCTTGTGTTTCTTGCAACTACTTTGAACTGCATGAGGAGTCTATCGAGTTTCCTTTTTTTTAATCTTTTTTTGATACTACTTTTTTCCTGCCGGGAGGAGAGAAATTCAAAAACATATAAGATTGGCTTTTCGCAATGTACCGGGCTTGATGCATGGCGTAGACAAATGCTTTTGTCCATGCGCGGCGAACTCGTGTTTCATCCCGAAATGGAACTTCTTTACAGGGATGCAGAAAACAGCAGTGAGCGACAGATTGGCGACATAGAATACTTTATCAATAATAAAGTTGACTTGTTAATTGTATCTCCGAACGAAACCGATCCCATTACCCCGATCGTTGAAAAGGCATTTCAAAGCGGCATCCCCGTTATCATGGTGGATCGCAAAATCAACTCCAGCATGTACAGCGCCTACATTGGGGCGAATAATTATGAGATTGGAAAATTAGCGGGCAATTACATTGCAGATCTGCTTGAAGGAAATGGTTCTATTGTTGAGATCTGGGGTCTTCGTGGTTCTTCACCAGCGGTCGAGCGCCACCAGGGACTTTGGGAAGTTTTGGCAGGATATCCGGGGATTAAGTTGGCTGGCGAGATCGATGGAAAATGGGAGCAGGACACTTCGAAAGTTCAGACACGAAGAAGGATCGAAAACTTTGCACCGTTTGACCTGGTATTTGCGCACAACGATGTGATGGCTTACGGGGCCTATACAGTCTGCCGGGAAATCTTGCCTGGAAACAAGATTAAATTTGTCGGTATTGATGCGTTACCCGGACCAATTGCAGGAACTCAATTTGTCGCAGATAATATTCTTACGGCGAGTTTTCTCTATCCCACAGGAGGCGAGGAATCTATTCGGATTGCAAACCAAATCCTGAAAGGCCTTCCCTACGAAAAGGAGAACACGCTCCTTAGTACAGTTATTGATTCTAAAAATGTGCGGGTGATGAAGCTTCAATACGATAAGCTGCTGAGCCAGCAGAACGACATCGTTCGTCAGCAGGGGATGATCAATGAACAGATAGAAACCTACTACAGCCAGCGGACGCTTATTCTTATTTTACTGGTGACTCTGATTATTATGATCGTTGCAGGGGCGATAGCTGCTTATAACTGGCGCGAAAAGAATGAAATAAACAAACGACTTGAGGCGAAAAGACGCGAGATTCTTGATCAACGCGACACGATTGCAGCCATTGCAGAGAAGGCGGAAATTGCTACGCAGGAAAAGCTGAAGTTTTTTACCAACATATCGCATGAGTTCAAAACTCCCCTTACGCTCATCATGGGTCCGATCGAGGAGTTAATGGAAAGAGGCGGCGATAGCAAACCAAATTTACATGAGAATTTATCCATGATCCGGAAAAACGCTATGCGCCTCTTGCGGCTGGTGAATCAATTAATGGATTTCAGGAAGATAGAAGATCGGAAAATGCTGGTCAAGGCTTCGGAGCTGGATATTGTTCTTTTCATCGGAGATATGATGGCAGCCTTTGAAAAGCTTGCACAAAAGAGAAAGATGGATTTTCGAATTGTTACAGAGCACAAACAGCTATTTGTCTGGTTTGACCCTGACATGCTTGACAAAGTAATTTTCAACCTCTTGTCAAATGCCTTCAAATTCACTAACGATCAGGGCAGGATTTGTGTTGGCATTTCCATTGACGCAGCGCAGAAGAATGTTATCATCAGTATTGAAGACAATGGCCTTGGCATGTCGGAGGAACACATCCGTCATGCGTTCGATAGATTTTACACCGGCGAGAATCTGGCTGGCAATGGCATTGGCCTTTCGCTATCAAAGGAATTTATAGAACTTCATCATGGCGAGCTCACACTTAGAAGTGAAAAGGGCCAGGGCACCCGATTCTGCATCATGCTGCCGGTTGGCAATGCACATTTTGATGAGC
>DASUGQ010000076.1:0-9439 GCA_036273935.1 Cyclobacteriaceae bacterium | reverse complement strand
AACTCGTTAATTGGACTTTTGATTAAAGAAAATAGTTCGATATCTTTGCAGCCCCGTTTTCGTGACGGGTTTGCCTTTTAAATAAAAAAGAAGTAAGGAAAATGACTGATCCGATAGCAGATTACCTAACGAGGGTGCGTAACGCCATCAAAGCAAATCACAGAGTGGTTGAAATCCCCGCGTCAAACCTGAAAAAGGAGATAACCAAAGTATTATTCGACAAAGGTTATATCCTGAACTATAAGTTTGAGGATGGGACCAAGAATCAGGGCTCTATCAAAATAGCTTTGAAGTACAATCCTGAAACAAAGGAGTCTGCCATCACAAGCCTTGAGCGGGTAAGTACACCTGGATTAAGGCAGTATGCGAATACTGAGTCCATGCCTCGTGTCATGAACGGCCTTGGAATTGTGATTTTGTCTACCTCAAAAGGAGTGATCACAGACAAGGAGGCTCATACGCTGAATGTCGGTGGTGAAGTTTTATGTTACGTTTATTAAGGAACAATAGAGATGTCACGCATTGGAAATAAACCCGTAACCCTACCTTCTGGAGTGACTTTTAACTTCACCGATCACAAGGTGACGGTAAAGGGACCCAAAGGAGAGCTCAGTCAGGCAATTGATCCCGATTTCGTCATTAAGACCGAAAATGGAGAGGTCGTTGTTCAGCGCCCCACTGATCAAAAGCGACACAAAGCCATGCATGGATTGTATCGTGCTTTGATAGCGTGCATGGTTGAAGGTGTTAGCAACGGTTATAAAATAGACCTGGAACTCGTTGGTGTTGGGTACAAGGCAAACGTTCAGTCAAATGTGCTGGAACTTAGCCTGGGTTATTCACACAACATATTTCTTGCTGTTCCTTCAGAAATCAAGATACAGGCAGCCCAGGAAAAGGGGGCCAACCCTATAATCTCTTTGCAGGGCATCGACAAGCAATTGATCGGTCAGGTTGCGGCGAAGATTCGTTCTTTGAGAAAGGTTGAACCATACAAAGGAAAGGGTATCCGCTTTGTTGGGGAACAGGTTCGTAGAAAAGCCGGTAAGGCCGCTGCGAAATAGTAAAAACGATTATTTAAAAGAAGCATCATAGAAAAAAATTGATCTATGGCAGGCAAGAACAAAGATAGAAGAGTCAGAATAAAATTTGGGATCCGCAAAAAGGTAAGCGGGACAGCGGAAAGACCCAGGCTTTCTGTTTTCAGGAGCAACAAGTCGATTTATGCTCAGCTAATTGATGATATCAAAGGTGTAACGCTGGTGTCAGCTTCAATCTTAGAGCTTGGTGATAAGGCCAAATTGAGCGTTGATAACTCGAAACAAGTAGGAAAAAAGATTGCCGAAAAAGCAATTTCCTCAGGAATCCAGGCAGTGGTATTTGACCGGAATGGTTACTTGTATCATGGAAATATTAAGGCCTTGGCAGAAGGAGCTCGCGAAGGTGGTTTGAAATTTTAATTGCATCAGAAACCAAAAATATGTCAGTAAGCAATATCAGCACAGTTAAGGCTAGCGAAATTGATCTCAAGGAAAAGGTCGTGGCCATCCAACGTGTCGCTAAAGTAGTGAAAGGTGGACGTCGCTTCAGCTTTGCTGCAATTGTTGTTGTAGGTGATGGAAATGGAGTGGTTGGCTACGGTCTTGGAAAGGCAAATGAAGTAACTGATGCGATCACAAAGGGAATTGATGATGCCAAGAAGCATTTAGTGAAGGTGCCCGTAATCAGGGGCACAGTTCCACATCAATCCATTGGCAAGTTTGGTGGAGGGTTTGTGCTTTTGAAGCCAGCTTCCCCGGGAACAGGAGTAATTGCCGGAGGCGCTATGCGTGCCGTTTTGGAGAGCGCCGGCATTCATAATGTATTGGCGAAATCCAAGGGTTCATCCAATCCGCACAATGTTGTTAAAGCCACATTCAAGGCTTTAACCAGTATGCGTGATGCCCATACAATTGCTAAGAACAGAGGAGTTTCCCTATCTAAGGTATTTAATGGCTAGAGACGATGGCAAAAGTACAGATAACACAAATTCGAAGCCTGATCAAAAGGACAGATACAACAATTAGGACGATGCAGGCATTAGGTCTGGGAAGGGTGAATAGCTCGAATGAGATGGAACTGACTCCTCAGGTTAAGGGCATGATTAAGAAAGTGAATCATTTGATTTCCGTTAAAGAACTGTAAAATGAAACTGCACACACTTAAACCGGCGGATGGATCGGTAAAGACAAACAAGAGACTTGGCCGTGGTCAGGGTTCTGGCGGATCAACTGCAGGACGTGGTCACAAGGGAGCGCAATCACGTTCCGGATATGCCAAGAAATTTGGTTTCGAGGGAGGTCAGATGCCGCTGCAACGCCGTGTTCCAAAATTCGGATTTAAGAACAATAACAAAGAATATTTCAAGGCGGTAAACCTTGATGTTTTGGAGGGTCTCTCAGAAAGAACAAAGGGCGATACGATCAGCCTCCAGATCCTGGTTGATAATGGGATTGTCAACAAGAACGATAAAGTAAAGATCTTAGGAAGAGGAGAAATAAAAAAGAAGATTAGTGTTGAGGCACATGCCTTCTCAGCAGCAGCTGCAAAGGCAATTGAAAATGTGGGAGGAACAGCAACGACCGTTAAATAATGAAGCGATTCTTTACAACTATAAAGAACATTTTCTCAATTGAGGATCTCAGGATCAGAATTCTGAATACCCTTGGCTTCCTTATTGTTTTCAGACTAGGTTCGTATATCGTGCTTCCGGGCATCAATCCGAACTTGCTGAACACGGGTTCTAAAGGTGGGATTTTTGATCTGATCAATACCTTTCTTGGAGGTTCGTTTAATCGTGCCTCTATTTTTGCATTGGGAATCATGCCCTACATTTCCGCTTCAATCATCATTCAGCTTCTCACTGTTGCGTTTGCGCCTTTTCAAAAAATGCAGAAGGAAGGAGAATCGGGAAGGAAAAAATTAAACCAATATACGCGTGTGCTTACAATCGTGATCACGGCGTTTCAGTCTTATGCCTATATCAATGGCACCATAGATCCCAATTCAATTGTACAGCCGGGATTCTTTTTCTATCTCTCCACCATTGTGACCCTTGTTGCGGGCACCATGTTTTGTATGTGGCTGGGTGAGCGAATTACCGATAAGGGTATTGGTAACGGCATTTCGATGCTTATTATGATTGGAATCGTCAGCCGATTCCCTGCTGCGATTATCAATGAAGTGATGGACAAACAAGTTGGGGGAGCGTTGATTTTGATTGTTGAGCTACTGGCCTTGTTCTTTGTTGTCGTTGGCGTGATCATGCTTACGCAAGCTACGCGCAGAATTCCAATTCAATATGCGAAACAGGTTATTGGCAATAAGCTGTATGGCGGCAAGAGAGATTTTATTCCCATGAAACTGAATGCGGCTGGGGTAATGCCAATCATTTTTGCCCAAGCCCTAATGTTCATTCCCGCATTGTTGGCAGGATTGTGGCGTGACAGCGATATTGGTGCATATATTGGTTCAACCTTCTCAGACTTCACGTCCTGGCAGTACAATTTATTGTTTGCCTCACTGATCCTGATCTTCACCTTCTTTTATACAGCGATCACGATCAATTCAAACGACATTGCAGATAACCTAAAGAAAAATGGCGGTTTCGTTCCTGGCGTAAAGCCGGGAAAACAAACCGCTGATTTTATTGATACAATTTTATCACGAATCACTTTGCCAGGAGCTCTGTTCCTGGCTGTCATCGCTATCCTTCCGGCATTTGCCGTGCGGGCTGGTGTGGCCCAGAACTTCGCGCAGTTTTATGGCGGAACTTCTCTGTTGATCATGGTGGGTGTTATTTTGGATACCCTTCAGCAAATAGAAAGTTACCTGTTAATGAGACACTACGAAGGCATGATGAAATCAGGCAGAGTGAAAGGACGTTCTCAATTTGCTGCGGCTTAAAAGCTGAATGGTTCATTTAAAAAACTTAGGTGAAATTCAGGTAATCAAGGAAGGCGCCCAGGTATTGGCAAAAGCCCATGCTGAAGTGGCCTTACGGATCAAGCCAGGTGTAAAAACCATTGAGTTGGATCGCATAGCTGAAGAGTATATACGCGATCATGGAGGTTCGCCCTCTTTTAAGAACTATAATGGTTTTCCTGCATCACTATGTATCTCCGTCAATGAAGTGGTAGTACATGGCTTTCCCGGAAAATATGAACTCCGGGAAGGCGATATCATATCCATCGACTGCGGGGTTTACTATAAAGGTTACCATAGTGATTCAGCCTACACCTATCCTCTCGAAGGCGTAGGTTATGAGACGCTGCTTCTTCTTCAAAGGACTTACGAGTCCCTCTATAGAGGAATCGAACAGGCGAAAGCGGGAAACCGGATGGGAGAT
This sequence comes from Cyclobacteriaceae bacterium, assembly GCA_036273935.1. Classification (GTDB taxonomy): domain Bacteria; phylum Bacteroidota; class Bacteroidia; order Cytophagales; family Cyclobacteriaceae; genus ZC4RG29. The sequence continues at coordinate 5,052 of DASUGQ010000076.1, read as the reverse complement.
ATAAGTTTTGCCATTCAAAGTTATGTGGAGAATTTTGGCTATGGTGTAGTGAGGGAACTGGTAGGTCATGGTGTAGGAAAAAAACTTCACGAAGATCCCGAGGTACCCAACTATGGTAAACGGGGAAAAGGAGTGAAGCTTGTTGAAGGTATGGTGATTGCAATCGAGCCGATGATTAACCAGGGGACAAAAAACGTTGTTCAGGAGAGAGATGGTTGGACAATCAGGACGTCCGATCGGAAACCATCAGCGCACTTTGAGCACATGGTAGCAATTGGTAAGGACGGAGCGGAGATATTGACAACGCACGAGTATATAGAACAAAATTATTCATATAAGTGGCGAAACAGAAGTCAATAGAGCAGGACGGTACCATTACAGAGGCATTGTCAAACGCAATGTTCCGCGTACAACTTGAAAATGGTCATGAAGTGCTGGCACATATTTCCGGAAAAATGAGAATGAATTACATTCGGATTTTGCCGGGCGACAGGGTAAGGTTGGAAATGTCACCTTACGATTTAACAAAGGGAAGAATTGTATTTAGATACAAATAGAGCGATAAGTCATGAAAGTAAAAGCATCCGTAAAGAAACGTAGCGCGAATTGCAAAATCATTCGGCGCAAGGGCAGACTTTATGTTATTAACAAGAAGAACCCGCGATTCAAACAAAGACAAGGTTAAGAGATTTAACAATTAATAAAATCGAAATGGCACGTATAGCTGGTGTAGATATTCCTGATAACAAGAGAGGTGAGATTGGCCTTACCTATATTTTCGGTATTGGCCGCAGGTCCGCTCAACAAATACTTTCACAGGCCAATGTTGACCTCGATAAAAAGGTTAAAGACTGGAACGATGAGGAGTCCAATGTAATCCGGGCTATCATTGCTGAGAAATTTAAGATTGAGGGTGTATTGAAGTCAGAGATACAGTTGAGTATCAAACGACTGATGGATATTGGCTGCTATCGCGGACTTCGTCATCGCAAAGGCCTGCCTGTCCGTGGACAAACTACCAAAAATAACGCTCGCACCCGTAAAGGAAAACGTAAAACCGTTGCTAACAAGAAGAAAGCAACTAAAGGTTAATTGAACAATAATAACCATTTCAATAATGGCTACTGATAAAAGAAAAGATAAAGCAAAGAAGAGAGTAGTGAACGTTGAGGCTGTAGGCCAGGCACACATTAAAGCTACTTTCAACAACATTATTATCTCTATTACAAATACCGCTGGTCAGGTTATTTCCTGGGCTTCGGCAGGCAAAATGGGATTCAAAGGATCCAAGAAGAATACACCTTACGCCGCGCAGACTGCAGCGCAAGAGTGTGCTTCAAAGGCGTTTGAATTAGGCCTTAGAAAGGTGGAAGTGTTTGTAAAGGGTCCGGGTGCAGGAAGAGAATCCGCGATTCGCACCATTCAAATTGCCGGGATCGAGATCACCGCTATTCGCGACATGACTCCGCTGCCCCACAATGGCTGCCGCCCCCCGAAGAGAAGAAGAGTTTAAGAGTCGTAAATAGCAATACTTACAATAAGAAATGGCACGTTACACAGGTCCAAAAGTTCGAATTTCACGTCGCTTCAACGAGCCGATTATGGGCGAGAGCAAGGCGCTTCAAAAGAAGGCGTATGCTCCCGGACAACATGGTCATGGCAAAAAGCGCAAGCAATCTGAGTACGCTATTCAATTGGCAGAAAAGCAAAAGGCAAAGTACATCTACGGTCTACTGGAGCGCCAGTTTGCAAAACTCTTCAGCGCAGCTTCCAGGAAAAAAGGAGTGACTGGTGAAGTATTGCTCCAATTGCTTGAAGCGAGACTAGACAATACCGTTTTCAGATTGGGAATTGCTCCTACCCGCCGCGCGGCCCGTCAATTGGTTCTACACCGGCACATCGTGGTGAATGGCGACGTGGTCAATATTCCTTCGTTCACTTTGAAACCCGGCGATTTGGTGGGTGTGCGTGAACGGTCCAAGTCGCTCGAAGTTGTTACTAATAGTCTATCCCTTCAGGGAGCCAGAAAATATAATTGGCTTGAGTGGGATAATAATGAGATGATAGGCAAAATCATCAACCTGCCCTTGCGTCAGGATATTCCGGAGAATATCAATGAGCAATTGATCGTTGAATTGTACTCCAAATAATTTTTATCAACAGTTAATCACATTACCTATGTCAATATTAGCATTTCAAATGCCTGAGAAGGTTGTAATGGAAAAGTCCGATGATTTTCATGGTCTTTTTACATTCAAGCCTTTGGAAAAGGGATACGGAGTTACGATCGGTAACGCTCTGAGAAGAATTCTTTTGTCTTCACTGGAAGGTTATGCAATCACCGGCATTAAGATCCCGGGTGTGCTCCATGAATTTTCCACCATCGAAGGCGTCGTTGAGGATGTGGCCGAAATCATTCTGAATCTTAAAATGGTTAGATTCAAGAAGATTGCTGATACCTTTGACAATAAGATAACTGTCAGTATCAAGAAGCAGAAACAATTCAGGGCTGGTGATATTGCCAAGTTCACCTCGGCTTTCGAAATCCTTAATCCAGAGCACGTCATTTGCAATCTGGATGAAGCCACCAATATCGAAATCGAACTCACTGTTGAAAAAGGAAGAGGTTATCTTCCTGCAGAGGAGAACAAGCCGTCTGAGCAAGTTTTCGGCTTTATACCCATCGACGCAATTTTCACGCCCATAAAAAATGTCAAGTATAGCGTTGAAAATACCCGCGTGGAACAAAAGACTGACTATGAGAAATTGGTAGTCGATATTGAGACGGATGGTTCGATCCATCCCGAGAAGGCACTGGAAGGTGCCGCTCACATCCTTATTCAACATTTCAGATTATTTTCGGATAAATCAATTGAACTTGAAACCGGTAAGGATGCAGAGATCGAACAGGTAGATGAGGAAATGTTGCACATGCGTAAACTTCTCAAGACGCCTTTGCATGATCTTGACCTGTCAGTGAGAGCTTACAACTGCTTAAAAGCAGCAGATGTCAAGACACTGGGTGACCTGGTGCAACTTGAAATTTCAGATATGATGAAGTTCAGAAATTTTGGTAAGAAGTCCCTGGCCGAATTAGAACAACTGGTGGCAGAAAAGAACCTTACATTCGGTATGGATCTATCTAAGTATAAACTCGAAGAAGATTAAGTGAAATGAGACACGGGAAGAAAGTAAATCATCTAGGCAGGACAGCCAGCCATCGGAGTGCGTTGCTCTCCAATCTGGCCTCTTCCTTGATTTTAAATAAACGTATTACAACTACTGTAGCCAAGGCTAAAGCTTTGCGCAAGTATGTTGAGCCGCTTATTACTAAAGCCAAAACAGATAGTACGCATTCCAGGAGAACAGTTTTTTCCTACCTTCAAAACAAAGAGTCCGTACAGACCCTTTTTGGCGAAGTAGCCTCGAAAATAAACGACCGGCCGGGAGGATATACCCGCATTATTAAACTTGCCGATGCGCGTTTTGGCGATAATGCTGAAATGTGCCTGATCGAATTGGTAGACTTCAACACGCTATACACCAAAGATGGTGGAGCTAAGAAGGCTAAAACCCGCCGAAGCAGGAAAGGCGGAAAGAAGGCTTCTGAGCCTGCGGAAACGGTTGAAGCGTCAGCGGCAGAGGAAGTAGTAGAAGAAAAGAAAGAGAAAAAGCCGGCTAAAAAAGCTGCGAAAAAAACCTCTAAAAAGAGCGACAAAGAATAATTGAAACTTCAGTTTATATATCAAAGGGATTGGACGCTTTTATCCAATCCCTTTTTTATTTCTTTTGGTGCACAGAATTTGTCCTTAATAGTCTTATTCCTCATAAACGTAATTTATTTTTGTAACCGTTATGCCAAATAAAGCCTACCTCCTTCTTGAAGATGGCCTTCTTGTTGAAGGCACTTCGATTGGTAAAATCGGAACCACAGGTGGTGAGATATGTTTCAACACCGGAATGACCGGCTACCAGGAAATTTATACCGATCCTTCTTATTACGGACAAATCATAGTGAACACCACGGCTCATATCGGTAACTATGGTGCATTGGATATCGAGCAGGAGTCGGACAGACCAAAAATTGCAGGACTGGTTGTCAACGAATTCTCCGAGGTGTACAGCAGGAAGACCTCTCGGGAAAGCCTTCAGCAGTATCTCGAAAAAAATGGAATGGTGGGGATCGCGGACGTTGATACGCGAATGGTGGTGCGTTACATCAGGAGCAAAGGCGCAATGAACGCTCTCATATCGTCTGAGCTAACACCCGACCAGATGCGGGAAGAAATTAAGAAAGTACCCTCGATGAACGGGCTCGAACTCTCATCGGTGGTCACAACCTCAAAACCTTATTTTGTTGGAACGGAAGATCCATCTGCCATTAAGGTTGCTGCGCTTGATTTTGGAATCAAGAAAAGCATTTTGACCAATCTTGTTGCCCGTGGTTGTTGCATAAAAGTATTCCCTGCGAAGACTTCCTTTGAGGAAATGGAACAGTGGAACCCTCATGGATACTTCCTTTCTAACGGACCGGGTGATCCGGCGGTAATGGATTATGCAATTAAGACGGTGAGCCAAATTTTGGATTCTGACAAACCCACTTTCGGGATTTGCCTGGGTCATCAATTGCTGGCGCTTGCGTGCGGAATATCAACATATAAAATGCATCACGGTCATCGCGGTTTGAATCACCCTGTTAAGAACATTATTAGTGGCAAGGGTGAGATGACTTCTCAAAATCATGGGTTTTCCGTGAGTGAGAAAGACATCGAATCAAATGAACAGGTTGAAGTGACCCATATCCATTTGAACGACAAAACCATTATGGGTATTCGGTGCAAGGACAAAAAGGCATTTTCTGTTCAGTATCACCCCGAGGCATCTCCCGGGCCCCATGATTCACGTTACCTTTTCGATGAATTTGTTGAGATGATTAAAGAAGATCAATTACTTACTGTAAACAAATAATCCTTTACCAACTATGAGTTTGATTGAGAGTGTCCACGCCCGCCAAATTTTAGACAGCCGTGGTAATCCTACCATTGAAGTAGA
>DASUGQ010000075.1:0-5037 GCA_036273935.1 Cyclobacteriaceae bacterium | reverse complement strand
GCCAGGCTAAACTCAACATTGTACACCTGACCGGAGGCGAGACGGCTATCTGGTTTGAACTCAACGGTGCGTTTATCAATCCAGAATACTTTGCCTGATACTGCAGGACTAAGCGAGAAGAGTCTCACTGAACTTTCCTGGCCGATCATCGCGGAATCGACAGCGTCCTGTGCAAGGATAATGCGTATGGGTGAACCCGAACTCAGCACACCGGCTGAGTACGATGAGATGTGTTCGGCAAAGGCCGGGTTAACGTAGCTGGGAACTGATTCTGATGTTCGGCCGCCAGTGAGATAGATAACCACGGCAACGACAAGGCCAAGTGCAAGTGCACCCAGAACAATTTTTTTCCAGAGCGTATTCATAGGGGAGTTGAAGGATTTCAGTTTACAGCGTACAGAATGGACATGCTAACGATATCATTTTCATTACAACTTAAAAAGAATTATCAGTAGTATGAATCGATACTAAAAAAAATTAAAACCATGAAGAAGGAATGAACAACCGCAGGAAAAACATGGGCCGGATATTAGGGATCAAAAAGATAGTTATTATACCTTTGAAACATCTTAGCATCAAAAATAAAGGGCATGAGCGATTTTCTTAAGGAAGAGTATTTTAACAACACCGTTCAGGATTATATCATCGCACTCGGTATTATTCTGGTGGGTTTTATCGCGGTGAGAATTTTCAGAGGCATTATCCTGAAGCGGTTGAAGAAATGGTCCGCCTCTACCGAAACAAAATTTGATGACCTCCTCGTCCAAACCATCGAACGCTTCGGTTTGCCCGCCTTAAATTTCCTGGTCATCTATTGGGGCATCAATTCACTCGACCTTTCACCGGGGATCATGCGAATTGTGGAAATCGCCACCGCTGCAGTCATTGCATTTTTCATTATTCGGTTAGTTTCCACTACTGTGCAATATTCCCTTGAGACACGCGTGCGCAAACTGGAGAATGGCGAAGAAAAGGTAAAGCAAATGACAGGCGTCATGCTCATCCTCAACATGGTGATTTGGGGAATCGGGCTCATCTTTTTTTTCGACAACCTCGGCTACGACGTAACGGCCATCATAGCCGGACTCGGTATTGGAGGTATTGCCATCGCGCTGGCAGCGCAAAATATTCTTGGAGACCTCTTCAATTATTTCGTCATCTTTTTTGATCGCCCGTTCGAGATTGGCGACTTTATTGTTGTGGACGATAAAAAGGGAAATGTCGAATACATCGGGATTAAAACGACAAGAATTAAAAGCCTTTCCGGCGAACAACTTGTATTTTCAAACAGCGATCTCACCAAATCGCGCATACACAATTTCAAAAAACTTCAGCGTCGCCGAATTGTGTTCACTGTTGGCGTCACCTATCAAACGACAAAAGACCAGTTGGTTGAAATTCCGCAACTCATGAAAACCGCGATTGAGGAAGCCGGCACCACGACATTCGATCGGGCTCACTTCGCCACCTTTGGTAATTTTAGCCTTAACTTTGAGGCTGTGTATTTTGTTGAAAGCGCGGAATACAATATCTACATGGACGTTCAGCAAAAGATCAATGTTTCTCTGTTTGAAGCGTTCGAAAAAAGAGGAATTGACTTTGCCTATCCTACACAGACTATTTTTATGGAGGGGCCTTCATTGAATGCGGAGCGACAAAACAGTAAATCATGAAGCTGAGTTTCTTTGCTGTTATAACATTATCAATGATTTCTTTTAAAGACAGTCAGCTTCAGCACGCCAGAGTTAAGGAAGCATATCGGTCAAAGGAAGAAACAGTAAAAAGTCTTTTTAAGACAAAGCACCTCCAACAAGATGGCTTTAACCTTTTCATTCGCGCATTTAAAAAAGAGGGCAAGCTGGAAGCCTGGATAAAAGAAAAACACAACACCAATTACACCCTTTTAACGACATATGATTTTTGTACTACCTCCGGAACTGCCGGACCCAAACGCAAAGAAGGCGACCTTCAGATTCCCGAGGGTATATATCACATCAATCACTTTAATCCGCAGAGCAATTTCTACCTCTCGCTGGGTATTAATTATCCAAATGCCTCCGATAAAATCTTAAGTGACCGGCAAAAACCCGGAGGTGAAATTTACATTCACGGAAATTGTGTGACCATTGGCTGCATTCCCATCACCGATGATAAAATTAAAGAATTGTACATTCTCGCCGTTGAGGCACGAAACAATGGGCAGGAAAAAATTCCTGTGCATATTTTCCCTTGTCGCATGGATGATAGTGGAATGAAATCACTGGAAGGACACTTCGCAAAGCCAGACCTGATTTCATTCTGGAATAATCTAAAAGATATTTACCTGGACTTTGAACAAACTCATTTGATCAACCCAATGACGATTGATAAGACAGGCCGGTACGTTTTGACCAGATGAAAAATCTGGCATCCTTGCAGTTAAACGGTCCGGGTCTACGAACGTTTTTTCTCCAACACCAACGTCACCTTATTAAAATCGGCAGCAGCGTTAATTACCTTCCTGAAATCTTCATATCGGTTAACGGGCGCATAGATCTCCTTGTAGTACTCCTTAATAGTGATCACCATTTCATTGTTGTCCAACTTGTAGTCTGAAACAAAAAGGAAAGGTTGTTTGCCGTTATCCTCGTAAATGACATTAAGCTTTACATCATCCGGGTTGCGTACCTGGTAGCCTTCAGGGATTTTCACCTTGATAAGACGATTATAGCCCCGGTTGAATTCATTCTCTACTTCGGTCATTCGTTCATCATCACGATACATCTCAACCTGCGGGCCGATTAATTCTCCGACTTTAAAAAGGATTCTCGGTCCGGCCATTTCAATGAAATGTGAGGACGAGAAATTTACGTCCATCACAAAGTTGCTTGTTACGCCATTATCTATTGTTTTCGCGCTTGAACTGGTTATCACCGGATCAGGTGCCGTCTGTTTCATGAGCTCTTCGATTAACTTGGCCCGATCGGTTTCACTGACCATATCATAGTAGGGCGCCACAAAAGTTGCATCACATCCGCTGAACTCACGCTTCAATGCAATATTATTTGCAGAAAGATCCTCATTAAAACCAATTTCGATGTCAAGGTTGTCGGTATTAAGACTGTAATCAGTTGCTGGAATATCATCGATGCTGGCCAGCGCCGATTTGACATTGCCAAACGTTATTGGCTCAATGAACAATCCTTTTGTAGCAGTCAGATTGGGAGGAACGAGCGGGTAACGAAATTCAAAGGAATATGGCGAGAGAAACCCTTTTGATGCGGGAAAGTATAACAGGTACTCATCGAGGTATGACCATGAATCAAATGAACCGTCGAATTTGGTAACACCACGATCGCAAGTTATGACGGGGCGGCATTCAATATTCAAGCGATCAAAAACCGCTACAAACAGTTTTGTCATGCCTTCCTTGGAAGCAAGCTTCATTTTGATAATGGACTCAACATCATCCAGCGCTTCATCTCTTGTTTCAGGATTGACCCTCACCGTAGTCTTGATTTTTCGCTCGACTTCGCGAATACGCTGATCAATTTTATTTGAAGAGTTGTCACTCAGCTCCTTTACATATTTGCCCAAAGCCTTTTCATCATCCTTATCTATCGAAGACAGTACCTTGTAAAATGTTTTAGCCGCTTCGTCCCAGGTGAACATGCGCGCCTGCGACTTGGCTGTGTTGTAGGCAAGCTTGAATTCGATTCGCTTGCGGCTGGCATCAAAGGCAGAAAAATTCTCTCGTTTCAGTGCGGGCACATCATTCATCTCCGCAGTATAGACGTTCGTCTCTTCCGTCTCGCTTTTAACAATCTCAGGGTAACTGTTGTAGGTATGGATATCAAATTGCAAGTGCCTGGGACTGGTGAGCTTAAAGGAACTCTGTTTAACTGGAGTCTCAAATTGAGTGTATACGCGATCGTAGAGGCTGGCGTATTTCTTCAGTACATAATAATATTCGATCTCGCTGCCTTGTTCAATGCCTTCGATTGCGAAAATTCGAAACGCATTTCCGCTTTCTTCATCCTTAAGTTCCTTGAGGTTACTGATATCGAAATTAACAACCTTTCCGTCCTTATTGATCGATCTTGCCTTAAGGTCAGCCAATTCAATGACGTTGGTCATATTGATGTAGATCCTGTTGTGATGCTGAATAGCCTCATTGTTGTTAACCCGCACGATCCGATGCATCGTGGAGTAAACCAGGAATTGATTGTTTTCCAGAACATAATTGTATTGATTGTGCTGGCGCAATACATATTCAGCTAATGCATCTTCTTTTTCGGAAAGTTTAAATCGTGCACGGTCTTTTTCCCAGGAATAAACGTCACCGGCCCAACTTGAAGTATAAATCAACAGCGCGGCGGCTGCATAAAAAAATCTGATTCGCATGTTATTGTTTTTTCTTCAGGATAATAGCTTCCTTATAGACTTCGCTGATATGCTTTACTGACTCATTCCATTCACTGAACTGATCGGGATTCATTAACAAAAAGTCGATATAAAATGTTTTATGCATCACAATCTTTTGCCCGATCGTCTCGTAGGTCACATCTATTCCAATGCTTTTCCCATCGTACTTTGTGTTGGAGGGAATATAATCGACTTCGTAGCCATCGGGTATCTCCAATGTACAGAATTCCTTTTTCACATATTTGTAGTCGGTCTCCCACGGTGTAGACCTTGACGAAGTGAGGTAATGATTATAGTGATCCTTGTTGAGGTTTAGATTTACATATATTTCATTTCCAATTTTTTGAAAGTAATCACCAATACGAAAGGCATAGTTAATTTGAGTTGCCTTATCGCGGTTGTCCAAATTCTCGATTGAATAGTCATCGAGGTAAAATTTGTTACTTCCCTTGCCCATCAATTGAGTCACATACTGTTTGGTGTCGTCTTTTTCCGCGCGGTCAAGCCGATAAGCTGAGAAGACTTTTGCGTAACCATGTAAAGTCGCCTGCCCCTTACCGATTAGCTCATTCTCTTTAATCGTCAACATCACTGAATCGGTCATTAAATTTTTCTCCTTATCTATTTCCGGAA
>DASUGQ010000074.1:0-3108 GCA_036273935.1 Cyclobacteriaceae bacterium | reverse complement strand
GCGCGTGCCTTTCTTTATGTCGACTCTGGTAAATAAACCTTTACCCGAATTTGGTAATAACGACCTTTTCACAACAAGGTGCTTCTCCAACAGTGCCATCAAAAACGTTTTTACGATAAAAATTGTGCGCGAAGATAAGTTCTAAAAACCTTATAAAGAAATCCCTCATACAAAATCCCCCGGTAAATGACACCCACCAGGGCATGATGGCAACCCATAGGATGCAACAGTTTGATCTGCAAGGACGGATAGAATTCTACATTTGCTACTAATGCTCTGAACCACACGTTCACAATTGGGGCTTACCCTATGCAAGAAATTAGTTTTGACGAAGGCTGTCAACTGGAGATAACATTTTTGAATTCAATTTTAGCTGATAAAAAGAGTCTGTCTATATTGTCATTTAATGCGATTATAACACGGCCATGAATACACTCCTTAGGCATTTTCAAAAAGCAGGACTTAACGGCTTTTTTTTTGGTCTTATCACGATGGTTTTGTTGGCTTGGCTGCTCCCCTTCTACGGAACCGCTGGCAGCCCTTTACATCTATCAGTCATCACTAAGTATGGTGTATCAACAATTTTCTTTTTATACGGTTTAAAGCTAAGCCCCGAAAAACTTCGAATCGGATTAAACAACTGGAGACTTCACTTACTTATTCAAACGACAACTTTCATTTTGTTTCCTCTTTTCGTCCTGGTGTTCTCATTTTTGCTGAAGGATCCCGATTACCAACTCTTATGGATTGGGACTTTCTATCTTGCCAGCTTGCCTTCAACCGTTTCATCATCCGTGGTGATGGTGTCTATCGCCGGAGGAAATCTGCCCGCCGCCATTTTCAATGCCAGCATATCAAGCATCATCGGAATTTTTGTAACACCGCTCTGGATGAGTTTCTTTATTGAAAAGACGGGAAGTTCTGCGGAACTGACTGATGTCATTATGAAGCTCTGCCTGCAAATACTGGCTCCGGTAATTTTGGGACTCCTGTTGCACCGCAAATGGGGAAGCGTTGCAGAAAAATATAAGAATCAGTTAAGATATTTTGACCAGGTGATCATCTTGTTGATTGTATACACCGCATTCAGTGAATCTTTTTACGGCGAAATGTTTAACGGTCATTCGATTCTTGAAATAATTTTACTGGGTGTTACCATGCTTTTGTTCTTTTCACTAATGTTTGGTCTCATGCATTTACTATCCTCTCTTTTTAAATTCAACAGGGAAGATCGCATCACCATTCTCTTTTGCGGTTCTAAAAAATCTTTGGTTCAGGGAGCTGTAATGGGCAGAGTATTGTTTCCTAATCCTGTCACCTTTGGAATCATCCTTTTACCATTAATGCTTTATCACGCGCTTCAGTTGATTGCGGGAAGTGCAATTGCAGAGAGGATGGCGTCAAAGAATAAACTCTAAAATTTCAATATCTGATCTGCATGCGCCTGCGTATCGACTTTGTCGATGATACTTGTGATAATGCCGTTCTCGTCAATCAGGAAAGTAGTGCGCGCGGTTCCCATGTATTTTTTTCCGTCCCGTTCCTTTTCAACCCATACACCGTACGTCTGATTGATCGATTTGTCGGTATCAGCCACTAAAGAAAACGGCAAACTATACTTTTGCTGAAAACCCTTGTGCGAAGCCTCATCATCCGTGCTTACGCCTAAGACAACATATCCTGCATCAGAAAGATGATCAATATTGTCGCGGAGATTACAAGCCTCCTGTGTGCACCCGGTTGTATAATCCTTCGGATAAAAATAAAGTACAACCTTCTTCCCTTTATAGTCATGCAGGCTGATTTGCTTTCCATCCTGATCCTTGGCGGTGAAGTCGGGGGCTTTGTCCCCAGTCTTGAGCTTTGTTTGTGCAGAACTTACCATTGAGATTATTAATAATGAAATTGTGAGGTGGAGTATTTTTTTCATAACCGTTGAGTTTTGAATGCTGACTGATACGAATTTCTTCATTAAAATATTGTCAACCAAAGGAAATTGGACCGAAGGGAATTCGCTCCGGCCAATCCCAGGGTCGTTCTTTCGGGTCCAAAGTAGACAATTAACACATTTATTCTATGGATTTAATAGATTTATATTTCAATTGATTATCTTTAGGCTGTTTTCCCTGGTAATTTCGCCTTAACATTCGTAATTCAGGAAAGCGCGCTGTATCATCAAACATCCTTCATGACTGAGTCACGTCCACTAATAGCAGGTAAACTTCTGATTGTCACGATCGCTTCAGTGCTAAGTTTTGGTTGTAGCAAGAAAGGTAAGACAGGGGAAAATTCTACCCAGGCAGTTGAAGGAACAATATCACTGTCAGGCGCTTTTGCATTGTACCCATTGGCCAATAAATGGGCGGAAGAATTCAGAAAGTCCAACCCAGGTATCCGATTCAATATTTCAGCAGGTGGTGCAGGCAAAGGTATGGCCGACGCATTGGCAGGAGCAGTAGACCTTGGTATGCTCTCGCGTGACATTAAAGACGAAGAAGTTGCCAAAGGTGCGTGGTATATTTCCGTCACGAAGGACGCAGTGATTCCCACCGTCAATTCAAACAATCCCGTGTGGAACGACTTACGGCAACAAGGTCTTTCGCAGGACGAGTTCAGAAAAATTTTCGTCACTGGTGAAATTAAAACCTGGGGCGAAGCAGTTCATACAGGCGTTAACGAAAATATTACAGTATATACACGCTCGGATGCAGCCGGCGCCGCCGCCACCTGGGCTAAATATGTTGGCGGAAAAGAACAGGATGAGTTAAATGGCATTGGTGTATTTGGTGATCCAGGTCTAGCCGAAGCAATTAAAAATGATCGCAACGGTATTGGGTATAATAACATCATCTTCGTTTACGCACTCGACAACAAAGTAAAGTATCCCGGCATCGAAGTCGTTCCCCTTGATGTTAATGGTGACGGTTTATTGACTGACGACGAAATTTATTACGACAGCCTTGACGAGCTTATCCGCGCCATTGGCGACGGGAGATTTCCCGCGCCGCCCGCCCGTGAGTTGTATTTTGTGTCACAGGGAAAACCCGAAAATCAAATCGTAAAGACCTTTTTGCGTTGGGTATTGACCGAGGGCCAGCAATATGTAAT
>DASUGQ010000073.1:0-8956 GCA_036273935.1 Cyclobacteriaceae bacterium | reverse complement strand
AGGCCAGGACGTTAGCGATTAGCACAAGCTTTAAAAAATCTTTGTTGAGCAAAGCTATGATGTTTCCTACACTGGCTCCAACAGCTTTCCGAATCCCGATCTCCTTGGTTCGCTGTTCAGCCATAAAAGCCGCCAAACCTAGCAGACCAAGGCACGCAATGAAGATAGCCAGCGATGTAAACAAGAGAAAGAGCCACCCGACGCGGCGCTCCGTACTATGTTTGGCTTCAAAGTTTTCGTCTACAAAACTGTATTTAAACGCCACGTTCGGCGCATACTTTTTAAAAAGAGACTGGATCAATTCCAGTTTTTTTTCCCTTTCTCCCGGCGCTAGTCTCACCGCCATTTCCCAGTATGGTTCCGGAGCAGGCAAAAGCGCGAGTGGGTGAATAGGTTCCTTTAACGATTGAAAATTAAAGTTTTTGACGATGCCGATAACCGAGTACCATGTACCCTTCGCCGAATAGAAGTAACTGAAGATCTTCTTTTCTTCCGGCGCTTTGATGCCCAGCACTTTGGCGGCCGATTCGTTGATTATGACAACGTTTGAATCACCTTTTTCGAAGAAACGTCCCTTTAGCAATGTATATCCCATTGTCTTCAGATGATCGGGATCCATTTCATACACGTTCAATATGAATTCCTTGTTACTGTCGGGAACCCTAAAAATTTGCTGCCAGTCAATATCGGGCGGGAGACGGTTAGAATAACTTGCTGACACGATTTCAGAATGTGTTAAGAGGTCTTCCTTAAAAGCTTTGCCCTTGTCACCAAGGTTTTTAGTGTGCAGAATGTTTACGAGGTTGGTTTTATCAAACCCGAGGTCAACCCTGCTGAAAAAAGTCAGTTGGTGATAGACCACGATCGTTGCAATAATGAGTGTGCAGGATACGAAGAATTGGAAAACGACCAATATGTTCCGGATGCCATAGCTGTACATGTGCTTGCGTACCCTTCCCCTGAGAACATCAACCGGATTAAAACGCGTGAGATAAAATGCGGGATAGCTGCTGGCAAGTGCGCCTGTCAGGATTGTGAAGATGGAAGCTCCGGCGATAAAGTAGGGCTGGAACAGGGTAGAAAAAGCAATCTGCTTGCCCGTGAAGTAATTAAACGGTGCGAGTAAAATCAACGTGATGAAGAGTGAGATCACCATTGCCGTCAGTACATACAGGTATGTTTCCATCATAAACTGACCGATCAATCGGAAGTTCTGGGCTCCAGCGGCCTTGCGAATGCCGATCTCCTTTGACCGTTCTGCAGAGCGGGCGGTGAACAAATTCATAAAATTGATGCAGGCCAGAACGGTAATGAACAATGCAATGGCTGAAAATAAATAGATGCGTTGGATGTTCCCATTAACTTCGATCTCATCATCCAGATCCGAGCGAAGGTGTATGTCATTTAAGGGTTGGACGGTGAGGGTAAGCCTGTTGCCCTGGTGGATAAATCCCTGCAAATCAGTTGTGCTGTATTTTTTCATCTCTTCATTTACATGATAGTTGAAGAGCCGGCGCATTTTGTCGATCTGATCGTCAATTGTGTGGCCTGTTTTTAATTTCAGGTAATTAATGACGGCCCCGTGCATCCATTCTTCAGACTTGACGATTTCGGTCCAGGAGTCAAGCGAAAGAATCAATGTGAAATGAAAGTGGGATTGAGGAGGCGGATCTTTTGCTATCCCGGTAATTCTTGCTTTGTATCCTTGTGCCATGGCAATGGTCTTGCCAATGGGCGACTTATCGCCGCGGCCTTTGTAATTAAAATATCTCCTTGCTGCTGATTCTGTGATGACAATTTTCGCTTCGCCATTTAATACACTGTCTGCAGCACCCTCGATCAATTCGAAGTTGAAGAACTTAAAAAAATTTGCGTCTGCTAACAAAAGATATTTTTCTGTGAAAGTTTTCTCTTCGTAACGCGCAGGGAATGTTGACCAACTGACCAGTCGCGTACCATCTTCGAGGACAGGGATCTCTTCCCTGAATCCCCTGATTAAGGGAGCTCCCGTGTAAACGGATTTAATGTTCTTGCCCTGGATCGAACCGTTCATGCTGAGCCTGTAAATCCTGTCAGCGTCCGGATGGAACCGATCGTAACTCAACTCATCCTGAACGTACAGGAAAATGAAAAAGCTGCAGGTGATGCCGAAGGTAAGTCCCGAAATATTGATGAATGTAAAAACCTTATGCCTGAGGATATACCGGAGCGCAATGATCAAGTAGTTTCTAATCATGAAGTTTTGTCAGCAAGCAATAAGTCTAGGTATACGAAGGTAATCTTTTGTTGGTTCGATTGCTTAACGATTTGTATGAATGGCTGACCGCAAAAGGTGATAGGAATCGTCCAGGCAATCCCAGAGATTCGGTAGCAGAACTACTGCAGCTTACTCGCTTCTCAATGAATCCACCGGATTGCTCCAGGCTGCCTTTAGTGCCTGGAAGCTGATGGTTAAAAGTGCAATGAACAGTGAAAGGGCTCCGGCTGTGACAAAGGTCAGATATCCCATTTTTATGCTGTAAGAAAAATCCTGCAGCCATTTGGACATAACGAAGTAAGCAAGGCCGCTGGCAAGAACAAAGGCGATTAGAATAAGTTGAACAAACTCCGATGATAGGCGGTATAAAATAGTGCCGCTGCTCGCGCCAAGGACTTTGCGAATTCCAATTTCTTTTTTGCGTTGCTCGGCAGTGAACGCCGACAGGGCAAACAAACCCAAGCCTGCTATGACAATGGCCAGTATCGTAAAATGTGTAAACATAGAGGAGAAAGCTTCTTCATTGCGATAAAGATTGGCGAATTGTTCATCCAGGAAATTGTACTCGAAGGTCGTCCCGGGATTTACCTTTTTCCATGTCTCTTCAATGTACGCGATGGTG
This sequence comes from Cyclobacteriaceae bacterium, assembly GCA_036273935.1. Lineage (GTDB taxonomy): Bacteria > Bacteroidota > Bacteroidia > Cytophagales > Cyclobacteriaceae > ZC4RG29. The sequence goes on along the minus strand of DASUGQ010000073.1, from coordinate 6,077 downwards.
CCGGTTACATCCGATGTGCTGATCTTGATGGCCATCGAAGCATTCTGTGGATTGAAAACAATGAACAAAGGTTCCAGTTTATGACGTATGGTGGCAAAATGAAAGTCCTTAATCACACCCACCACCGTGTAAGCGGTGATGTCTTCGGGGTTTGGACCGTTCTGAATGCTGATCTTTTTTCCTATTGGATCCTCCCACTTTAAGAACCTCGCCATCTCTTCATTTATAATTGCTGAAAGCGAGTCAGCGAACTCCGGCGAAAAGTTTCTTCCCTTCACCATCTCCATACCCATCGTTGGAATGAATGATTCATCGATCCCCATAATGCTGGCTATGATATTGACGTCGGTGCTGAATCCTTCAGGAGTGATTCCGGTTCTTCCCAGTTGCTGGCCGATTTGAGACGAAGCAGTTCCCGCTGAAATTATATTTGGATTTCGCAAAAGTTCGGTTTTGAAATTGGCTGACCGTGCTATGTTGGATCCACTTTGTTGGATCGTTAATACCTGCTCGCGATCATATCCAAGATTGCTTTCGTAAATGAAGTGCATTTGCTGATAAACAATGGCAGTCCCTACCATCAGCGCAATGGAAATGGTGAATTGAAGAATAACCAGTGCCTTACGCAATCGAATCCCTCCCGTTGAATGCTGGAACGATCCCTTGAGGACTGCAATTGGCTTGAAGCCTGACAACACGAAAGCAGGATAAAGACCAGATAGAATCCCTATAAGAATTGTAATCCCGAGCAGTATAAACAAGTTTTCAGGTTGCATGAGAACGGAGGGGTCAGCAAATCGTTGATAGAGGTTGTTTAACATTGGTGTTGCGGAAACCGACAGCACAACGGCAATGACAACAGCCGCGACCGTGACGATAATGGATTCAATGAGGTATTGGAGAATGAGTTGTTTTCTCAACGCGCCAATGACTTTCCGCAGGCCGATTTCCTTTGCGCGCGTAGCAGATTTTGCCGTGACCATATTCATGAAGTTAACGGCCGCCAGGATCAAAATGAGTACGGCAATGGTCGACAGTACGTACACATTCAGTATGTCTGATTTGTTGGCGTTTGTCTCGAAGAGGATTTCTTTTGAATGAAGGTGAACATCACTCAAAGGCTGAACGACGGGAGTAAAAAATTCGTAGGCATTATTCTTTTTTGTGATCGCCTGAATCTTTGCATTTAATGCTGCTTCATTGATCTCGTCCTCGACCTGGATATAGGTGAACATGGCAATGCTTTGCCAGGTTTGCAGAAACTGTCGGTAGCCATCTTCATTTTCTCCCGGCGTCATTGAACGCAGAAGATCAAATTGCAGATGAGAATTCTTCGGAGGATCGGCTACGACGGCCACAACAAACAATTCTGTTGTCTGGTTAAGTTTGATCGTCTTGCCAATTGGATTTTCATCTCCAAATATTTTTCTTGCCAATGTTTGCGTGATGGCGATTGAACCCGGTTGATCGAGTACACCTTCTCTTTTTCCTTCGAGAACCGGAAAGTCAAATATTTCGAAGAATGATGATTCAGTCCGGAAGGCTGATTCACACTTCAGGGTTTTGTCTTCGTAGCTGAGATCATACCTTCCCTGATTGCTGATGCGAACGGTGTTGACGACTTCTGGTATCTCGGCTTCGATCGCAGGTCCCAATGGCGGTTCAGTAACACCGACCCGTTTACTGCTTACACCTTCCGCACTGTCGATGGTCAGCACACGGGCAATCTGCTTGTAGTGTTTGTGAAAAGCATCATAAGAGAGATCCTCTTTGATGTAAAGGAAGACAATAATACAGGCAGCCAGACCAAGCGCAAGTCCCGCTATTTTGATAAGCGTATAACCTCGTTGCTTGATCAGGTTTCGAACGCCAGTAATGAAGTAACTTTTGAACATAGGCTTGGTTGCGGTTTTAATATTTCATAATCTAAATCCGGGCCAGGTTAGTGGTGCGATGCGAAGCATTGCAAAATAGTTTTCATCGATGTTAAAATATTAAAATCTCGCCGAGCATTTCCATGGTCGAGTCTTTGGTATAAACAGGAGCAACCCGAAACGTTTGTTTCCCTGGCAACGATGAACATCCCGCAAGAGAGATCAGGGAAAAGACGTTATGGTAGAGAGGGTTTCGAATGGCGATGAGATAATAATTCCAAATCATTATGAACGACTTTCAGATTCTCTTGAAGTCAATATCGATGCCATCAGATTATTGTGTGGAACCGGGCTTTATTCAGGCGATTTGCACGTCCCAGGATGAGCGTTCCTGAACAATAACGTTCATTAACGACCAGAGAGTGGCCCTTCGGCCTCCACCATACATTACCAATAGCTTCTGCATACCTCCAGTTCGGCTTGAGGTGGATTGAGTATCGCTATAAGGTCGCTATAAGGTTGCTGTAACGTCACTATAAGGTCGCTATAATTGTTTGCTGGATTGAGGAATGAATTGTCTGGCGGCGAGGAGGGAATATTTCAGAAAGGTGCTTAGCGCCGCATCCTGAAAGCAACCAAGTTCAATCTTTATCTCGTTTAATTCTCACCTTGGCGATTGGCCCGACGGATATCGGGACTTTTTCAGTTTCAATGTTGGCAGCTTCCAGTCCATACATTTCAGCGGTAGACAGGCTGAATTTTTTCACCAGTCGATACCCTTGTATGATCAGCCGGTCAAAGTTGGAGATGTCGCTGTCTGATGATGCCCAGGAATTAATGATGATAAATTTAAAATCAGAGAGCATGCTGTATTTATGCAAGGATGGATAAGGGCTGATCAGGTCGATTTCACCGCTATCAGCCATTTCGTGAATAATCTTGCTGAACATCAGGTTAACGCGATGGGGAGTTTTAAATCCAAGTCTTAACCTGACAAAGAAGCACTTTTTCGGAATGATCGTTTCGACTGTATATCGGCTGGTGAATGGCGCGTCCACCGTGTCAACGTGGAGAAACCAGTATACGTCTGCTCGTTTGGGTCTCTTCTTGAAGATCGAATAGATAATGTTTGAATCGATATAACGTTCAGAGTCGGCTACGGCAAGGTAAACCAGGTTTGTTGCTTCTTTTGGCAAGCTGGTGTCGGCCTGCAGATCCTGGATCATGCCGACATAATGTTTCAAGTCAACAAATTCCGTGTGGCGCTCACGCAGTTTTCTTGCCCGCATCAGCAGGAACATGGTTAAAAAGAAAAAGAAAGCGATGACAAACGTAAACCATCCGCCATGTTCAAATTTGTTCAGGTTGGATGCAAGAAACAATCCTTCCAGGGTGAAGAAGACCAGGCCAAGCAGGGTGCTGCGGAACGTGGATTTTTTTGCTGTACTGAAATAGAAGACCAGCAATGATGTCGTCATCAGCATATTAAAAGTAATGGCCAGTCCGTAGGCTCCCTCCATGTTAGTGGAATTTTGAAAGAATAAGACAACCAGGATGCATCCCAGCATCAATATCCAGTTGATAGAAGGAATGTATATTTGCCCTCTTATTTGAGATGGATAGCGAACTCGTGTGGCGGGCCAGAGCTTTAACTTCATGGCTTCATTGACAAGGGTAAACGTTCCCGATATCAAAGCCTGGCTTGCAATGATGGCTGCCATGGTGGCAATAATTATCCCGATAATCAAAAACCAATCTGGCATTAAAGCAAAAAACGGAATTTGATCGTTGAGATTTTTTCCAACATGTTTGAGGAGCCAGGCTCCCTGTCCGAAATAATTCAGCAGCAGGGCAATTTTTACAAATACCCAGCCTACGCGGATATTAGCTTTACCACAGTGTCCCAAATCCGAGTATAGTGCTTCTGCTCCCGTCGTACAAAGGAAGACAGCGCCAAGAATCCAGAATCCACCAGGATAATGTGTCAGTAAACGATACGCGTAGTACGGATTGAGTGCGTTGAGAATGGAGAGGTCATCTCCGATATGATAAGCACCGATAGCACCAATCGTTGTAAACCAAACCAGCATAATGGGTCCGAAAGTTGTGCCAACAACATTGGATCCAAATTGCTGGAAAACGAAAAGCGCCACCAGGATTGCAACAATGATAGAAAGCACTGTGTTGTGTCCAATTTTGTTGTTCAATACGGTAAGCCCCTCAATGGCGGAAGTGACGCTGATGGCAGGTGTAATGAAACCATCCGCGATCAATGTAGCGCACCCGATAATGGCAGGATAAATAACCCACTTGGCTTTATAGCGACGGACCAGTGCATAAAGTGCAAAAATTCCTCCCTCACCCTTGTTGTCGGCATTCAGTGCGAGGTAGACATATTTTATAGTTGTAATGAGGGTCAATGTCCAGAAAACGCAGGAGAGGCCACCCAGGATCAGTTCCTGACTAATTACTTGCGTACCGACTATTGCCTTGAATACATAGAGTGGTGATGTTCCGATGTCTCCATAGATAATGCCCAGGGATATTAATACTCCGCCTGCAGATAGTGTACTCTGTTTGTTGCTTAACTCCATGGTTACTGGACGCCCTCTTTCGGACGTGCAATTATTAACCGGTTACTCTTATCATAAGAGACATAACTCCAAAGCCAGCTGAATAAAACAAATATTTTGTTTCGAAAACCGATGATTGACATCAGGTGTACAAACATCCATACGAACCAGGCAAAAAAACCTTGTGAACGGAATACCTTAAGGTCGACTACAGCTTTGTTTCTTCCAATTGTTGCCATTGATCCGCGGTGTGAGTAACGGAAAGGTTTCAGCGTTTTATTATTAATAAGTCGTTTAATATTCTTCGCAGCCAGCCGGCCTTGCTGTATAGCAGGTGGCGCCATCATCGGATGACCTTGCAAAAATTTTTCGTCAACATTCTCCATGATGGCTGCGTCACCAATAGCGAATATATTATTATATCCTAATACCCTGTTGAATTCATCGACCTTTATTCGTGAGGACCGTCCGATCAGCTCACCATTTAATCCATCAATTGGTTGTCCTTTTACGCCGGCAGCCCATATTAATGTGCGAGTAATCAACCGCTCGCCCGTATTGAATAAAACGTTGTGACCATCATATGATTTCACGGCGCTATTCAAATAAACTTTTACCCCCATCTTCTGCAGATATTCAAGCGCTTTCTCGGATGCCTTAGTGGACATCCCGTTGAGCAAACGACTTCCTGCTTCGACGAGGTGGATGTCCATATGGCTCATTTCAAGCTCGCGGTAGTCGTTGGGCAAAACGTGAAGCTTTAATTCAGCAAGCGCGCCGGCCAGTTCCACGCCCGTAGGACCACCTCCCACAATGACGAAGTCCATCAGACTGTTCATTACTTCAAGGTCATCAGTTAACAGCGCTTGTTCAAAGTTACGGATGGTGATGTTGCGCAATTTGATCGCATCTACGATGGTCTTCATAGGAAGAGAATTTTGCTCAACATCCTTCATGCCATAATAGTTGGTTGCTGCGCCGTTGGCAATGACGAGGTAATCATAGTTTATTCCACCGATCGATGTTTCAATATAATTATCATTCGGGTTGATCGCTGTCACTTCACCCAGGCGGAAGTAAAAGTTATTTTTATGCCAAAATCTTTTTCGGAAAGGCATTACAATCGTATTCGTTTCCAGCCCGGACGTAGCGACCTGGTAAAGCAATGGCTGAAAGCAGTGATGGTTAAACTTGTCAAATAGTACCACCTGCGCCCTGGAATCAACCAAACCCTTAGCAAGTTCGAGACCACCGAAGCCGCCACCTATGATTACAACGCGCGGCTTACCCAGATCGGGAATTCTAGTTGTCGTTAGTGTAGACATTGAATAACTGTGCTGAAAAGCGGGGGCAAATTTAGGGCCTTAGGGATAATACCAAAAGGAAAGCCCAATTATTAAGCATGCGGAATAACGCCGTTTTATGCCACTTAGCCTGCTTTAATAATTAATTCGCTCTTTACAAACGGTTGATCCAAAATCAAGTTTATTTTTGCATAAACTAAAAAATCAACCCATATGATCAGGAAATTACTCGTTATACTCCCGGCAGCAGCGTCCTTACTGGTTGGATGTGACACAAAAGAAAAGACAATGCTTCAATCGAAAGTCGATTCACTGTCGGTAGAATT
>DASUGQ010000072.1:0-16809 GCA_036273935.1 Cyclobacteriaceae bacterium | reverse complement strand
CTTTTTCGATTGCAAAGATTGAAACCTGGATGGCGAGGTCAATTTTATCTTTGTAATTCTTTGCATTGGCCAAAATACGTCGGGCGGTGACATCTCCCAGGCGCAGTTGTTGATCGATGGCGGCAACTTTTTGAGTTTGCTGAACATGAGCCATGTTGTTATATTGTAATGACTCATCCACGATAAAATTACGAACGACTGAGCTTTGCTGCTGCACATAATTGTTAACCATGAAGGAGGAAGCTGTCAGGAAGAGAATTGCACCAAGGACCAAAGAAATTTTCTTTGGCCCGTAATGCATGACAGTACGTGTAACGAAATGTTTTCTTGTGCTTCGCTGGAGAAAATCTTTAGCATCCTTCAGTAAGTTGATGCTTCGCCTTAGCTTGTCATCACCCTGGCCGTGATCGGCTTCGTATCGTGCTATCCAGAATTGATTGGGTTTTGCCTTATTGAACCAGTTTTCGAAATAAGTAAGTGGTCCTATGGAAAGTAGAAAATCTGCTGATTTATTGTTAGTTGTCCAGCGTTCCAGCTGCTGACGAAAGTCAAGAAAGATCGTGTAGTTTTCAAATTCCTCATCGGCCCACTCTCCCAGTTGTCTCCAGTTCCTGATCAGACTTTCATGCGTAATATCCAAAATGGTTTCATCCTGGAGCTCTGGCAATTCTGCGATAAATGGTTTTAATAGTGTATTATCTGCATCGCGAAAAATATCCAGCACTGAAGCCACGCGGAGCGTATCCAGGTCAGGGCGATTTAGAATTTGAGTGATCTCAAGCAGGGTCATTCGATTTCGCACAGCCCTGCCCTGGTTGATCTTCGTCAGACATTTGAAGACAATACCAACAATTAATCGTGATTCATCGTCTGCAATGCGAAATCCGGATTTGGTGTAAACATAATCCGCTATTTGGTTTGTTATGATGTTGGCATGCGTGTTTAAAACGTTATGCAATCCAGGCCTGTCGTAACAATTCCTGATCTTGATCGGTAGAGCATTGAACCACTGATTAAACCGAATACTATCTTCAGAAGGAAGTTCTTTCGGATCCATCCCACCCACCATAGCGTAATGGATCAAATCCATTTCTTCATCTTTTTCGCTGGCCTTCTTCCAGATTTGATTCAGCGCGTGTTGTAAAATGGGAAGTTGATCAGTGCCTTCCGTAAGATCTTCGATCAGCCGTTCCGTTAGTCTCCTTGAAATTGAATTGCCGCTGAGCACAGCGGGTTCTTCAATAACTTCCTGTAACTGTTTTCGGTTTAGCCGCGGAACAAAGAATTGTGAGAATCCGATGTACTCGGGTAATCCGCGAAAAGCTGCACACTGACCAATGAAGTCCGAGCGCATGGTAATGACAACATAGACGGGAAGCTTTTCTTCGAGTGAAATACGCGCTGTTTCCAATAAAATATTAGTGACCAGCGCAGCTTCCTGCGAAGGAATCCCTTTACTGTAATTTTCCGGATTAGTAAAAAATTCTTCAAACTGATCAGCCAAAACAATAAGGTTGGCTGCCTTGCGTTTAATTTTTGCCTGCTCCTGGGGGTCGGTTTGCTGCCATTGAATTTCAGATTCGTCATACCAGAGTGACGAGGCTTTGTACAAATCAACCAATGCAGAAAATCCGCGACTAAGTTCGGCTTCGACGGTCTCTGTATTTGGAATGCCTAATTGACTTGCAATTGAAAGGCAGAGATTTTTGAATGGAGTTCGCTCCGGACGGAAATCTGCGACCGCCCAATTAGAAAACCTCGATTTAAGAAACCCGGCGCGTGCATTGGGAATTACGCCGGCAAAAATCAGCGAGGACTTTCCATCTCCTGAAGCGCCCGTTAAAATGAGAAACTTATTTTTCTCAAGCTGCCGGGTTGCCTGTTCGATATTCTCGTCGCGGCCCTTAAAGTAAAGAGACTCATCTTCAGAAAATGGGCGTAATCCGGTGTAGGGACAAATTTTTGAATCCTCGTACATGAGTTAGACCTCGACTACTTTAACATACACTTTTTTTATTTCAACCGGGACCTCGTCTTTTGAGACAATGGTTGAGACAACTTTAGGGGCTTTAAATGTGCGGGCAATGTTTGTTCTCGGATCGTCTTCTCCGACTAGCAAAATGGGAGTTGTTGAAGATGCTCCACCAACCTGTTTCCAGATTTGCTTAATGAAGGGCAACGCCCAGTCTGCCGCGTAGCGAAAATAAACTACGGCGAGTTTACTCTTCGGTATTTGTTGTCTTGATAGTTCGCGATATTCATCTTCTCCATCTGGCATGATGTTCATGGTCTCGATCGGATATTCGCTGCTGATAATATCGGTGATGCGTTGGGCATCCTGCTCGTCTTGTGAATTAAAAATGAAGAAGATGTCGGTATCCTTCATATTCAACTCCTCCTTTATTTCCCTGAACATAATAGCCCGTATGTCATCTACCAATTGCATCGACCCCGGGCTGTTGGAGAAGGTCATGTTTTGAGAGATATTGTTCCGGATGTTATTAACAAATCTGGCCTGAGAAGGTTTGATCTCAAGTCCTGGCGTTGGTGTGAACCAAATGAAAGTATGGAAGTCGGAGTCTTTGGATTTCTTTGAAGCTTCCTCCAGTTGAAACTGCGGAAAGGACATTTCATCATTCGTTTCAAACCTACGACCGAACTCATGACTCAAAATATGCAGGGAACAATCTGCATGGCCTATATCATCAATGGTCTTCTCGGTGAACTCCTGTTCATCTGAAGGGCAATCATAGTTGGGAATTACATTAAAGCCTGCTTTTTGCAGAATCAACAACATTTCGTCGCGCTTATTGCGCAGGTCCTGTGATGTCCATGCCAGAAAAACAGTTGGCGCTTTTTTATTAATGACTTTGTAACTGATATTTTCCGGTAGCGAGGCGCTTATCGATTGTGTGAGGCGACTGGCCGAGGTTGCAGTTATATTTGCTGTTGATGCGCTAGTCAGTTGTTTAATGCCGAATATAATTTCTTTAACGGCATTGGCTACCTTGTTTATCTGGTTACGGTAAATGAGATTGTGATGATTGTCGGGTCGATCATCATCTTTTGGTGTAAGAGGACGATTGACACCGGCGGAGTGATAAATGAAGTCTACTGATCGCAACGAGCCTGCTAATTCTTTTTCTAAAAGGCGCAAGTCATCTATTTCGATTTCATGAATTTTTATGGGAAGAATGCGACTCGAATAGTTTCCATTCGAATGTCGTATGTCCAATCCAAGGTGGTCTTTGCTGGCACTTTCCCTGAAAGGCAAAAATTCCTGTTTCCATGCGAAGGAATTCGTATCACAGTAAGTCATGGATATGACAGGAATAAAGATCAGGGATTTCAATTTACCGGCCAGTGACTTGTCGACATTGTGAGTTTCAAGAATCCCGTCATTCACGTTTTCATCAAAGTAAATAGTGAGCCGGTCTTTTACTGTTGCTTCAAGTTCCAATCGAAGACGGGATACAAAATCGGAAACCCAGTGGTCATATTTATTATCGTTCTGGCGATAACTTATAAAAATATCGTATTCGTAACCACTGATGATGGCAGGCATAGCTTAGGTTAATTACTGGATAGGGAACTTTCCTGAAAGTAGAAGAATAATTCGATAAAAAAAACAGGTTGAATGAATGAGGCGAAAAAAGAGGATGAGATTTATAATAAATCACGAATCAAATTCGCGAGTCCAATGCTCAAAGGATCACGAGAAAAGTGTTCTGCAATGCAATTGCATCCATCCCAGCTAAATGTGAAAATAATCGGCCGGGGTTTCAGTGATTGACTGATATCGGATTATTTGATCTTCGCTCGTCTTTTTAATTCATCAATTGGCATATTGATCTGCTTGCCGATCTGCTGGCCGTCGCGATAAGTGACTACTTTTAATGTAACGGCATCTTTCGGCACCATCAGGGGGGCGGTGTATTTCGGATAGTAACGATCTGGATTTGATTCGTCAAATGAATAATAGATGTCTATTCCGTTGACCTCAGTTGTCAATTCGATCTCGAGAGTACCCTTACCGTCCTTCCTGGGATTGAAGATTGCATCATATAAGGTTGTCGCATATTTGACTTGCGCAGCGTCAAAACGCCTGAATTGTTTTTCAACACGACCAACAAAATCGTCCCAGTTCTTTTTCTCTTTTGGCGACCAAAGTGATTCGCTAATGGCGAATGAACGTGGCCACGTCATGTATTGTGCATGACGCATGTTGGTTACTCGCTCTGTCCACAAGTTAGCCTGACCGCCAAGAATTAGTTCGGGTTTCACACCGTCTGGCACTGGCTCAAACTGGTATGCCTTATTAAGCCGCACCATCCCGTAGGTTTTTGGTTCGCAGATTGGGTCGCCCTGATATAAGTCGATATAAACATTTTGGTTGGGAGACATGACAACTTTATGGCCCATGCTTGCAGCTTCGATCCCACCTTTTATCCCGCGCCAACTCATCACCGCTGCGTTAGGAGCCAAGCCGCCTTCCAGGATTTCATCCCACCCGATGAGTTTCTTTTTCTTTGACTCGATAATTTTTTCAACCCGCTTCACAAAATAGCTTTGCACTTCGTGCATGTCTTTCAGTTTTTCTTTTTTCATTAATTGGGTTATTGCATCACTTTTCTCCCAGAAGTTTTTTGCACACTCGTCGCCTCCCATGTGAATGTATTCAAAAGGGAAAAGCTGTGCCACCTCAGTGAACACCTTGTCGAGGTATTGGTAAACAATTTCATTTGCAGGACATAGTGTATTGTCGATTAACGCAGTGAAACCATTCGCGTACCAGTCCATGAATTTTTCACCTGAATTGACCTGGTATTGTCCTGGTGTGCACGACACTTCGGGGTATGAAGCAACCATTGCCAGGCTATGTCCGGGAATATCAATCTCGGGAAGCACTGACACAAACCGGTCCTTAGCATATTGTACAATTTCCTTAATGTCTTCCTGGGTATAAAAGCCTCCGTAATCTTTCGGTTCATCGGGTGAAGGCTTCGTAAAATTCCCCCAATCACCAACTCGTTCTGCCCGCCATGCCCCGACTGATGTTAACCTGGGAAGGCTTTTGATTTCAATTCGCCACTCCTGATCGTCGGTAAGGTGCCAGTGCAGCACATTGTATTTGTAGGGAATCATTTCATCGATGAACTGTTTTACCTGCTCTTTAGTAAAGAAGTGACGGGAGACGTCAAGCATCAATCCGCGCCAGGCAAAACGAGGATAATCTTTTACAGAAACACATGGAGCTTCCCATATAACTTCACCCACCGTGGCTTTACTCTCAATTTCCGCAGGAAGGAGTTGAAGAAAAGTTTGTGTACCGTAGAACAAGCCAGCAGGTTCGTTGGCCTGAATGGAAACCGAATCGCGAAAGACAGAAAGAAGATATCCTTCTTTGCCGATCACTGAGTCCTTATTCTTTAAAATAATCATTCTTATTTTCGAGGAACGATCATTCTTTTTCACTTCAAATAAAAATCCTGTCGGGGTACGGAGTTTGTCCGATAAGTAGCGGGCAACTTTGTCCGCGTCTGAATTATTTCCAAAGACACCTATCGACGTCGAAGGCTCAAGTCTAAAGGAGCCATCGTTAATTTGCACGGAAACGGGCTGCGGAATGATGGATACCATTTGTTGAGCATGGGCAAAGGATGCCGCTGCAATTAGTAGCGCGCACAGGCAATTTTTCATAGACGATTATTTTGATGCTTAAATAGTAAAAAAATAATGTGTGGTTCAATCTTTTTCGTTCCAAAGAATGTGTGCGATTTACACGCAGGGATCAAATTGAATTCAGCGCAAAGCTATGTTATCACGAATCACTTAACAATTGATGGTAAGCCTCTTCGTAATACTTGATAAGATTTTGCCAGTCAAAGAGTGAGGAATTGTTTTCTACATTGTTTCGTTGCATGATCCGCTCCCGCCGGGTCTGCATCAAAAACGTATACATGACATTCATGAGCTGGGTGGCCGAAAACTCAAATGTTCTTTTTCCCCGCTCAATAACATTTAATCCATATTCTTCATGCTGGGGAAAGTGGTGTAATAGATAGTCACCGAAGCCTGACAAGTCGCTTGTCACTGCGGGGACGCCACTTGCCATACATTCGAGGGGTGTATATCCCCATGGCTCATAGTAGCTGGGGAAAATGCCAAGATTACAACCTCGTACAAATTGATTGTAGTCCATCGCGAAAAGTGGACTGGAGGTTGTTACAAAATCGGGATGATAAACGATCTTCACTTTATCATCTGCATGGTTAAGTAAATTCTTTTCTTTTAAGAACCGAAGAATTTCATCCTGTTCTTCGTGCTCAAGGTTATGCGTTACGACACTTGGATTCTTTTTTGTCTTCCATGCCTGAATAGTTCTTCGATAACGAAGTTTCCAGTATTCATCGACAAACTCACTCAAATTAGGCAGGCGATTGTCCTCCCTGGTCGTACTTTCGAAGAAAAGCCGCTTACCCACTTGCTCCTTGATTGCCTCACTTGTCTGCTGGATTTCGTCCATCATCGCCAGCGACTGAAGAACCTCGGGTTTGATGCTGTGAAAATCCCTTTTTGTAACAAAGAACATAATCACGGTGACATCTGCGTTCTCAGCTTTAAGCTTCTTGTTCAATCTGTATAACGCCTCAAGTGTGAGATCGAATCCTTTGTTCTTATATTCATAACGGCCAGAAATGAAAAAGTACATGGTCTTGTCAAGATCAAAGGAGTAGGATTGAAAGAAATGCCCCATCACGAATTGATGAATCTTATCCTTGTAGGTCGCATGAAGATTCTGAAATTCAAACAGGACTTCGAAACGCTCGATGTTTAATCCGTTGGGAAAGATAAAATCGGGCTTTCGTTTGAGCAGGTGCTTGCATTCCCTGGCAGTCACTTCACTCACGGTGCTTAAAATATCTGTCTTGCCGGCGCAGGCAAATTCGATCCGCGTTTCGGTTTCAATTCCAAATTTTTTTGCCTCATCCTCCCACTTGAAAAATGGCAAGTGGGCATAGAACATGGGTGAATTAATGGCAAGATGACGGCCAAGTTGCGTTGCGTGAGTCGTGAAGATGGTCTTCACCGGCATCTTATCTCGTTTTAAATCAAGAATTGGAAGACCAGCCATCCATTCGTGAAAGTGAGCAATGACAGGTTTCTCATCCCTGATCAAAACCAACTCATCAAAGAACATTTTGGTGAGGAATGCAAAACCAATGAGTTGGTCGAGCAGCGGACTGTTAGGGGGTGAGCTGATGCCGTGATTTTTCCACAACAGGTATTTGATAACATTCAGGGTTTTGTCTTCAATAACATTCGGATTAAACAAGACAACCCGCGGCCTTCCCGTGACAAGCCATTCAGCATAATGAACATCGTATCCTTTTTTGCGAATGTTTTCTGCTGCTTGCCCAAAAATATCTGCCGTTTGATCCAACGGCTCCAGTTCCGCCAAAATGTTTCTGCTTAAATAGGGGCCTACCAGGCAATAATTAGCCCCCCAGTTGTCAACCATCACAGGGGCTTTTGAACGAATAACGGTGTAGATACCGCCAACCTGGTTACACGCTTCCCAGGAGACTTCAACCAACAACGCTTCTGGAAATTTTTTTACAACGGGCTTCGATCGTTTTGACATTATTTGAGTCAGATTGGCGGAAAATACAGAATTAAATCTATTAATTTAATGTCATAATTTCTGGAAAAGTTTCCCTTCTCCCAATGGATTGTGATTTGATGATTGCACGTGGGGGATTACAGTTATGAACTTCGAAAAATTTACAATAAAGTCTCAGGAAGCGCTTCAAAAGTCTGCGGAGATTGCGATGAGCAATCAACAACAGGCTATTGAACCCGGCCATGTTTTGAAGGCGATTCTTCAAACCGATGAGAATGTAGTTTCATTTTTGATAAAGAAACTAAATGTCAACAAGACAATCTTAGACACCAAGCTTGATGAGCTGATTCATTCTTATCCTAAGGTATCAGGTCAACAACCCTATTTATCATCTTCAACCAACTCCATATTGCAGGGGGCTGAAAAAGAACTGCGCGAATTCAAAGACGAATATGTTGCTATCGAGCATTTGCTACTGGCGTTGCTCGACTCCAGGGATAAGGTATCATCTCTGCTGAAAGGAGCAGGATTTGAGCGTTCCGGATTGATTAAAGCAATTAAAGAGTTGAGGGGCGGTTCCACCGTAACGGATCAAAATGCGGAGGCCAAATACAAATCCCTGGAGCGTTATTCCAAGAATCTTAATGACCTGGCAAAACAGGGTAAGATAGATCCGGTGATCGGGCGCGATGAGGAAATCCGCAGAGTGTTGCAAATACTTTCGCGACGGACAAAGAATAATCCGATTCTTTTAGGAGAGCCCGGAGTCGGAAAAACTGCTATTGTTGAAGGACTTGCCCAACGGATTGTTGATGGCGATGTTCCTGAAAATCTGAAAGAAAAGATACTTGTCTCATTGGATATGGGCTTGCTTGTGGCTGGGGCAAAGTATAAAGGAGAATTTGAAGAGCGCTTGAAATCAGTTATCAAAGAGGTAACTGACTCGGATGGACAGATAATTTTATTTATCGATGAAATTCATACTCTGATTGGCGCAGGTGGTGGCGGCGAAGGAGCAATGGACGCCGCGAACCTTTTGAAGCCAGCCCTGGCGAGAGGTGAACTTCATGCCATTGGAGCCACAACGTTGAAAGAATATCAGAAGTACATTGAAAAGGACAAGGCACTTGAACGCAGGTTCCAAGCCGTAATGGTCGATGAACCTTCGATGGAAGATTCGGTTTCAATACTCCGTGGAATAAAGGAAAAATATGAATTGCATCACGGGGTGCGAATAAAGGATGACGCAGTTATTTCCGCGGTAGAGCTTTCAAGCCGATATATTACTGATCGTTTTTTACCGGACAAGGCAATTGATCTCATGGATGAAGCAGCTTCCAAACTGCGCCTGGAAATGGATTCCCTGCCGGAAGAACTTGATGAGTTAAATCGAAAAATCATGCAGCTTGAAATCGAACGTGAGGCGATCCGGCGTGAGAAAAATAAAGACAAGGAATCCGTCCTGAGCAAGGAGATTGCCGATTTCGTAGAGCAAAGAAATTCATTGAAGGCAAAGTGGGAAAGCGAGAAGGAAGTTGTTCACGGAATTCAGCGTGAAAAAGAAAACATAGACAAACTCAGGTTTGAGGCCGAACAAGCCGAAAAGGCGGGAGACTATGGAAAGGTTGCTGAGATACGATATGGAAAGATCGTCCAGGCAGAAAACAAACTGGAGACACTTAACCGGAAGATCAAGGAAATGCAGGGCGAGAAGTCTTTGCTTAAAGAGGAAGTGGATAGCGAAGACATTGCCGAAGTAGTGGCAAAATGGACAGGGATCCCGGTTTCCAAAATGATTCAGAGCGAAAAAGAGAAACTTTTGAACCTGGAAGAGGAACTCAGCAAACGGGTGGCCGGACAAGAAGAGGCGATCCATGCATTGTCTGATGCGGTCAGGCGTAGCAGGGCCGGACTGCAGGATCCGAAACGGCCGATTGGCTCTTTTATATTTATGGGGACAACCGGTGTTGGTAAAACTGAGCTTTCCAAGGCATTGGCTGAGTATCTCTTTAATGATGAAAATTCCATGGTCCGAATTGATATGTCCGAGTATCAGGAAAGACATTCGGTAAGCCGCCTGATTGGGGCGCCTCCGGGCTACGTAGGGTATGATGAAGGAGGCCAATTAACGGAGGCTGTCCGCAGAAAACCATATTCGGTTGTATTACTGGATGAAATAGAAAAGGCGCATTCCGATGTGTTCAATATTCTTCTCCAGGTGTTGGATGACGGTAGATTGACCGATAACAAGGGTCGTGTGGCAAATTTCAAAAACACGATCATCATAATGACCACAAACATCGGTTCACATATCATCCAGGAGAATTTCGAGAAGATCACTGAGGACAATTATTTTGATGTGATTGAGAACACAAAGGATGAGGTAATCGCGCTTTTGAAGAAATCTGTGCGCCCTGAATTTGTTAATCGGATTGATGAGATCATCATGTTCCGGCCTTTAAGCAGGAATGATGTTCGCAAGATTGTTGACATCCAAATCGACCAGATCAGGAAACGTCTGGAGGATGCCGGCGTCAGGATTGACGTCACCGACAACGCGCGTGACAGGCTGGCAAAACTTGGATTTGATCCCCAATTCGGCGCACGTCCATTGAAAAGAGTGTTTCAGCGCGAAATTCTTAATGAGTTATCCAAGCAGATTTTGGCTGGCAAGGTGCATAAGGATTCCGTAATCCTGGTGGATGTGAAAAACGATGTGGAGTTTGTTTTCGAAAATCTTTCTGAGAATGAATTGGTTGCCTGAAATAGATGGGAGACGTTAGAAAAAAAAATTTCACACGTTTGAAACCATAAGGGCAGGCTGTCTGTTTAAATATTAGGTTTAAGGATTGGTAAATCCGGTTCCAGCTCCGGAACCGGACGTTGGTTTGAGGGGTTTGGTTTTAAACGCTCTCCCGTTTCGAGTCATCGGTTGCGGGAGGGCGTTTTTTGTTTAACATAGTTCCAATTCTTTTAATCGGAAAAAGAGAATTGCGACTTTCCTTCTTCGATTAGAAACTTTGATTTAAGCCTGTTTTAGTTGATTCGTTTAACCCCTAGTCCTGGCTGGTCTGAGCAGGACATATATCCATCTTTTAATATAAAACCACCTTGCACAATATCTTTTGCAAGGTCAAGGCTGCCATCGAGGTCGATGTATTTCGTATTGGCGCAGGCGAACGCACAATGTAAAGCTGCGGTGATACTTACAATACTTTCATCATTGCACCCCCAGAAAAGGTCGATGGCTTCGGTTTCTGCGACATCGGCAATCTTCAACGCTTGGCTGATGCCACCACATTTCATCAATTTGATATTGAAAATTCTGGCCGCAATTGGTGGTTTAACGAGCGCGATTGCATCCGCGACGGAGAGAAGGGATTCATCTGCTGCCAGCTTCTCCTTTATTACTGGAGGAAGTTTTCTCATTTCATTGACCGATTTTGCAGGTAAAGGTTGCTCGATAAGCTCCAGGTTCATCGTCAAAGTCATATCAAAGAACTGGATGGTTTGATCAGGCGTATATCCCTGGTTGGCATCGATGCGGATAACAATATTTTTTCCAAACCGCTCTCTCAACTTCGCAATGCGTTCGATATCTTCCTCTAGGTCTTTGCCCAATTTTACTTTCAGGATCTTGAATCCATTTTTAATGTATTCATTGGCCTCACGTAAAGTCTCTTCAACGTTCTTTATCCCGATGGTATTTGATGTTGGCAGTGATTTGAATTTCTGACCCAGAAATTTGACAAGCGGAATGTCAAGGTATTTTGTGAATGCATCATAAAGGCCAATGTCGAGCGCAGCCCGGGCGGCGGGATTGTTGGGTAAATTTTTCCAAACTTCGAAGGTAAGCTGATTGATTTCACGAATGTCTCGCCCTATCAGGAAGGCAAGGTTGTCTTCTCTCAACGCGCTAACACAGTGAGCAAAGCTTTCTCCCGTAACATATTCGCTGGGATTTCCCGCACCGAGGCCCGTCGTCCCATCGTCAAGTTGTATTTCAACAAATGCATTGCGTACCTCATCAATTGACTTAAAAGCAATGGTGTATGGTTTGGTATTGCCAAGGTCGACATCGAATGATTTTATCGATCTAATTTTCATTTGTTTTAAAGACTTGCCGGTTGGACTCTTTTAATAAGATCTGCGAAGATGGAAACCAATCCATCAACGCCATCTTCCAAAGGCAGAATTGCAGGAAGGTTGAGTTGTTTTTGATAATTGTCAGCATACGTCCTTGCCATTGGTTCACCAACCTTGCCTGTGTTGATCGTGATAGCGACAGTCTCGCCCCCATATATTTTTATCAAATCAATTTCATCCTTTAGTTCAGGAATGTAGGCTGGATAATATTCCATGTCTTTGTATTGTTTTCTCCCTGGGTCATGCTGCAGAACAACAAAGGTTGCATCAGCGGAGACAATCCATTCAGCACCTGCCGGGCCACTCGGATTTCTCAGCGAAGATTGTCCTTCAATAAAAATAATATCTGGCCTGGCTTCATGATAGCAGGTAACAACAGCATGTTCCATCTCACCGGAGATAAAGTCATTTAAGGTGGAATCAAAGATGAACCCATAACGGGCCCCCTGCATCCAGCCGGTTTGTCCGGTGTATATCATTTCCGCCTTATATCCCGCCTTTCGCATGGCTTCGGTGAGCATTCTTGTCGTTGTTCTTTTACCTAAAGCACAATCTGTTCCCAATACCGCGACCTTCGGGCATTTAACTTCCTTTATTTTCCCTGACCAGAAATGAAGGTCCTTCACTTTTTTTGGTTTACGAACGTCAATGATTTCCAATCCTTTTGCGTTTGCAAGCTCTGCCAGTTCCGAGATGTCCGAAATGTATTCGTGCAATCCATTTACCAACGCAACGTTATTTTCCAATGCTTCTCTGAGAAGTGCACGAAGGGAGGGTGGGATAATTCCTCCTTTTGTGGCAACGCCAATAATGGCATACCTGGCTCTCTCTTGCGATTTGCTAATGAAGTCTTGGATGGTGGTGTAGACTGGAATGCCGCGATGTTTTTTGTCGAGTACTTCACCAGCGTCGCGACCTGCACTTTTCTCATCGATGACACCGATAATGTTGAAGCGGTCAGTTCCCCGAATAAGGCCATGTGCAGTCTTGGCGCTGACGCCATCCAATAAGCCTCCTGTGATAACTATGGCATTGCTCTTTTGCATAAATAGTTTCAAAAATGAAAATTCATGAATAAAGTGATTTTTTCAAACTTTGCGATTGGAATAACTCTTTAACGATCGTATTGGAATTTGAACTCGGACAAATCGGGTTTGTTCATACGATTGCGTTTGAGTTCATAATGGTAGACCGCCTGTCCAATGTTTTTCATGAACGGGTAACCGATATTTTCGTAATCGTATTTTTCATCATTGTAAATGCCGTCTGTATTGCAATTTATCACAGCGGAAAGCATAAACTCAACGTTATGATCAAAGTCAACGACGTATGCGTTGTCGATCATGTACCCATAAGCATCGCCGATTTTATTGAAGATGCGTAAGCCGGATGGTATTTGATCATGGTCATTTCCAAAGAGCAGGAATTTGCTATACGCATCATAATACGTTGTATCCTTGTAGTAAGGTGGATATGTCGTTTCTTCGGGCAACTGTGACATATATTTTAAGACAAATTTTCGGTCGTCTTCGCCAACACCGAAACGTTTGGACGGTGGAACGGATTCAGGAAAGATTATCGACCTAAGAATGGCGTGCTGATCAGTAAGGGAAAGGAAATTTTTGTATGTAAAGTCAAACGGTTCATTGACAAGTACATCATCACCTTTTATATATCCCTTTCCTTTCAATATCCTTTCGGGCGGTGAAATCGAATCTTGATTTATGAGCATAGGTTGCTCATAAATGATTGAGTCGCCATGAACGAACCGAATACGCTCCGAATGCCGGTTTTGATCAGGCGTCAGAAACCGTTGCAGCCGGTGAAGAATACGGGCGCTGTATCCTTTATCAGCAAGTTTTTCATTAAACTCCTTTTGTCCGATAAGTTCATATAGCCGGTTAAAAGCATCGTTGTCACTTACAACAAGAATCTTTCTTGCATAATGTGCTATGGAAGGCAGGCCCGTTGCCGCTGTTGAGTCTTTCAGTACCGATTGCTGCCCTGAGTATACACTGTCGCTAAGCATTGTTGTGTATTTGTCCAGGCCCGCGACATTAAGATCGTTCAATTTCTCAAGGGCCAGCATTACGGCCGGTAACTTAACGGTTGATGCAGGGTAGAAATACCGGTTCGAGTCTGTGTTAAAATAAAATGTTTTGAAGTGTGGTTGATTATTGGCATCCCGATTGATTTGTGTGTAAATAATCTGAACTTCATATAATGCAGGGTTCTTTATGATGTCATTGAATTGGTCGGAATTTTGTTTCATCAGATTAAGAAGTAAATCCTTGTCTTCTTGCGGCGCAGTTTGGCACGAGAATACAATTAGTGAGAGCAGGAACGTTATACGACGGATCATCGGGGTTAAAACACGGATTGTAAATTATTACTTCTTCCTTTATTAAGGTCCTTTTTTTGTTAAATTTAATAATGTCAACCAACGGTATGAAATCTACCTTTTTCATCGTCCTTTTGGTCCTTGTCTTTCCTGTATCGTATGCTCAGTCGCTGATCGGAACCTGGCAATTGGTGAAGCAAACTACCTGTCTGAATGATGAATTAGGTGCGGAGGATGAGGAGACAGAAGAATTGATTGTGGACATGCACAGCAACTCCACCGGAACAAACAGTGTGATCAGGTTTAAAGACCATACCAGTGGGGAGGAGAATGTCCGCATAATGGACTCAAGGAAATCAACTAAACTGAATTCGTTCCTTTATAAATTCGACGGTAATAATATTTATTTCCTTGACAAGAAATCAAAATTGTTGTTAGGCTCTTATTCTGTCGAGAACTTTACGGCCGACTCACTCATCGTTTCCAACGCATCACGCCCATGCGAAACGAAAATCTTTGTCAAAATCAGTGACAAGAAATAAGTCAGCCATTCTAATCTAACTTTCTATTTTAATTTTTCTTGCTTTCCACTTTTTAGGCTATGTTTATACCAGATTTTCGGTTCTTCCTTTGCCAACAACAATCGGAAGATTAAAAGGGAATACGGTGTGATACCGTAGCTGTCCCCGCAACTGTAAATCCACATCAGATTACTGATACTCTTTAGCCACTGTCCGCCAACTGCTCGCGGATGGGAAGGCGTCAGTAAGTGGAAAGCCAGGAGACCTGCCGTCAAAATCCACACAAGTTTCAGAGCTTTCGGGTGAAAGGCGATGGGTAAGCGGGGAAACTCGCGTATTCTCTTTTCTGCCAAAAAGCTCATAGTGTTTAAAGTCTAAATTTTAAAAATGCTATGAGAAAAACAATTACGACTACCTTATTATGGGTGACGTCCTGCCTGTTCATGTACGCGCAGGATTCTCTTAAGACCACATGGCTCCAGGAAGTGGTAACAACCGGAACCAAGTTTGATGTGCCGGTCGAAAAATCGGGTAAGACCATATTCAAACTTACTTCAAAGGAACTCTCACAAAATGCGGGCAAGTCACTGGCAGACCTTCTCAATGAGGTGCCTGGCATCCAGGTGGATGGAAACTTTGGAACGCCAGGCACCAATGTCAGTTACTACGTTCGTGGTGGTAGGAACCGCAATACCCTGATCCTTATCGATGGTGTTCCACTCAATGATCCTTCTGCCATCAATGCCGAATATGACCTCCGTTACATCCCTGTTTCGCAAATTGAATCGATCGAAGTACTTAAAGGAGGTCTTAGCACTTTATATGGAACAGGTGCTGCGGCAGGCGTCATAGACATCCGGTTAAAAAACCCCGACAATAGTCCTTTCAAGGGAAGCGTAGACTTGAGTGCGGCGTCTTATCACACATTTTCCCAAAATCTGCAAGTCCAGGGAACAACAGGTAAGTTTTCCTACCTCGTGATGGGAAACAATACCACGTCAGATGGATTTTCTTCTGCCCAGGACAATGATCCCAACTCAGAGTTTGACAAAGATGGATTCAGCCGTCAAAATGGTTTACTGAAACTTGGATGCCGGTTTAGCACAAAGTTTAAACTAAATGGGTTCGGGGCATATGAGAAGTTTAACGCAGATTACGATGACTATGAGTTTACTGATGCACCAAACAAGCAAGAGTATAATCAATATCGGATTGGATTGAACCCGGTTTATCAATATAAAAAGGGTGAGCTGCAGGCCAAGGTTGTCTATAATGTCAATGAACGAATTTTTAAAAGCAGCTTTCCATCGGAATACCAGGGTAAAAATCTTCAGACTGAGGTCACTGCCCGGCATTTCTTTTCCAATGTTCTCCAGGGTCTGGTGGGATTGAACTACCAGCACATGGCGTTTGATCAGAAAGAGGCTGTGAGTATCGACAGCGCTCATATTGACATGTTCGACCCTTATGCGTCGTTGTTAATAGATCTGCCGGCAGGACTAAATGTACATGCCGGATTGCGATTAAACACGCATAGCATTTACGGCTCGAAAGTGGTATACAATTTCAATCCATCCTATTTGATTAACAATAAAGGAGAATGGAGATATAAATTGCTTGGTTCGGTTTCCAGCAGTTACATAACACCATCGTTATATCAGCTTTATTCAGTTTATGGAAACAAAGACCTTTCTCCGGAAGAAGCCGTTAACTACGAAGCGGGCATTTCAGTTTACGCAAAGAACAAGTTTACCTTTAACTTTGTGTGGTTCAAGCGAAATGAAACGAACCCGATTGACTTTGTTTCTCTGTTTGATGATGAAGGCAACTACATCGGAGGGAAGTATGTCAATTTAACTTCCAAACGTGTGGTGAAAGGAGTTGAAATAAGCATGTCTTATGAGCTAAACAACAAGGCTTCGCTTTCTTTGAATTATACACATAATGATACCGACAAGCCTGAAAGTTTTTACAGAATTCCAAAAGACAAATTTGGCGCCGTATTCACGCTTCATCCACTTCCCAATTCAACCTTGTCGTTGAAATACAACAATACGGGCAAACGTACGACTTTTGATTTTACTTCCTTTTCAGAAGTGACACTGGAAAGTTATCAACTGGTTGATATTTTTGCTTCCTACGGGTTGCTGAAGAAGAAGCTGACCCTCTATGGAGCT
>DASUGQ010000071.1:0-10955 GCA_036273935.1 Cyclobacteriaceae bacterium | reverse complement strand
CGATCAGGTTCCTTATGGTTTTTTATCCCGTCAAATCCTACCATTACGTTCGGTGGTTTCATTGGCGAGTCAAAGAGCGAGATATATCAACAGCTGCCACCTGGTTCCTTTCCGAAGAGCATCTTAGTGCAATCGTCTCTTTCTAGGGTCGAGGTAGAGGCGAGGTTCATAACCGCGGCTTTCACATTTCCAGTTGCCGTCAAACCGGATGTCGGAATGATGGGCTATATGTTTCGAAAGGTCAATTCCATGAGACAGTTATTGCAGTATCATGACGCAATGGAATCGCCATATCTTATTCAGAGGCTGATTACTTACCCGCTCGAGGTGAGTATATTTTATTTTCGCCACCCCAATGCAGCAAAGGGCAATATAACGGGCTTCGTCAAAAAAGAATTTATGAAGGTAACAGGGGATGGTCAAAGTACCTTGCGTGAACTGATCATGAATTACCCCCGCGCCAGTTTCAAGCGAAGAGAACTATTGTCAAAACATGAAAGCAAATTAAACACGATCATACCCGCTGGTGAGACTTACATTCTTTCCTACGCCCTTAATCTCAGCCGTGGTGGAAAACTGGTCAGTCTCGAAAATAAAAAGGACAATCAGCTTTTGAATGTTTTTGATTCGCTGAGTCATTTCACAAAAACATTTTATTATGGACGGTTCGATATCCGTTGTAGATCCATTGAAGATTTAAAAAATGGTAAAAACTATTCGATCCTGGAATACAATGGATGTGGAGCAGAACCTCATCATATTTATGGAAATGGTTATTCATTTCTTGAGGCATGTATGACTCTAATTCAGCACTGGAAAATCCTCAGGCAGATTTCAATGTACAATTACAGGCACGGAGTTCCACGATGGGGCTTTTGGCGAGGTCTGCGTTTTACACTGAATGCCCGCAGGTATTTCAGGAAGCTACGTGCGCTGGATTCAACTTTCGAATTCCGCAATCATTCGCCAGCAGAATCTTATTCATTGGGGTTCCGGGCATCAGAATATGTAGGGGAGGGTATTGTTACGCAGGAAGCAGCAACATGAACACACAAGCATCAACAATAATAGAATCATACTTTAACTTTATTGAGGAAAAGGGATTTCCGTGTATTGCAGCTAAAGCTGCACTTGCCGGTAATACAATTAAGTGTTATGTAGCTGAGCACATGGCTTGCCCCGAGAGCGATTTCGAAATTTTACGGTTTTTATATTCGTTTGTGGATACGTTACGACAAACAGGTGGCGGGCAATATTTGAGCGCTGTGGCTCTGTTTAAGAAGCCACATTTCGACAATGAGGAATTCTTTGACAAGATTTTTTGGCAGCGTCTGCAGGCGATCTCCGATCTAGATGCGCAGCACCATGGCTATGATCGCCGGGTGGATAATGATCCAACGTCAGCCCACTTTAGCTTCAGCATCAGGGAAGAAGCATTTTATATAATAGGTCTGCACCCTGCAAGTGGTCGCAAAGCCCGGCGGTTTTCCTTCCCGGCAATTGTGTTTAATCCACATAGTCAGTTCGTTTCCCTTCGCGAGCGAGATAAATATGAATCGATGAGGACCGCCGTGCGGAAACGAGACATAAAATACTCTGGCTCTGTTAATCCGATGCTGGCCGATTTCGGTGAATCATCCGAAGTGTATCAATACAGCGGCCTGCAATATGACAAGAATTGGAAATGTCCTTTTCGTCCCAAACACAAAGATGCAAAATATAATTCCTCCACGTAGCGGTACGGCCTTTACGCTTGAAAAAGGAAGGCGTTTGAAAGTTACAGATCTGCAGGGGCAACAGGTTTGTGATTTCGTTTGCTTTAATTCAAATGACCGTGCAGAATATTTGTCTTCAGGAAGAACGATCGACTATGCCGAGACGATTTTTCTTACGAAGGGCCATAATTTTTATTCAAATCGGAGCAACGTTATGTTCCAGTTGGTAGACGATACCGTCGGCAGACATGACTTCTTGCTGACACCCTGCAGTGCCGATACATTCCGCATTATATATGGGCACGAGCATCCACATCGAGGCTGTATTGGCAATCTGCTTGAAGCACTGAGCGAATATGGCATTACGTATGACGACATTCCTGTTTGCTTTAATATTTTCATGCACGTTTCTGTTGATGGCACAACAGGCAGGATCGACGTGCTTCCACCAATAAGCAAAAGTGGTGATTATGTTATTATCGACGCAAAGATGGACCTGATCGTGGGCATGACTGCATGTTCGGCTGAAAAGTCAAACAACTTTTCCTTTAAACCCATTGGCTATTCTATTGAATAATAATCAGTCTCGGATCTTGTCAACTGTTTCATTTTTTTTCACGGTGCTGGGGCCAGCGAAGGGACTTTTAACCCATGGTGATGGATGTCTGAAATTTGTTGCAAATGAATAGTCTTACATCAACTTGTCGTGTGGTGTGCTTGTTGGTGAATTGTGACGATAGCCACAGCTACTGATTTTGTTTGACAACGGACGAGTGAAGCCACAATAGAGTTAACACTGCCTTCAGCGTTGTCTCAACCTCCGTCCCATTTCTTGAATGCCCTCCTGAAAGCGCTTGGGTCAGAATATCCCAGAAGGTTTGCAACCTGCGATACGCTGCCGTTTGATTTCAGCAACTCTGTGGCCAGCTCTTTTTGTAATCCTGCAAGGAGCAGTCGAAAGGTGGTCCCTTCGTCCGATAATCTACGCTGGAGGGTACGGGGCACCATGTTCATCCGGTCTGCAATAACTTCCAATGAAGGAATCTGGCCCTGAAAATCGGTGCGAACCAATTGTCTGATCTGGTCTGAGCGTGTCTGATGCTTGTTCGATTTTTTTTCACGGAGCATCCGTTGAAAGATGGTGAACAAGGAGCGGTCGTGACTGATCACCGGTTTGAGCAGGTCGCTTTTTGCAAATACGAGTTGGTTGGCGGAAGCATTGAATTGAAGGTGGTCACCGAATACACGTTGGTACTCGGCAAGATCTCCTGCCCGTTTGTGTGAAAAAGTTGCTCGCAGAGGCCGGGTTTTGGTGGCTGCCATCAGGGAAAACACGTGGAGTGTACCCGACATGGATTGTTCCATGGAATGTCGCGCGCCCACCGGGTAGGTCCTCACCCAAAGCAAGGCGGGTTTGTAGGTCAGCGTTACTTCATCTCCCTTTTTTTTCACGCCAAAGTGGACCATGTCTGTGGCCACGGAAATGAAGTGTGTCAGTTCCTCGAACGCAGAAAGTAGATCCGGACTGCTTTGCATCAGGTTTCCGACCATGCCCAACACCGACGCGGTGCTGGTTTCACCCAAGTGAAGGCCGAGAAGGTTATCCCCGGTTAATCGAACGGCATGTTCCCAGGTTTGGCAGGACTGCTCAAAAGGAACTTTTGTTTCCGAATCACCCAAATCCTCCGGCGCGATTCCGATCGCCTGACACAACTCCGATAACCGCGCCCCACGCTGCGCGGCACCGTACAAAATTCCCTGGATGATGGGCATGTGGGCAAACATGGGTGTCGTGAAATGTCCTGTTATTGTCGCAAAGTATCATTTCCCTGCCTCAACTGAAAATCGTGAAAGGGGCTATAACCAATTACAATTATGAACATAGTAACCTGTTCAATCAAACTAGTATTTCACCATCAAAATTATTTGTCATGAAGACAACAAACTATTTCATTACCACCGTATTGCTGAGCGCAATGCTGATGAGCTGCGAAGACGAACCAACCCAGCCGCTGAAGCAGCCCATTTCTATTCAGTTCGTGGATGCACAGCACACCCTTGAAGAAGGCGACGACGCAGGGGTAAGCATTGAACTTGCGCTGAGCCGCGCGGCCGTTGAGGACGGCATTGCCAAACTTAGGATCAACGGAGAATCCTGGAAGAGACTTGAGACTACTCCGGCACACAGCCATGGATTGATCGAATTGCCGGTGACCAAAGGGATCCAACAGCTACATTTTACGGCAAAGTCAATCGACAACACGGAAGCAGATGGCGATGTCTTAGCAGAAATCCTTATCGAACCTTCCGGATCGCTGACACCTGGCGAGCAACATTCATTGGCACTGACCATCAACGACAATGATAGCGACACCCCGGTGCAAAGTGTAGCCAACTTCGCCGAGCAAGTCGAAAGCACATTGGAGAACGGCGAAGCGCTGGAGTACAGGATCATGCTTTCAACACCCGCGGCCGCAGAGAGCAGGATTGTGATTGAAGTGACTTCGGATAATTCCGCAGTGTTTGCCACCGATCCTGCCACCGACAACGGAAAACTGACGCTGATGGCGCCGGTTGGGACAAGCGAGCTCAGTTTCTCTGTCAGCCTGCGGGACAACTCCGAAGTGAACGGACATAGCCAGGCAACATTCGCTATTCATTCTACGGAAGGTTCCATCAGCAAGGGAACAGATTTGACGCGGGCTCTTACTATTAAAGATGATGAGCTTGTGGGCAAAGTCAGAGGTTATGAAAGCACGGGCGCGCATGATGCCATGAAGCGTTTCTATTCATATGACGCCAAAGGTAGAATTGCGAAGATAGACTGGGAGACCTATACGCCGTTTAAACGCTCCGGCACGGAAACCTACTTCTATGACGAGCAGGACAGGATCATCAAGATTAATAAATATCCAGGTCGCGATGTACACTACCGTTGGGAGAACGGCCGGATAGTCCGGTCGGAAGTGTACCAGAATGAGGATTTGATCGAGTATGCAAATTATGCCTATGATGATCACGGAAATGTGGCCGGGGTGGAGCCTTACCACAAACAGGGCGACGGGTCGTTCAAGCGTGGGTTGTTTACGGTGCACTTGTATTTCACTGATGGAAACATCTACAAATCGCTTATCTATACCGATGTTGCCAATGCAACAGAGCCTCTGTTGATATCGACCCGAACGTATGATCACTACCGCGCAGAAGCAAATCCGATTTCGATGGTGGAAGTGCTTCCTACGGTGATGTCCCAGAAGAATTTGGCAGGAAGCTACCGTGTTGAACAAAATGACTTTGATTTCAACTACACCCTGTCGTACGAGTTCGGACCGGATGGTCAACCGTCAAAAAGAAAGGCGGTATCATCCAACGATACACAAACGGTGCTCTATTATTATTACTAATCTTAATACAACTCTCTCGGGCGCATTCACGGAGCTAAGAAGTTCCGTGAATGCTTTTTATTTGGCTTCCATGTGCCGCGATGAGCATCTTCCGCGGTCGAACTGCGAGGCCACAGCAGTTGGCGGCTGCCTCAATATGGCATTCGCAGCGACAACTGTTCAGAAAAGCCGTGCCGTTACCATTGTCGCATCGACAGGGGAAAATCTTTTGCCGAGTGGATAAAATTAATTCCTACCACCGCGACCATTCTCGTAGTGATGGAAATATTAAAGTCGATCCGTAGCAAGATGGCACAAACGGCAGTCATACCAACGGACTTGCATTCAAATGAATATTACGACCGAATGTGGCCTACTCCCGGCAAATTCTTAAATTCAAAGACCGATGAACAAAACAATAAAAATTCCAAAAATCGCCGGCATCTCTATCGCCGTGCATTGGACCTTTTCACTACTGATTGCGTGGATTATCATTACCAACCTGATGGCCGGTCTCAACGCGCTGGAAATTGGCTGGATGATCTTGTTCATATTGAGTCTGTTCGCATGCGTAACGCTCCATGAATTAGGACATGCGCTGGCGGCGAGGAAATTTGGAATCAAAACGAAAGACATAACACTCTATCCAATCGGCGGCATTGCCAGGCTTGAAAAAATTCCTGACAACCCGAAGCAAGAACTCATTGTCGCCCTGGCCGGACCATTGGTCAACGTTGTGATCATGGTTCTCCTTTTACCGTTCATTATGCAATTGGTCAACAATGTCGAAGGGGAACCGGAAACCTTGCTAAGAATCAATCACTCAAATTTTCTTCCGATGTTAGGATTTCTAAATGTCTGGCTGGCTGTTTTCAATTTGATACCCGCTTTTCCAATGGACGGTGGGAGGGTGCTCAGGGCTTTGCTCTCCATGAAACTGGACAGAGTGCGTGCCACTGAAATCGCATCTTCTATTGGAAAAATGCTGGCCGTCGGTTTTGTCTTCTTTGGCCTTTATACAAATCCCTTTTTAATATTTATCGGCCTGTTTATTTTTTTGGGTGCCCACGCCGAAAGTGAAATGGTTAAAACGTATTCGGCGTTGGAAGCATTTACAGCACGAAATGCAATGATGACAAGGTATACTTCACTGGACAAGACCAATACAATTGCTGATGCAATTAAAATGTTGCTGGATGGTGAAGCAAAGAATTTCCTGATAACCGATAATGGTCAACCGTTCGGTATTGTGAGCCGCGATAGCATTATCAGAGGGATAAGTACCGTTGGAGATCGTTCACCATTAGAAATGATCGCAAGCAGAAACCTGGTTTATTTTGACGTCGATGCTCCATTGGCGGATATCTATAAAAGTTTCTATGAGGACAAAGTACCGGTTGTACTGGTAAGTCAGGCAGGCAGACTGGCGGGCATCATCGACGCCGAAAATATAGCTGAATTGATTATGATAAGTCAGGCAAAAGGAAAAGTGAATTAGATATACAATCGATGCTAAAGATAGCGCGTAAATACAAGTTCCGGGATGCTTTGTTGATTTCTATTGCGACTGTTTTGCCAAGCTATAAATCTGGCGCAACATTGCCATGCACTACATCAGTTAATCCTTTAGGCTCCCAATACCGTAATGCCATTTTCTCTTGTTGGTCCATAGTGACAACTTAAAAAACTCCGTGGGTTTAGTATTCTTATTGGGTTGTCATTTCCGCAAGTTGCCACTTACCCTGAAAAGGGATTGTGCTGAATCGATCCACTGGTCGTTAATTGCCGAAGAATCGTACTTTTGAAAATACAATCTTCGAAGCACCGCTATGATCTCTCCGGCGATAATCCGTCATCTCTCTCCAATTCTTGCCATCCTGCTTTTCTTCACCATTACCGGTTACAGCCAAAAACAAATGCTGGACAACGCCCTCCATCATCTGCGTAATGCAGACCCAATCGAGTGGTTGGAGTTTACCTCTCACCCGGAGAAACAATTGGTTCTAAAGTTTACGGCCAACAGGAGCCCTGCCACACAAACGCTGTCACTCCGTCAATACGATGTAAAACAAAATTGGCAGGTGCTGATCAACGACCGCGACATCGGCAACCTGGTGGTGGATGAAAAAGATCTCATGGCTTATTTTTCAATCCCCGCAGGAACGCTTCGCGAGGGTGAAAATATTCTGGTGATAAAATGTTCAAGCACTGTACCCGATGATATCAGGGTGGGAGAAATTTCGCTGGACAGTCGTTCTCCGGATGATGTTTTCACGGAAGCCAGCCTGGAGGTGTCTGTGTTTGAAACTGGAACTAATACTTTAATCCCTGCGCGCATCACGGTCCTCACAGACAAGCGGAGCATCGGAAATGTAGTGAGCACAATCGGGGAAAAAGTAGTTGTACGCTCCGGTTATGCTTACACCGGAACTGGAAAAGCTTCCCTACAACTGCCTGCGGGAAGGTATACAATCTATGCAGGCCGCGGTTTCGAGTATGGAATCGATTCGATGCAAATAGAACTTGAGCCTGGTGATCGTGTTCAGAAAACATTCCGCTTGAAACGGGAAGTTGAAACTGCCGGATGGGTTTGCAGTGATACCCATATTCATACGGTTACACACTCCCATCACGGTGATGCCACAGAAGAAGAACGCGTCATCACTCTTGCAGGAGAAGGCATTGAGCTGCCAGTGATGACCGATCACAACATCTATGTAGACCTGAATGCGACGGCAAGAGCCGCGGGCGTCCGATCTTATTTTACACCCGTAACGGGAGATGAGCTGACAACAAAGGTCGGACATTTCAATGTGTTCAGGACGACCGTAGGAACACCCGTCATCGATCACAACGCTGAAAACTGGAACGACATAGCCGAAAATATAGGGGATGCCGGGACCAAAGTGGTTATTCTAAATCACGCACAAGATATTCACAATGATTTTCGTCCATTCGATCCTTCACGTCACCTGTCAAGTGCCGGCACAAGCAAGGATGATTGGAAATTTCCCGCCAATGCCATGGAAGTAATCAACTCTGGCTCTCAACAGACAGACTACATGCAATTGTATCGCGACTGGTTTGGAATGCTCAATCGTGGATATTTTCTCACACCGGTTGGCTCCAGTGATTCTCATGATGTCAGTCGTTTCACGGTAGGGCAGGGAAGAACCTACATACAAGCCAACGATGAAAACCCAGGCAACATCAATGTCGATCAGGCGATAAAAAGTTTTCGCGAAGGAAGGGTGATGGTAAGCGCAGGCCTACTGACAAAGATCACCGTCAATAACACATTTGGCCCGGGGGATATTGTTCTGATAAAAGCTAAAGTGCAGGTAAGTGTAGAAGTAGCCGGTCCGTCATGGGTCAGAGCTGAGCGGGTGAGCCTGTACGCTAATGGAAAGAAGATCCACGAAGAAAAGATCGATCAGTTAAAGAAGCAACCCCTGAAGTGGAAAAGCTCATGGACGATAGAAGCACCGAAGCAAGATATTTTTCTCGTCGCCATTGCCGAAGGCCCCGGAGAAGGGATGCCGTGGTGGCCGATTGCAAAACCTTATCAGCGCACATCAGGGGAGTGGACACCAAAAGTAATTGGTTCCACGGGAGCCGTGTGGATTGATGCCGATAACAACGGCAAACGTGACAGCGCATATGATTATGCGAAAGCGATTGTCGATTCATCAAAAGGTGATGTTAGCCGAATTGTAAAAAAACTCGACCCTTATGACGGAGCAGTTGCCGCGCAAGCCGCTGCATTACTATGGAAGAGCGGTTTGGACCTGAACACACACGAGGTTTTGGATGCAGTCAGGAATGCAGAGCCGGAAACGAAGGCAGGGTTTGAGAGGGTGATCACGGAAATCGGATTGATTGGGAAGTAAATTGAAGAATGTCCCAGCGGGGTCACCAAACGGAGACCCCTGGGACGAGAGGCATTTCTCAAAATGTGTTAATTAATTAGGTCACTCTGTTAAGGCTTTAAAACTTCTCTACGCCTTTCACGCTCATCTTGAGTGAGGTTACCCGGTCCACAGGACCGGTAATGAATAACAATTTGTTGTTCTTGCCACCAAAAACATTGTTAGTCGCTCCGTTGGTAGGAATATTAAAGACTTTATTCCCCTTTGGATCAAAAGCGGTCACTCCTAGTCCATTGCTTATATAAATATTTCCCAATTCATCCATTGACATGCCGTCGCCTCCCATGTCAATAAACTTTTGCATGTTGGAAAGTGTGCCATCGGGATTAATATCGAATACCCAGGTTCCCCCCATGTTATCATAGTACCATTTGTTTACGTAAAGTTTTTTTCCATCGGGAGTTCCAACGACACCGTTTGGCCATGAATCTGAGTCCCATCCCATTGCGTCAGTTGTCACTCTGACCAATGTGTTGCTGCCAGGAGCGAGATAATAAACATAACCGCCTTTGCCTGTTGGAGCCTGTTCCGAATGCGTTGGCTCCCAACCTTGTTGTCGCGGATCGCCAGCGTCCCAATAGGGTCTTGGAAATATCGGGTCAGTGATATACATTCCGCCGGTTACAGGATTGATCCATACATCATTTGGTCCATTTAATAGTTTACCGTTGTAATTATCTACCAGCACAGTATGGGTGCCATCCGGGGCTATTTTCCATAGTTCTCCGTGCATATCTGCGCAAGCAATGAGGTAGCCAGCTTTATCAAAAGCCATTCCATTGGACCGGCCGGTGCCTGTTAAAAAGGTAGTTATGGATCCGGTCGCCGCATCCCATCTATAAATTTTGTCATTGGGTTGATCAGTAAAAAATATGTTTCCGTGCTTATCGACTGCAGGACCTTCGGTGAAGCTAAAACCTTTTTGAATGGTGTCTAAAACAGCGTGTTGACTTGGCGAAATAAGACGAGAGGGATCAAAAATAGTGGATTCAGGTCCAGGCTTAGGACCGTGTTTTGAAGCGTTGTTTCCTCCAGCCATGTTTAGTTCGTCCATACAAGAATAGTATCCCAGGGAACATAGTATTCCCAGTAGAAGAAATAATCTTTTTCTCATAAGTAAATGTTTTAAAGGTTAAGAGTATGATACAAGGATAATTTGTTCAGGCAGGCAACAGCCCGTCATGTGATGTAAAGTATCTGAACCCCTAGATAAAAAACTTCCAATAAAACTCGGCGATGAAAATTAAACAAAACAGATACGCTCATAATATGCCGTTTTGCCCCTGTGATTTGCTGAATTCCGCTATCTCAATACACAACACCAACGCCCCCTCCAACCTGACCAATCATTTTCATGGGACCAGTCCATCAAGAATGCATACCCTGCAATTCCGCCGAGACGCCACCATTCTACTTGTAATGGACGGAAATAAAAATATCAGACGTTTATTGGTGGAAGATTCTTATCGAGCATCACAACTTGGCTGAAGACCTGTTTGGCCAGCAGGCATTGACTCTTCAATTGTAGAAATTCTTATTATGAATTGTCTTTTTTAATGCTCTGCGTATTTACTTTCCCCTGATTTAAATTGAGCCCAATGCTGTTGCTTTTGATGAGGTTGAGGAAATCATCCCGGTAATTTTTACCGATGTTTAATTCAATGTTGTTGATTTTAACAGTATTGCCCTCTACGAGATCAAGTTTGTGAAAGTTGATGATGTATGAACGATGTATTTGTATGAATTGATCTTGGGGCAATACATCGAGCAGACTTTTCAGGGAATGGTGGATGGTGTGGCTCTCTCCTTCAAGATGAATGCGGATATATTCGTTCAGGCTTTCAATGTATAATATTTTATTGAGGAATATTTTTTTTATACGCTGCGACCCCGTTTTTATGAAAAAGAAATTTTCACCTTTCTGAAGT
>DASUGQ010000070.1:0-3220 GCA_036273935.1 Cyclobacteriaceae bacterium | reverse complement strand
TCCGGTCCACCTTCTCCGGCAAACATTCGCGTGGGGTCTTCTCCTTCTCTTTTGAAAGGATAAATACCGGAAGTATAGGGGAATTCTCCAGGAACATTTTCACGCAGGCACCATGCAAGAATGTCTCCCCAAGCCTCATACCTTGGCAATGAAATCTTTTTTATCGGTGTATGTGACAGTGAATGGATGTGTGTTTCAATGGCGATTTCTTTTCCTCTCACCTGAAATTTGAATAATGGATCGCTGTAACGGTCCAGCTTTTCCCGCCATGATTCAATTATCGCAAGGTTCGACGGATGCAATTGTTGTTTTACTTTTTCTGATTCATCTTCAAGTGATTTGCAAAGGGC
The DNA here is from genome assembly GCA_036273935.1 of Cyclobacteriaceae bacterium. Lineage (GTDB taxonomy): Bacteria > Bacteroidota > Bacteroidia > Cytophagales > Cyclobacteriaceae > ZC4RG29. The sequence goes on along the minus strand of DASUGQ010000070.1, from coordinate 2,870 downwards.
CTTGTCGCCTGTCGCTCTTAAATGTTCAAGAGTAGTGCGAATACCAAATAATTTTTGAGCAATATTTTTTTGCTGGATTACCCATTGATCATACTTGCGATTGGCTTCCGTGATCTCACTCAGATACCTTGTTCGCTGTGGTGGGATGATATAGATTTTTTCCGACATCTCATCCATTGCCTTGAAAACCGAACGGAAGCCGGTGCCAGTCTTTGCCTCTATTGTTTTAATAAGGTTAATGTATAGCTGGTTGGTGCCGTGGTCATTGAATTGAGAGGCGATGGTGCCGTATACCGGCATGTCGTCTGCATTTTTATTCCACAGTTGATGATTACGTTGAAATTGTTTCTTTACATCACGCAGAGCGTCGAGCGCCCCACGTTTATCGAATTTGTTCAGCGCGATGATATCGGCGAAATCCAGCATATCAATTTTTTCCAGCTGTGTGGCGGCGCCATAATCTGGCGTCATCACATACATGGATATATTGCTGTGATCAAGAATTTCAGTATCACTTTGCCCGATTCCCGAAGTCTCAAGAATAATTAAATCAAATGACGCCGCTTTCAGGATTTGTATTGCTTCCCTAACATGGGCAGATAGTGCGAGATTGCTTTGCCGGGTTGCCAATGAACGCATGTATACCCGGGAGTTGTTAATGGAATTCATCCGAATACGATCGCCTAGCAAAGCGCCTCCCGTTTTTCTCTTTGAGGGGTCAACGGAAACAATCCCGACCGTCTTCGAAGAGAAATCTTTAAGAAACCTTCTCACAATCTCATCTACGATAGACGACTTGCCAGCACCACCGGTTCCGGTGATGCCGAGTACCGGGATTTTGATCTGGTTTGCAATAGATTCAATTTTCTCAAACAGTGGTTTGTGAAGTTCGTAGGAATTTTCTGCAGCTGAGATCAACCGGGCGAGTATAAGTGGATTTTTTGAAGTTATATTTTCGATATCGCTTTCCAAGATTTGTTGACCGGAGGGGACATCACTTTTTTCCACCAGATCATTAATCATTCCCTGTAATCCCATGGCGCGGCCATCATCCGGTGAATAGATCCTTGTGATGCCATAGTCCATCAGTTCTTTGATCTCATGTGGGAGGATTACGCCGCCGCCGCCGCCGAATATTTTGATGTGACCTGCACCTTTCTCCTGAAGCAAGTCAAACATATATTTGAAATATTCATTGTGACCTCCCTGATAGCTGGTCAGGGCGATAGCCTGAGCATCCTCCTGAATAGCAGTATTTACAACTTCTTCAACACTCCGGTCATGTCCGAGATGAATAACTTCGCATCCTGTCGCTTGAATAATACGACGCATGATATTAATGGCCGCGTCGTGACCATCAAAAAGACTGGCCGCAGTTACAATGCGGACCTTGTGTTTTGGTTTATAGGGCTCCGGGGCCTTATGACCAGCTAGATTAGGTTTTTGTTGATCCCTTTTTGCTTCATCTAACGTATGTATGCTCATCTGCTAATCTTTATAAATCAAAAGTACAAAATTGTATTAGTTAAAAGGGAGATCATCCATTTCCCGGTATTTGGTGATCTGAGAAAGGTTTACTTCATTAAGATGAAAATTTGACATTCCGTTAACTGCAATTTCCTTAAAAGATAGTAGCTTCAATTAAAAATCTCTCCTATGGCAACGCTAAAACTACTTGTATGGAATGTTGAATGGATGAATGATCTGTTCGATAGTCAGGGTGCATTCAAACCCGACAATGAAAAACCTTTTCACACACCAGGTTCGACGGTTAAGCAACGAAGAACTGATCTTGCCGGAGTAATCAATGAGCTTGCGCCGGATGTAATTGTTTTGGTGGAAGGGCCAAACCGGACAACGGAATTGCAGCTTTTCTTTGATACGGATGTTACCGGTCAGTGGAAAACACAAGTCCAACCAACTTCCGGTTCTTCGCAATTGATTGGATGTGCTGTTCGGATTGATACCAATAAATTTAACGCCGCGGATCCGTTTACCGTTACCGACACCACCACAATGGGAGTATTCGCTCCGTTTGAGTTAGACAATGAAGAGGACGGCATTGTAGAGAAATATTATTTTGAAAGATTGCCACTTTACATCGAAGTCAATCCTGTTAATGGCAATCCTTTCCGTATCCTGGGTCTTCACCTGAAAAGTAAAGGAATATTTGATGCATTGGAGTGGGGAAAATGGTGGGAACTTTCGGAAGCAAACAGAAGAAAAATATTTGCCCAGTGTACCCAAATCAGATTGAAATTTCTGGACGAGTATTTAAGGAACCAGGCCACGAAAAACATCCCCCTTTTAGTCTGTGGCGATATAAACGATGGTCCAGGCTTTGATGCAAGCGAAAAGAAAATTTTGGGTAGTGGCATTGAGCGATTGATGGGGCTTGTTTGGTTTCCTGAACTGTGCCTTGGCAATGCATTATTTGATTCGTTGAGTGAAGCGAAAAGAACAAAGCTCGACTTTGATGTGGAGACGACTAGTTTCAGAGATCCCATTTTCAACAATATGTATCACCGCGAATGGATTGATCACATACTCTATTCAAGAAATAAACCTGATTGGGTCACCGCTGGCAAATCCAACATCGATATGCTGACAGGGAAAATATGGGATGTCTATAAACACGCGTCTGATCACCACCCAATAACGGCCACGTTAGAGGTGTAGATGGAGGCACCGACCGACAGATGCTATCATTATCTTTCTCAGTGCTTGTGTTGGTCACGAATGGCTTTGAACTCGGATCCCACTTTCCATTGTGGCCAGGTATCTTCAAAGGCAAGTCGCTTGCCGACCTGGAATAATAGTTTGAGGTCATCAACGCTGCTTTCAAGGTCCCATGTTGAGGGGTTGTATTC
>DASUGQ010000069.1:0-2393 GCA_036273935.1 Cyclobacteriaceae bacterium | reverse complement strand
AATGATGGATAATTTCTGAAACTATCCACAAGGGAATCAAGTTTCTTATGTATGAAAGTATGTTTTGCATTTGACAAAAATCATGCTTTTTAAGCGGGCGGCGTTTTATCTTCAAGTCGTTTCAACAAGACCTCATCATGTGGGTATTGATTTCCATTCTTCTTATTTTGTTAATTCTGTTTGGCGGTTTTCTTCTACGCCCAATCGTTCTTTATATCGACACAGATGAAAATCGCTTTGAATTGTTTCAGGCGCCGGTCTTTAAGTTCTTCTTCCATTTTGGCAAAGATAAATTTAGTCCGCATATGCAACTGGTCGGTGTAAATGTCCCCTTGGAGGCTAAAGAGAAAAAAACAAAAAAATTGCCTGCCAGGAAGCACAAAACCAGGAAGCACTTTCATAGGTCATCAGCGGCATGGCGTTTTGTAATTCAACGAATCATAAAGAGTTTCACGATCAAACGTTTCATTGTTGATCTTGACACTGATGATGTTGTTCTCAATGCTCAACTCGTTCCCCTATTCCTCGCGTTAAGCCGGGGCCCCGCCACATTGAGCAGCAATTTTTCCGGCCGGGTATATTTTCATCTTCAAGCGGAAAACAGACCTGTGCGATTACTGTGGATCTTTATTCAATTTCTAACCAAAAAATAAAACTATGGAAATGAATTTTGAAAACTTACTCCAACGGCTGACGGAGTTCATCCAAAAGGAGGCAAAAACTGAAACGGTCATTGGCGAACCGTTTACATTAGGCGACTTCACCTGCGTACCGGTTGTACGAGTTGGTGTTGGTTTTGGAAGTGGCGGCGGAACAGGCGACGCTCCCAAGACCGGAAAAGGCGAAGGCGGTGGCGCCGGCGCAGGACTTGGTATAGATCCAATCGGATTTTTAGTTACCAAAGGTGATCAGATCAGTTTCATCAGCACGCATCAAAGCAAGGGCCTATCGGCAGTATTCGAAAAAGTCCCTGAAATGATCGAGAAGATGATGACCAAAAAGAAAGAGCCCGCTATGGCATAGTCAAAAAGTAAAGGGCCTCACTATTATCTAAATATTATAGTGAGGCTCTTTTTTAAAGCCAGCTAATCATCCTTGAATTTCTTTGATAAAATTCTCTATTGCGTTGTGGTCAAGTTTATAAACTGATTGATCAATTCCTTTATTCCTTCTCACAGCCAGCTTTTCCTGCTCGTTCATTTTTTCAAAAAGAAATTCCCCTCCCATCAATCCTTTAGCGATAGCATGTGCCCTTAGTTTAAGGGGAAACGAATCTTCAAACTCTTCCTCCTGCAAAACATAATTCATAAAGCACATGAAGAGTCCGACTCTTTTTTTCAACAGGTCATCAATATTACGATGACAAAAGTCGGTGAGCTCGTCCTGGATCGCTCCCCCATGAACCGATCCGCCTACAATCACGGTCTTAAAGTTGTTCAGATCTGGAACTTTGTCCTGTTCAAGATTAATTGCCATAGTAGTATCAACACCCAGCCTTTCCCTCAGGATTTCTACAACCTTTTCAGTTGTTCCGTGTCTGCTCATGTAAATGACCAGGTATTCCAATTTTTTGTAATCACTTACTTAATGATAATTTTAATTGCGTCTCGACACTCTCGTCCAGGCGATGGTGAGCATCTCGTTCAATTATTCGCTTCAGATTTTTTAACTGCGCCCCCTGCATGATGGAATGAACAGGGGGAAGTATAATAGAACCTAAGAGCCATTCCTTCCACCGGGGTGAGGATTCCATGCGGGCACGAACAGTCAATTCAGTGGCATCAAATCCAATCGGCGCGAGATTAAATGCCCAGGTGGATTTAAAAGGATCACCCAACCTTATCGTTTTCCCGCCGAGAACAAAACACTTCTCAAAATCGGCCCGATAAACTTCAAAGTAGCTATCAAGCTTTGGCGTCGCTGATAGATGATCACCCACCTTCCTGGTCTCCCAACCTTGCACCAGCAAGTCCACACTGGGTGTTCCGGCGTTGTCTAACTCATCAATGCTATACCATCCGGCACGATCACATCCCAGTTGCATCAAATATCTCCACACATAGGATCGCGGGGCTTCGACGTCGATATGATGCGTGATGGAGTACTTGGCATCGGGTATAATTTCGTCACCGCATAACGGCCTTTCGTCAAATTCTCTTTTAAGTTTTCCTAATTCAACTTCCAAATGAGACATGAGGGATTCCCGAATTAACCGCGAACCAATGCCAATCAAACGATAATACTTCTTCAGTTTGATCCAACTCTCTTCATCAGTCGCCGTTGTCCTTAATTCAAGCGAAATGGTACTGCCTTCACGATATGGTTCAACAGAGATTGACCATGCGAGTTTACCCCACCCTGGCAAATTGAAATCTTTGAACTCCTCCCTGGTA
>DASUGQ010000068.1:0-8107 GCA_036273935.1 Cyclobacteriaceae bacterium | reverse complement strand
TAAGCTTCTAATACGATGTTATATCGGATATTTGAATAAAACACGAAATAAAATGAAGGTAACAGCATTACTACCTGATGACTTGATAGAGGAAGTCGCTGTTCATTGAGGCCGGGCGAATTTCCTGGCGATATAAATTTTCACAGCAGGTGTCGGACTTAATGATTGTTACATACTTGCTGCTGCTAAAATTTACAAATTGGAAGTTTTATCACTTGACAAAAAATTGTTAAAAGCATATTCGGTGATGGAGGAATAAATCTGAACTTTTTCCGCCCTATATTTGTCCCCCTTTCAGTAACGTTCTTTGACAAAAGCATATTCATAACATCATTGGGGCCGACCGGTTTTGACAGGATGTGTGATGACGTATGCAAGCATGCAGGCTCATGGGATGAGAGCCCTGTCTGCCGACAAGGCAGGCTCGAAAGATAGTCCTATAACATACTTGGCGAGTCTAACTACGCCATGGCTGCTTAATCTGACTTAACGTCAGGTTAGCTTATCCCTGATAAGATCGGGGAGGCCATCATCGCTCAGCGCCCACGTTCTGCCGGCGCTGGTATAGCGGTGTCGTAATGCAGAGCTGCTTCGTGTGATGTTGCTAAACACGACTAAGCCACAGCGACTACGGAGGAGTTTAGGCTGTTGCCTGCCTTGCCTTTCCCGACAATTAAAGTCAACTAAGCATGTAGAAAGTACGGTATCATCTTCTCTGGACGAGAGTTCGATTCTCTCCGGCTCCACACGCACACTTCGTCAAAGAAACACAAAGCTCAATTCTGTAATGGGTTGGGCTTTTGTTTTTTTACATCGAGTGATTCAACTAAACGCAGTCGGTATCTTTGTCAGGCGAATGTTTTCGTGCGCTTATCCAGGTGAGTAGGTTTGTTGGTGAGCCACCACGCATGCTTAGGCACAACACCAACAAAAGCGAGGGATCCAATGCCCGGTGTCTAGCGGATGTAGTTGACAATCTTTTCATTAGTGCGTGCATTTCTTCAAAAAACAAATTTGATTACTCTGTTCGAATGCGAATGGAAGTGGCCTTTATCTGAATGCGGCAAAGACCAGGCGCTTGCTTACGGGTCTTAGACGAGACTTTCGCTATTAACCTTAGGTATTCTTTAGTTTTTTCAACAATTTAAGAACAAAGGTTGGACTTATGTATAAAATAGTCATCTACTCAAGAGCAATTTTTAGAAATCTCGCAAAGAACAAATTCTATACTGCCAGCATTATGTTGGGATTCACCGTTGCCATGACTGCGTTCTTTTTACTCATTTCGCTCGTGATTCATGAATACGAGATTGACGATTTTCATGTTGACCACAACGGTATCTATCGAATTCTCCAGTGGAACTATCAAGTAAACAGTTTCGATTTAAATAATTCCTGGAGGGTTAGTGACTATTTAATCAATAACTATCCGGAGATTTCAGCGTTGACGCACATCACCTATCCTGGTTGGCAATTTACCAAGGCAAATGAAAACATATTTCAAGAAAAGCGAGTTCTCGTTGCTGATTCTTCTTTCTTTGAAATCTTCAATTTCAATTTATCAGAAGGGGATCGAAAGAATTGTTTGGCCCAACCCTATTCAATCGTTTTGACTAAGTCAGTTTACCACAAATACTTTCATGAAGATGACCCATCAAACAAGACCATTTATATCGAGGACCATCCTTACAGCATAACTGGTATTCTCGAAGATTTTCAGGGGGATTCCCACCTGAGATTTGACCTATTGATCTCCTCTTCGTCCTTCGAAGAACTGCGCCGCGGCTTTATTTATTGTCGTTTGACCCCGAATACCAGTTTCGAAGAATTCAATGATAAGTTGAATCGCGACTCAGAAAAAATCATTCCATCGTATGACAGGAAAGCAGGGTTAAACCCATTTAAATTGCAGAGCTTAAAAGACTGCTACCATACGGTTCCTCAAAACTATCAATCGGACGTTTTTTTGTTTAAAAGTAAAAAGGCGTTATCCATCTATCTTCTAATAATGGTAATTGTATTTTTTATTGCATCGTTCAATTTCATAAATTTTTCACAAGCACGAGTCATATTTAGATCGAAGGAGATTATCGTCCATCGACTTTTTGGAACCAACATTACAGCGGCGCAGGTATTTATTTTGGAAACGCTAATTCTTAGTCTAATCTCGGCAATAATTTCAGTTTTAATTTCCATTTTGATCCTGCCTTACTTTAACCAATTACTCGATAGCTATTTGTCCGTAAGATATCTGCTCAACCCATTGGTTCTATTGATATCAGCTGTAATCTTTGTGATTACGAACATCGTTCTTGGTGTCTTCACGTACTTGCTATATGCCAAAATTCACACAAGCAGACTATTTAGCGGAGAAATAAGAATTCAAACAGTGCGATTAAAAATGCTAAATAGCTTTGTAATGATTCAGATTGCAGTGTCAATTTTTCTTGCAGTCATGAGCGTTTCAATTTGGAGACAAATGTTATTCGTTCGGGATTCAAGTCTGGGATTTAACACCAAGAACGAAATTGATATTAATCTCATGAACCTAGACAGTATCCAAAGTCCCAAAACATTTAAGGATGAGGTACTGAGAATACCAGGCATCCTCTCAGCGTCGATTTGTATGGGAACTCCATTGGATGGACGCGGATACACAAACATCGAGATTGACAGTCAGATCACGGAGCTAAGTTTCCTCGCCGGCGATTTGGATTATCTGAGAACAATTGGCTTTAATGTAATCAAGGGCAGAGAGTTTAGGAGCAGTTCGGATTCAAGTTATATGATAATTAATGAGGCGGCCTTAAGGTACTACAGGTTGGACAACGATCTTCATCCCTTGGACGATCAAGCTCCAAAAAATGTAATAGGATTAGTAAAGGATTTCCATTTTAAATCGCTGCACTTCACGATAACCCCAGTCGAAATTCATCTGGTAGAGAGACCTAAACCCAGTCCATTTGGAAGTGGTAGGATTCTTGTGCAAACCGACGGGAGAACTGGTGAAATAGTTGAGAAGTTAAGAACGGTATGGAACAAGACTTTCGTCGACGTCCCATTCGAGTTTACTTATCTCGCCGATACATATTCTAATTTGTACGAAAAGGATAAAAAACAGGCATACCTTGTAATTATCGGTTGTTTCGTAAGTATCACTATCACTTTATTTGGTCTTCTTGGATTAGCATTCTTCGGGGCACACAGAAGATTAAAAGAAATTGCAATCCGGCGAGTGTACGGTGCAACTACAAGCGCCATTCTTAACATGTCAATCCGACAATCCTCTCTTTGGACAATAGCCGGTGCATTATTAGCTATTCCGATAGCAACGTATCTTGCAAAAATATGGATCTCCAACTTTGCTTACAGAACGCAGCTGCCAGTCGTGGACTACGCCCTGATTGTTTTAGTTGCCTTGTTGGTGACTTCTGCGTCGGTTTTATATCAAACGAGTGTCGTTGTCATGAAAAATCCATCTGAAGTTCTTCGCCACGACTAAAGATTCTTTTCATCTAGTGATACAACAGGAAGCCGTAGAGATTGATCTCCAATTTTTTTTACAAAATCTGCAGGGCTTATGGTCCAACAAAATTCGAACACCCTTAGCCTTGGTCGGTGTTCCCTCGGGACGTTGTTATGTGTTGTGCGATGACGGGAGCCGGGGTCACCAACAACAGGCACAGTCGGTATCTTTGTCAGTCGAATGTTTTCGCGCGCTTATCCAGGTGAGCAGTTTTGTTGGTGAGCCACCACGCATGCTTAGGCACAACACCAACAAAAGCGAGAGACGCAGTACAACAGGAATAACTTGTACCCACCTTTGTAGCGTGTCACGAAATTCCCGCCACAAAATCAGCCTGGAATAAAAACGTTGATTACTTTGCAACTGCATGATCATCCGGACGAATGGAAACCGGATCAGACGGCGGAAGTAAACTAAACAAAACCAAAATGGAATACAGGCAATTAGGAAACTCAGGATTAAAAGTCTCTACCATAACATTAGGGACCATGACCTTTGGAGGCAGCGGCAAGTTTGCAAAAGTCGGAAACTCCGGCGTGAAAGAAGCGAAAGAAATATTAACCTATGCGGCAGACCAAGGCGTCAATTTGCTCGACACCGCCAACGTCTATTCTGACGGCATGTCGGAGGAGATTATCGGCGAAGTACTGAACGGCACACGTCCCAACGGTTTACTGATTGCTACCAAATCAAGAATGCCGATCGCAAAAGGAGTCAACAATGAAGGCTTCTCCCGCTACCACCTGATGCAGGAAGTTGAAAAAAGCCTGAAGCGTCTTCGTACCGATGTGATTGACATTTACTACATGCATGAATGGGATGGCCTGACACCGGTGGAAGAAATGCTGGAGACACTCGATACCTTAATCAAACAGGGAAAAATCCGGTACATCGGTTGTTCGAATTTTTCAGGATGGCATATCATGAAGTGTCTGCAGGCCAGTAAAGAAAATCGTTACCAGAAGTTCATCACACAACAAATTTATTATTCGCTGGAGGCCCGGGAAGCAGAATATGAATTGCTGCCGATTGGTGTGGACCAGGGATTAGGCGCGCTGATCTGGAGTCCGCTGGCAGGAGGATTATTATCCGGTAAATACACGCGCGATGCGAAGACACAAACCGGGACCCGCTTTGCAGAAGGCTGGAGTGAACCGCCCGTTCGCGATTTCGACAAGCTCTGGAATATTGTGGACGTGCTGAACGCGATCGCCAAAGAAAGGCAGGTAGCGGCTGCCCAGGTTGCATTGGCGTGGTTACTGACCCGCCCCTCCGTTAGTTCACTGGTGATCGGGGCAAGGAACATGAAACAGTTGGAGAGTAATGTCGCCGCAGCAGATTTGAAACTGACACCCGATGAAGTGAACAAATTAACCAGGGTAAGTCAACCGCCACTCATTTATCCTTACTGGCACCAGGCAAACTTTACGAGGAACCGCATGAGCAAAGGAGATGAGTTGTTGTTGGGTGGAGTAGTTTAGAGAGCTGTGACTGAGTTCAGGAAGTGGAGTGACAGGTTCATTCCCGCGTGGGAAATGACTTAGCAAGTCGCTTAGAAATGATTTTGAATAGATTCTAATAAGTGAATTAGTGGAGGTTCCTGATCAATTTAAAACTTACATTCTGCTATTCGGTGTCTAGTCCTGAAATAGGTTTACAGATACAAACTTAAAACAGGACAAATTATGGAACATCGGGTTGAGATTTGGCAAATGTTGATGAATCATTCAAGCGAATGGTAATCGAAGAATGTTTGGCTACAAAATGTGACAAGATGGAATTGTTGAGGAAATTCAATATCCATTTTAAGAGCGCCATCCAGACATGAATGCGAAAATTGGGATATGGGGATATTCAGCGTTCGCAAAGGGTTAAAATTTAATTTATCATTTCCTTTCACCGTGCCTATGCATCGCACTTGATAATCGTAACAAAGGATTTGATTATTTCCGCAGGATATGAATAGTGAACCCGGTAACATGAGGGCGGAAAAGTTATGTAATAGATAATTTGTTATTTCTTGTCGAATATCCATATCTTTTACCCAATAATCTTATCCGCCTCTCCACCAAGCTTCATTAAAACCAAACGCATGGAAATCCACCAACGAATGTAAAGACTGGAAAAAATGGTCTCCTGATTTCACTTGTAATGAAGCAAAGTACATTTGCACCAGGGAAAAATTTTCACGTTGCAAACTTCCTTGTGCCGTTGACGTAACACTGGACTTTGGAATGAATATTTAAAAAATCATACAGTTTAACGTACATGTTTTTTAAGAAAGCCGATTTATGAAAAAGAAGATTTTCTGTTTTTTATTGATGTCAATTAGTGCCCTTACATCCCTTGGACAGGATTGCACCGAAGCGACGTTAGCGCAAAAACCGGGCGACTGGAAAGAAGGCGCTAAAGGATCTACCTATGGTATATCTGCGACGGACCTGGCGCGGGAAAAAAGTGTTGTGGCGGCATTGCACGCTATGGTTAAATCAACCTATGTCCCGATGGGTGTAAGCGCAAATTTTCATGGCGGGTATAATAGCCCTGAGGCAACGGCACCGGGCAACAGCTTTAGCTACAGTATCATCCCCTTAAATTATTACTGCGATGGAGGCATTATCAAAATAGCGCATGAAACCTCTACCTACTTTTCCATCGGTGCAAATTATTTTGACGTAGATATCTACAACATCGCTCAGGGCGACAGAGCACTGGCCGAAGGTTATAACGTGATGATGGATATGCCCATTGAAAAAGATGGTTATTACTACTTTAAAGAAAAAGATGTTACGCTCGGTTTCGGAATTCCCGGCAAAAGGAGTATGTGGCTGATAACCTATCCTGGTAAGCTCCCCTTCTCGTACGTTAGCAAAAAAGAATTTCTGGAAAAGAGGAAACAAAATTTAGCGGATGAAATGAACAACGCGTCATCGGGATTTAATGATGTGTTGAAGAACAATGACACAGCAAAAGGTTTTAAAGAAACTGAATACAAGAATGATCCTGATAAACTTGCGCAGTATATGAAAATGGATTACCTGCCCACAAAAGACAGGTATGAAAAATTGCTGGCAGAAAGTGAAAAGAATTTCAAACCTGCTTTCGCCAAAATTGAATCTTTGCTAAGTCTGTCCGCCACCGAATTAAGTGAACCGGCAATTGTGAAAGAAGACCCTAACGATCATCTGTCGTATCTATTTACAAACGATGATGATCCGTTTGGGAAAATACTGATCAAGCCAAACCCAGCGTATTTTAATAAGAAATTGCCCCGCTCATCACCCCAATTCTTTTGGGTTTATATCGTCGGTGATCACAAGGATCCCATTGCATCGGAGACGATGGCCAATATTATCAAATCGGTCGATTTTGCAGCACTAAAAAATATGCTGGGTAAATAGTGCAGAAAGCATCTATCTTAATGTGATGAGCATGGAATTGAAAATGAAACTAGTTTAGATCTTTGGTGTGGTTCCCACCAGCGCACCTGCCGGTTCATGGTACGGCCTGCGTGCAACACCAGCAAGACAAACACAACTGCTTCTCTTTGGTGTTCGCCATTAGTTATTAGACGGCGAATTATTTAAATTAAAATCACATAAAAAGTGAGTTATGTTTAACCGCAGAGAATTTCTTCAGGGTGTGGGATCAATAGCCATTGCTGGTATTCCTGGTGTCGTGAAATCACAAACAATTGTTAATTCAAGTGCCGAAGAAAAAAGTGAAAGTGAACTCTCGCAACGGTTATCGAAAGAAAGGCTGGAACAATGGGAGAAGATGGGCTATGGGATGTTTATCCATTTCGGCATGAGCACCTTTGACGGCGATGAGCTTTCGAAGGGAGACAAACCTTCCACTTTTTATGCACCCGATAAATTAGATGTAAACCAGTGGATGTCGGTTGCCCGCCATGCCGGGATGAAATATGCAGTGCTCACCGCCAAGCATGTTTCAGGCCACTGCCTTTGGCCTTCAAAGTATACGGACTATCATGTTGGCACCAGCAGTAATAAAACCGATGTGGTTTCTGAATTTGTAAAGGCCTGCAATGAGAATGGCATCATGCCGGGGTTGTATTATTGTTCGTGGGACAATCATCACACGTTCGGCTCGAAGACTCCCAGCATGACGGCATGGAAAGATGCCTTTACAACTGAAGCCTATCGTGAATTCCAGTGGAACCAACTTGAAGAGTTGCTAAAGAATTACGGAAAAATAGGGGAGGTATGGATTGATATCCCGGGCGTCCTTCCCCGCGACTACCGGAATAAATTGTATGATCACATCGCAAGTCTGCAACCCGAAACGATCATCATGATGAACCACGGAATTGGCGACGGAAGTGAATTGAAAATTGATTATGCCTGGCCTACTGATATTCTGGCCATTGAACGCTTTCTTCCGAATAGTGCCACAGGCCACCAGAAGATAAGAACCATTGAGGGTAAGCAATATTACATTCCTGGCGAAGTTTGTGATCCAATTGGAAAGCAATGGTTCTATGTTGAAGACGATAAACCCAGATCGGATGCCGAACTGCTTGGAATGTATCTTGTCAGCAGATCGAGAGGAACAAATCTT
>DASUGQ010000067.1:0-12287 GCA_036273935.1 Cyclobacteriaceae bacterium | reverse complement strand
ACAGCTAGACCGGTTTCTTTTTAAAATTCTTGTGACCTACCCAACCCTGGGTGAAGAAGTCGCTATCCTTAAAGCTCACCAGGAAAATGACCTCGCTGTGCAAATTAACCTGGTTCAGACCGTCGTTCAGGGCGATCAACTCATCGCATTCCGCGAATTGATCAGGCAAATTCATGTTGAAGATAAAATTCTTCAGTACATGGTTCAAATCTCACAGGAGACCCGGGCAAATGCGTCACTCTTCCTCGGTGCTTCGCCCCGCGCTTCAGTCGGATTACTGATGGCATCAAAGGCATTCGCTGCGATTCGGGGCCGTGATTTTGTAACCCCCGAAGATATAAAGACGGTTGCGCTTCCGGCACTACGTCATCGTTTAATCCTCACGCCCGAACGCGAAATGGAAGGGGCCGATATTGATGAGACCATTTCACAGATTATTGACAAAATAGAAATACCTCGCTAGCGATTATGGTAAGGTCGCTTTACTTTAGAAATCTTTTCTTCCAATCGACTGGAGTAGTCATTGCCCTTTTTATCATTTCATTTTTCTTTCCTTACATTATTGCCGTTCCAAAACTTCTTTCTTTCTGTTTCTTCATTATTCTTATAATTGATTTTGTCATGCTGTTTGGTGTGAGGAGAGGTGTTATAGCCGATCGAACTTGCGCTGAACGCTTATCCAACGGCGATGAAAATCCGGTTCAAATAATAATAGAAAATTTTTATCGCTTTCCGGTTAATCTCAATGTAGTCGATGAAATTCCATTTCAATTTCAAAAACGGGATTTGAACTATGAAGTTCGTATTGCCTCCCGGGAGATAAAGAAACTCAACTACCACTTAAGACCTGTTAAACGCGGAGAATATCTTTTTGGTACAGTAAACGTTTTCGCATCATCCCCCCTGGGACTACTTGCAAGGCGTTACAAGTTTGCCGCAGAGAAAGCGGTGCCTGTTTATCCATCTTATATTCAGATGCGCAAGTATGAATTGATGGCGATCTCAAACAAACTCACCGAGGCCGGCATTAAAAAGATCCGGCGTATTGGGCACAATCTTGAATTTGAGTTGATCAAAGAATATGTGCCGGGTGATGATTACAGGACCATCAACTGGAAAGCGACTGCACGAAGGACAAGCCTGATGGTAAATCATTATCAGGATGAACGCTCCCAGCAGGTATATTCATTAATTGACAAAGGTCGCGTGATGCAAATGCCATTCAATGGAATGAGCCTGCTTGATTACGCAATCAATGCCAGCCTCGTCATTTCAAACATTGCTATAAAAAAATCAGACAGGGCGGGGCTCATCACGTTCCAGGATAAAATTGGAACGACACTGCCTGCCAGTAAACGCAACCGGCAGATGATGCAGATTATGGATGTACTTTACAATCAAAAGACAGCTTATCGCGAATCGGATTTCTCAGTTTTGTACACACACATAAGAAGGAAGGTAACACAAAGAAGTCTCTTACTTCTATTTACAAACTTTGAATCCATTTATGGACTTCACAGACAATTGCCCTATATCAAAAGTTTATCACATCAACATTTGGTCGTCGTGATCTTTTTTGAAAATACCGAGGTAACAAAACTTATTGACCATCCGGCCACCGATCTTAAAGAGGTTTATTACAAAGCCGTTGCCGAGAAATTTGACTTCGAGAAAAGACTAATCGTCAAAGAACTGACCAAACATGGTATACAGGCTGTACTAACAAGCCCGGAGAAATTAACTGTTAACACAATCAATAAATATTTGGAACTGAAGGCGAGGGGAATGATTTAAGGATTAAAATGTCCAACAGGTTAGCCAACATTACATGAAGCAATCTATTAGGCGCTTAATGCATAGCTTTGGGAGTGTGAGCAAGTAGCAACTATGAAAGGTGTACATTACTTTTGGGCTTTTGCCCTCGTTGTGTCAGGAATAAACACAAAAGCACAGCGAATCGTCAGGTTAAAAAACAGTCAGCCTCCAATTATTTGCTATGCCGAACAAAAACCTGGCGTTCATTCTTATCTTGGCGAGCCAGCAGTCTTTAAGAAAATAAAACAAGCTGGCGCAAAGACTAAAACAGTCAACATCGAAGTAGATTATATAAACTTCCCTCCGGAAGCAGAGTCTGCGTTTGAGTACGCTGTTTCCATTTGGGAGAGCCTGATTTCTTCACCAGTAACTATACACGTCACGGCCGTTTGGTCAAATCTATCGAGTGGTACCTTAGGGTCGGCAGGTCCCTCATTCTGGGCATCAAATTTTAACGGTGTTCCTAAATTCAACATCTACTATCCTGGTCCGTTAGCCGAAAAGCTTGCTCGCTCGGACCTAAACGGAATAGATGAACCGGACATCGTTGCTCAATTCAACAGTGCAACAAGTTGGTACTTTCAGACCAGTGGAACCCCTGCATCAGGTCAGTACGACTTCATTACCGTTGTACTCCATGAACTTGGCCACGGTTTTGGGTTCACCAGTACGTTTAATGTCGCAAGTGGTGTTGGGCGATATGGCGAATTTACCGATGGCATCCCTTTTCCTTTCGACTTATCAATTGAAAACCTGTCCTCTCAAAATCTGTATCAAAATTTCAACTCGCCATCAACGCAGCTGGCTGAACAACTCACGAGCAATAACATATTTATCGAAACACCATCCAACGCTACAAAATTACAACTGTACGCACCGGCTACTTTCAATGATGGGTCAAGCATTGCACACCTGGATCCTGCAGCCAATCCGCAGGGAACAGCCAACTCGCTGATGCGTCCGTTCATCAATGTAAATGAAGTCAACCATAATCCCGGGCCGGCGGTGAACAATATTTTCAGGGATCTGGGATGGGTGACAACATACATTGATCATCATCATTTGAACGACCGTGAAAATTTTTCTCAACCGATTCCCGTAACAGCTATTATTAAGACGGACGAAACAGATGGTTACACTTTTGATTCGAACCAAGTGCTTCTGAATTATTCAATCAATGGTTCGCCATTCACACAATCGCAAATGCTACCAACCGGTATTGCTGATGAATTCTCTGCCACAATCCCTGCTGCCGGAGCGTCTTCACTTGTTCAATACAATATTCAAGTCATTGATAATTTGAACCGAACGCTCTCTCATCCCGGGGAATATTATGAGCCGGGCGAAGTGATTTCTCAAAAAGGACCGATCACTGCATACTATTCGTTCTTCGCTGGCCCTGACGTTGCCGTTCCGGAAATTGATCATACACCAAAAACCTTCGTATCCTATCTCGATACAGATTTAGTGATTGATGTCAGCATTAAGGAGAGCAGTGATCTGTCCACCATTCAACTTGAATACATTTTTAATAGTGACCCGCCTCAGATCAGTTCTCTTGCATTGACAGGTTCTGAACCAGATTTGTTTGATGGGACTACAATCTATCACTATCGTAAAACAATAACGTTCGCCCCCGGACAACTTCAGGATGGGGATGTAATCAAATACAGAATAATAGCAAAAGATAATTCTTCTAACGCTAATCAGGCGACAGCACCTTTGGCAGATTATTTTATTCTGCCTGTTGAGGGTCTCGCACCGTCACGGACTTATTACCAGAACAATTTCAACACACCTTCCGATGATTTTATTGGTAATGAATTTAGCATTTCACAACCGTCAGGCTTCAGTGATCCGGCCATTCACTCTCAACACCCCTACGCTGAGGCCACCTCAAATGGAGAACTTGATTTTACGTACCAACTGAGGATTCCCATTATTATCAATGATCGGGCATCACTGCTGTCTTTCGATGAAATCGTTCTTGTTGAGCCCGGCGAAGATGGTTCGAAATTCGGTGACGCAGATTTCTATGATTACGTTGTGGTTGAAGGATCTGCCAATGGTGGCACAACGTGGATCCCAATTGCAGATGGATACGATTCACGCGAGAAAACAATTTGGTTAGCAGCGTACGGTAACAATGAAGACGGACAATCAACCTTATTTCAACACAGAACAATAAATTTAGCAGACAGGTTTTTTCCGGGTGAGGAAGTAGTTTTTCGCTTCCGACTACATTCCGATCCCTTCGGCAATGCCTGGGGATGGACTATTGACAATCTCACCATTCAGGTGGATGATGTAGCACCTCAGATTTTACATAATCATTTTGATTATGTAACCGGTGACATAGCAGGGCTGTCAATTCCGGTGAGCGTGTCGGATGACCTTTTGCTAGACAAGATTTCATTGGACTTTAGCGTAAACAACGGGACGATTCAACACCAGGAAATGACGGTGAAGGAGCAATCCATTTTTGCTGATTTCAGTATCGATGTTAGTCGACTCATAATTGGAGATGAGATCCGGTACCGTTTTGAGGCAGTTGATAGCGCTGGTAACAGAACATTGTTGCCGGCAATGGGCTATTTTGTTGTACCAAAAATTCAATTTAATGACGCGGTTTTACAATACACTAACAACTTCAACTCATTAACCGCAGATTTCGTTGGCAATTTTTTTGAGATCGCCCAGCCACCAGGATTTATCAACGGCGCTATGCACACGCCGCATCCGTACTTAAGAGGATTTGGTGTTGATAATAAATCTGATTTCAGTTACACATTGAAAAGAAAAATAATCGTCAACGCGGATAACCCATACATCAGATTTGATGAGGTTTGCCTTGCTGAGAATCACGAAGAGAACGCAATTTTCGGGTCAAGTGCCTTTAAAGATTACGTTCTTATGGAAGCATCAAAGGACAGTGGCGTTACATGGACACCCTTGCTTGATGGATATGATTCCAACGATCGACAGGAGTGGTTAAATGCTTACAACCAAAATCAAATCGGTTCAGCCGCCCTTTTAAGAACGCGATACATTAACATCCTCGAAACCGATGGCTTAAATCCAGGCGACGAAATCATTATCCGCTTTCGGCTGTATTCAGATGGAGACACCCAAGGGTGGGGATGGGCGATCGACAATCTTCATATTCAAGACGAGATCACAGATGTTGAAGGCAACGATGTCGTTTCGGAATTAACGATTTACCCAAATCCCATTGTTCAGGATAGACTTTATATCGATTTTCAACTCAGAAATCAGTCTAACGCAATCATCACCGTAATCAATACGCACGGCGCATTAATTGACCAAAAATCAGTTGATCCCTCGGGCGACGGTAAAGGATCAGCATCTTTTGACGTCGCCTCTTTTGCAAACGGGCTCTACCTCTTACGATTCACCGCAGATGGCAAATCAACCTGGAAGAAATTTATCGTGCAGCGTTGAATTTACGTTTACTTATTTAAAGGCTTCCCACCAGTTCGCCTATTTCCTTGGGCGTTAGTGAATCTCCCTCATGTATCACTACTCTGTACTGAAATGTGACTGACTCTCCTTTCTTCAATGTTAAATTCAGCTTCTCTTTTCCTTTGCTAAAAACCTCCTGACCCAATGGATTGACAGCAAACAAGCCATAGTCCCTCGCGTGCCAGTATGCCGGGTAGCCAGGATTTTTGGGGTTATCGATGATCGTAATTGAAATGTTCTTTCCATCCTTTTTACCACTCAGCGTCACCCATTTCCCTCGTGTACCCCACACATCATTGCCCTTCAAGTTCTCACTGCTGAGATAGTTCCCGGTAGCCCGTGAATGATCGGTAGAAGGCTGCTCCATAACTTCCCCATTCTTCCCTACAAGATTTGCTTTATCGTTCGCTGGCAGTTCCAGTTCGGTAGCAACCCGAATGGCAAAGAAACCATCCTTGACATCCCTGAACACCACTTCATCATCTACTGCGCGCAAGGTGGTCGTTCGATCAATAATGAAATCGCTATCCTTAACCTGGAAATTGTATTGTGTCTCTTCTGCAAGAAGAGTCTCCTGTGATTTGTTCTTCCATAGGGCGCTGACTGCGAGGGATGCCTCCTTCTTTGATGCTTTCTCATTGACCACGTTGTTGTGATAGATTGTTCCATAATGAGCTCTGCTTTCATAAGGCTTTGCTGTTGAATTATTCCAGAAGTCCAGTCCATTTACTGATTCATAATTCAACCAAAGGCCAATGTGATGAGGATGATCAGCGCGCTCACCCGGCACTGGATTTAAAGGAAATCCGCGAGTGACGGTTACACCCGAAATTGTTTTTATTGGATACAACACGGGTTTCATGATCGAATCATAATAACAGTAGGAGGTGAGCAACTGATCGTTATACATCACATCAATCTGCTTGTCCTTCGGCCGGTCAACAAAGGCAAAACCTTTCTTTTTTTGGGCCTGGACAGCACTCGTTACAGTCAGCAAAATCAGGATGAACACAAAGCGCAAAGAATCAAGACCGGGATTTCCTGGTCTTGATTCTCTTGTGAATGATGCGATACTCTCCTTATTGACATTTTCGGTTAATCGGAACATGTTGCTAATCGCGTTATGATATTAATACTGGAACACTTTGCCATTCACCATTACCTCCTGAGTCTTCTCATCGAAAGTCGATTTTGTTCCCGCATGCGCAGCAGCCGTTGTCATAATACTTGCAATGGCATGAGAATAACCTGCTTCAACCGGTGCGTTTGGTTCCTTCCTGCTGCGTACGCACTCCATCCAGTTGCGCATGTGGCTTGATGTAGTGTCATCCCCACCGGTATCGGCGGACGCGATCGTTGCGACAGCTTTATCAGCGAGGCTAATTTGAGGAAGAAGATTTGCACTCATACCCATAGCCGCCGCGTGACGTTCTGTAAGTCCGCCTTCTGGTGAAATCATGTTCGTATTCAAATTCAACTCACCACCATTAGAGTAGTAAATCTCGGTGGGTCTTTCCTCCCCATTGTGCATGCGCGACAAGAAGACTACCTGAAATCCAGTGGTCGGATCATCTTGTGGCCCATAGTCAAAGGCTGCTGTTATCGTGTCCCAGTTTCTTCTTCCATCTTTCCATGCGTAAATTCCTCCATTGGCAACACAACTACGAGGATGTTTGAGTCCTGTGAACCAATGCACGGTATCGATCTGGTGGCACATCCACTGGCCCGGCAAACCGGATGAGTAAGGCCAGAATAATCTGAACTCTAAATGTTTTCTTGCATCAAATTCCTCGAAGGGTCTGTTCATCAGGTAGCGTTTCCAGTCAGTATCCTGCTCTTTCATTTTAGGTACCAGGTCAGGTCTTCTCCATCGGCCAGGTTGATTGACATTCCATGTTAGTTCAACCATTGTTATAGGGCCGAACTTACCTGACTTTATAAATTCATTTGCAGCCTGATAGTTTTGACCGCTTCGTCTTTGTGATCCGATCTGCACAATTTTCTTTTCTTCCCGAACTGCTTTCAACGCGGCGCGAGCATCTGCCATCGTTTCTGCAAATGGTTTCTCAACATAGGCATCTCGTCCGGCCTTAACCGCTTCAACTGCATGCAGAGCGTGTTGAAAATCCGCCGTACTGATGATAACGGCATCAACGTCTTTCATAGCATAGAGCTCATCATTGTTTACACAGGCCTTGATGTCGTGTCCAAATTTTTCTTTCAAAACAGATTGTCCTAAT
Organism: Cyclobacteriaceae bacterium; assembly: GCA_036273935.1. Lineage (GTDB taxonomy): Bacteria > Bacteroidota > Bacteroidia > Cytophagales > Cyclobacteriaceae > ZC4RG29. Next base: position 4,749 of record DASUGQ010000067.1, on the reverse strand, counting down.
TCCCTCTTATATTTCCAGATATCAGAAACGGCAATCATATCAAAATTCAACTCCTTATAATGATACTGAAAACAAGGAAGTAGCGAGGAACGGAAGCGGTCAGAAAATCCAACCACACCGACCAATACCCGGTCATTTGCCCCAAGGATATTTCCATAACTTTTTGCGCTGAAGGCCATGGCGCCCATCGCTGCCACGGCAGACGTCTTAATAAAATCTCTTCTTGACTTTTTCATAATGGTTTTAGGTTTAAAGCACAAAGCCCGAAGCAATGTGCAGCGTGTATTTGATTTAGATATTTTGTTTTTTCATTTCTTCAACTGCGTAATAACATGCCCTTGCGGTTAGTGCCATGTAGGTCAGGGAGGGATTGGCGCACCCCGAAGACGCCATACACGAACCATCTGTGATAAACACATTTGGCACCGCATGCATCTGATTAAAAGAATTCACCACTGATGTTTTTGGATCGCGCCCCATTCGGGCCGTTCCCATCTCATGATTGGCATTGCCCGGGAAAGACATCTCACTATGTTTCTTAACATTCTTAAATCCGACTGCCTCCAACATTTCAGCCATGGATTCCGGCATGTGCTTATTCATGATCTTCTCATTCTCCTTAAATTCGCAATCAATTTCGAGCGACGGTCTGCCCCATTTATCTTTTTTATCGGCGCTCAACGTCACGCGGTTGTCCTGATAAGGGAGACACTCTCCATACCCGCCGAAATAGATTCCCCACGGGCCTGGTGTCTGCACTTTAATTTTTAGTTCTTCGCCAATTGCGGGACTGAAGAGCGATGAACTCCAGCCGCTCCTGCCAGCGCCACCAAGCAAACCGTACCCTCTAATAAAATCCTTTCTTTTCTCATCAATGTTCTGAAAACGCGGAAGATATAAACTATTGGGTCGTCTCCCCGAATAGTACTTGTCTTCATAACCTTCGACCAAAGCGGAGGCCCCCGAGCCCTTATGATGGTCCATCAAATTTCGCCCCACCTGGTCGCTGTCATTGCCCAGGCCGTTGGGAAAGCGTGAAGATGTTGAGTTCAACAAAATGAAAGTCGTGCCCAATGTTGATGCATTCACAAAAATGATTCGTGAATAATACTCTGTAACTTCGTTCGTCTGCGTATTGATCACTTCAACACCTTTAGCCCTGCCTTTCTTTTCATCGTAGATCACTCTATTGACCAGCGAGTCGGTCACAACATTAAGGTTGTTCGTTGCCAACGCTGCAGGGAGTGTTGCTGAATTTGTGCTGAAGTAAGCGCCATATGGGCAACCCTGATCGCACCGATTTCTGAATTGACATTTCCCCCGTCCCTTTTTTTCTTCTGTGAGATTCGCAACGCGACCCATGATCACTTTTCGCCCGGGAAATTTTTCTTCAAGAGCAACCTTGAATGCCTTCTCAACACAATTGAATTCCATAGCCGGAAGAAAATTTCCATCCGGCAGGTGAGGAATATTTTCAGCCTGACCACTGATGCCCGTGAATTTTTCTACATAGTCATACCAGGGTATGAGGTCTCTGTATCGAATGGGCCAGTCCACTGCGATGCCGTCTTTCACATTTGCACTAAAGTCAAGATCGCTCAAGCGGTAGCAATGCCTTCCCCAAAGGAGGGAACGCCCGCCCAGGGTATCACCGCGAATCCAATCGTAGCGCTTGCGTTCTACATAAGGATTATCGTTGTCATTAATGTAGAAATGTTTATTCTGTTCGTGAATGGAGTAATGCCTGACCTGGATGTGATGTTTCTCCCGATCGTCCAACGTCAGCCTACCGCGATGTTCAAATTGCCAGGGATCAAGTGTCGTTGTGGGATAATTGGGGTGCTCAATTTTTCTACCTCTTTCAAGCATCAATACTTTTAAACCCTTTTCACAAAGTTCTTTAGCTGCCCATCCTCCGGAAATGCCAGAACCCACCACAATTGCATCGTATGTATTGCCTTCCCGGGCGTCAATATTTAGATTCATCACATCTGTGCATTCGATTGCATAAAGTTTTAAAAATATTCCTTATTTCCCAGAAAAATCTTCCGGCTTTCTGTGAACGGCTGAAAATTTGTGGGCAATCTCCGCTGAGAAGACGCCAGCGTGATCGACGAATAATTAATCTTCAGATTCCGCATTTCATTATCAATCTGTTTTTATTTTTGCCCCCGCCTTTGCCGTTGGGCAGGCCCAGTTTTGTCCACCCCAATATTTAAAGATGCCAAGAGATAGAAGTATTCGCTCCATACTCATCATCGGGAGCGGTCCCATCATTATCGGTCAGGCCTGTGAATTTGATTACGCCGGCTCTCAGGCGGCCCGGTCATTACGCGAAGAGGGCATTGAAGTTGTGTTGATAAACTCAAATCCGGCAACGATCATGACGGATAAGGTTACTGCAGATCATGTCTATCTTTTACCGCTGACAAAAAAATCAATCAGAACTATCCTGGAGAAGCACCATATCGACGCTGTACTCCCCACCATGGGAGGCCAGACTGCGCTGAACCTCTGCATAGACTGCGATAAGGCCGGTCTGTGGGAGCATTTTGGTGTCAGGATAATTGGCGTTGACATCAAAGCGATTGAAACTACAGAAGACCGCGAGCGATTCCGACTCAAGATGAATGAACTTGGTGTCGGTGTTTGCAAAGGTGAAACGGCAACTTCCTTCCTCGAAGGGAAAGAAATTGCGCAGGAAATTGGCTTCCCGTTGGTCATTCGACCCTCTTATACATTAGGGGGAACGGGAGGAGGATTTGTGAACAATCCTGAAGATTTCGATGAAGCACTGAATCGCGGACTCCACGCTTCACCCATACATGAAGTGCTCGTTGAGAAAAGCATTATGGGGTGGAAGGAATATGAACTGGAACTTTTGCGCGATGGTATTGGCAATGTCATCATCATCTGCTCCATTGAGAACTTCGATCCCATGGGCATTCACACCGGCGACTCGATAACCGTGGCGCCCGCCATGACCCTGCCCGATACAGTTTACCAGCATATGCGAGACCTGGCCATTAAAATGATGAATGGTATTGGCCAATTTGCAGGTGGATGCAATGTGCAGTTCGCTCTCAATCCAGATGACGACAACGACATTATCGGAATTGAGATCAATCCGCGTGTTTCGCGTTCATCGGCGTTAGCCTCAAAAGCAACCGGATATCCAATTGCAAAAATTGCGGCAAAACTTGCCATCGGTTATAATCTTGACGAACTAAAGAATGCCATTACAGGGACAACAACGGCCTATTTTGAACCTGCCCTTGATTATGTGATCGTTAAAATCCCCCGTTGGAATTTTGACAAGTTTCATGGGGCCGACAGAAAGCTCGGATTGCAAATGAAATCGGTGGGTGAGGTGATGGGCATTGGAAGGAATTTCCAGGAAGCAATTCAAAAAGCCTGTCAGTCACTCGAAATCAGAAGAAACGGATTGGGCGCCGATGGAAAAGAATTACGTCACCAGGAGGAGTTGATGAACAGTCTCGCCAATCCAACCTGGAACAGACTGTTTCACATCCATGATGCGATCAAAGTAGGTGTTCCTCTCAAAACCATTCAAAAGATAACCAGGATCGATCGTTGGTTCCTTGACCAGATTGAAGAACTCGTTGAACTTGAGAATCAGATCGAAGAATTCGATTTGAACACCATCCCACTTGAACTGATGCGCAAGGCAAAGGAACGAGGTTTTGCTGATCGGCAAATTGCCCATCTCCTCCATTGTTATGAAAGTGAGGTTCATGCTAAGCGCATGGAAATGGACATCAAACGAGTCTACAAACTTGTTGATACCTGCGCTGCTGAATTTGAAGCTAAGACCCCTTATTACTATTCAACATTTGATTCTGAGAACGAATCGACCTCCACCGACAGAAAAAAAATCATCGTTCTCGGTTCAGGTCCAAACCGGATCGGGCAGGGAATTGAATTCGACTACTCTTGTGTTCACGGGGTTTTGGCTGCACGTGAATGTGGTTACGAAACGATCATGATCAATTGCAATCCTGAAACGGTTTCGACAGATTTTGACATTGCCGATAAACTCTACTTTGAACCAGTCTTTTGGGAACATCTCAATGATATTATTCAGCATGAAAAACCCGTTGGGGTCATTGTGCAATTAGGCGGGCAGACTGCCCTAAAGCTTGCCGAGAAGCTAAATAAGTATGGCATTCACATCATAGGCACCTCTTTCGATTCACTCGACCTGGCAGAAGATCGTGGAAGATTTTCAACATTGCTCAAGGACTTAAACATTCCGTATCCTGAATTCGGTGTCGCCACCGACCCCGATGAAGCGCTTGAAGTTTCGAAAACCATAGGCTTCCCGTTATTAGTGCGTCCCTCCTATGTTCTCGGCGGACAAAGCATGAAGATTGTGATTAACGAGAAAGAATTGGAAGAACACATCATCGACATCTGGAAGCACTTACCTGAAAACAAAGTCTTGCTGGATCATTTCCTCGACGGCGCCATAGAAGCCGAAGCTGATGCCATTTGTGATGGAGAAGATGTTTACATCATTGGCATTATGCAACATATAGAACCTGCCGGCATACATTCGGGAGATTCCTATGCAGTACTTCCACCCTACAATCTGGGTGACTTTGTAATGAAACAGATTGAACACTACTCTATAAAAATTGCCCAGGCGCTGAAGGTGAAAGGATTAATCAACATCCAGTTTGCCATCAAGAACGATAAGGTATACGTGATTGAAGCAAACCCAAGAGC
>DASUGQ010000066.1:0-11515 GCA_036273935.1 Cyclobacteriaceae bacterium | reverse complement strand
ACTTCGCGCAGCGCACAAATTTCTTTCGCTTCCTCTATCGAGACTTCTGAAAAAGATCTTATCGCCTGAAGGAACTGATTTTTATCCATTTTTTACTTGGGCTATGGGTAAAAATAGGGCAAAAATTACCAATTGGCAATTGAGGCGTTGAATATGTCGTTAACTAAACGATCAAATATTTGCCTGACATACGCCTCCTCAACATCTGAGATATTCTCATCATTGGAAAAATCCTTATAAAAGGAAAATGACTTGTCCTTGAAGCTCATTGTTTCGTCAAGTGTATTGATGTAGGTCACCCTGACAGTAATAGTGAGGCGCGTAGACGATGCCGAATAACTTTGATTAGGATCACCTGTTGAAGTTGGCGCGATCTGAGTAAAAGTATAATTACTGATCTCGCCCTCCATTTGAAGTTCTCCTTCATCAGGGACGATGGAAAGGCTCGAATTCTGAACAAAGTACGTCTTGATTTTATTGGTGAAATCCTGTCCCATGTTAGCCGGCCCCAGATCTGCATTATTATAGAAATCGGCAATGGTGATTGTTTTTGCGTTTGTCGTTCCGCCTGAGAAGGAATACACGCCACATGATGTCGGAAAAAACAGCGTAACTGATAGTACGAATGCAAGTGAAATAGGAATGCGCTTATTCAAGCTCGTACTGTTTTATTTTACGATAAAGTGTTCGTTCCGAGATGCCCAAATCCCGTGCCGCATATTTCCGTCGATTATTGTTTTTTCTCAATGCTCGCACGATCAATTCCTTTTCTTTCTTTTCAATTGAGAGTGAATCGTCTTCTGTCTCGTGGGAAATGTCATGGACCTCTTCAAGTTGTTCTCCCAAAGAGTCTTCTGAACCTACATTAAGGAGGACCGGCTCCTGCGTTGACTTGTGAACGTCATGCTCTATGCCCTCAAATAATGCTGCATGTTCCTTCACAAGTTGATTTGCGTTGCCTTGATGATGATAAATATCCAGAACAAGCTTTTTCAGATCGATCATTTCCCTCTTCATATCAAACAAGACTTTGTAGAGGATGTCTCGCTCACTCAATCCATCTTTGTCTGTTAATCCATGAGGAACAATTGCAGGCAAATTACTGTCGAGTGGCAAGTATCGTTTAAGCGTAGCGCCATCAATTTCCTTACTCTCAGTTGAAAGGACGGAGATCTGTTCGACAAGATTTTTTAGTTGACGGATGTTTCCGGGAAATCTGTATGCCAGAAGAATTTCCTTTGCATCCTCGGTAAGCGTTATCGGTTTGACCCGGTACTTTTCAGCAAAGTCGCTGGCGAATTTCCTGAAAAGTAATTCTACATCATTTCCACGTTCACGCAATGGGGGAACAAAAATTGGTACTGTACTTAGCCGATAGTAAAGGTCTTCCCTGAATTTACCGTCCTCCACTTTCCGCATAAGGTTAACGTTAGTTGCGGCCACCACCCTAACATCAGTTTTCTGCACCTTTGATGATCCAACCTTTATGAACTCACCATTTTCCAAGACCCTTAACAATCGTGCCTGGGTGGCTAGTGGCATTTCACCGATTTCATCCAGGAAAATGGTACCACCATTAGTTACTTCAAAATAACCTTTTCGGGATTCATGAGCTCCTGTGAAGGATCCTTTCTCATGCCCGAATAACTCTGAATCGATCGTCCCTTCAGGAATTGATCCACAGTTAATGGCAATGAACTGTCCGTGCTTGCGTGGGCTGATGGAATGAATGATCTTCGAAAAGGATTCTTTTCCACTTCCACTTTCACCAGTAATGAGGACCGACATATCAGTCGGTGCAACTTGTGTCGCCACTTTTATCGCGTGGTTCAGCATTGGTGAATTTCCGATAATGCCAAACCGCTGTTTTATGCTTTGAATTTCAGATTCTGTAATTGACATTTTTTTATACTGCTTTTCCAAAAAGGGTCGCTCCAGTACAGCTGTCGACCCTTACATTAACGTACTCACCTTTCAGATAATTCTCCCTGGGGAAAATAACGACTTTGTTTGCACTGTTTCTTCCCTGTAAGAAATCATTTGATCGTTTGGATTCTCCTTCAATTAATACTTTAAAAGTCTTCCCAAGATCAAGCCTGTTACGGATCAAAGAATGTTCAGTTTGTTTTTCAATGATCTCCTGAAGTCGACGTTTCTTAATTTCATCGGACACATCATCGACTAATTTTTTTGCCGCTGGTGTACCTGGACGTTCTGAATAAAAAAACATGTACGCAAAGTCAAAGTTGACTTCATCCATCAAGCTGAGGGTTTGTTTATGTTCTTCCTCTGACTCAGAAGAGAACCCGGTTATCATATCAGATGAGATTCCGCATTCTGGTCCTAGAATTTCCCGAATCCGCCTAATTTTTGTCAGGTACCATTCCCGGGAATAGCCTCTGTTCATCAATTCAAGAATTCTGTTGTTACCACTCTGGACAGGCAGATGAATGTACTTGCAGACGTTCTCATACTTCAACATGGAATATAGAACATCCTCAGTAATGTCCTTAGGGTGTGATGTGGAGAACCGGACGCGCAACTCGGGATTGACCTGAGCGACCATTTCCAGCAAGGCAGCGAAGTTAACCACGCCATTAGTGGCGTTCTTTTCAATTCTTGCTTTACTGTTTTCTTCCGGACTCCATTTGTAAGAATCTACATTTTGACCCAGAAGCGTCACTTCGCGATAACCTTTTTCGAAAAGATCTTTTGCTTCTGCTACAATTGAGTGCGGATCGCGGCTCCTTTCTCTGCCCCTCGTCATAGGAACGACACAGAAAGAACACATATTATCACATCCACGCATGATGGAAATAAAGGCGGTGATGCCATTTGAATTCAGTCGGACCGGAGTGACGTCGGCATACGTTTCTTCTCGTGAGAGAAATGTGTTGACAGCCTTGTCGCCTTCGTCAACTTGAGCGATAAGTTTAGGAAGGTCGCGGTAAGCGTCTGGTCCGGCAACCAGATCGACAATCTTTTCCTCTTCAAGGAATTTTGCCTTCAAGCGTTCAGCCATGCACCCCAAAACGCCCACCAGTAATTCCGGCTTTCGTTTCTTAATACCATTAATGTGATTCAGTCGATTTCTTACAGTCTGCTCGGCCTTTTCACGGATGGAACAGGTATTAAGAAAAACCACGTCTGCCTGGAGAATATCATCGGTTGTGTCAAAACCCGCTCCCTGCAGAATAGATGCGACAATTTCGCTGTCGGAAAAATTCATTTGGCATCCGTAGCTTTCGATGTATAGCTTTCGGGCCTTCCCTGTATCCATGACTTTTGAAACGTGAATTGCTTCACAAGCGGCATTTTGGGCCAAAATCTCAATGTCTCCTATCAATTTCTCCATTTCCTGTTCTTAGAGGACGCAAAAATACAATTTTTAGTGTTTCGAGGTGACATCTTGTCAGTGGAATTAAGAGGAACGGTGAGCGGACAAGATTAACCGGAATAGAAAGGTCCTAAATGCCAACAAAAATACTTCGACAAGAGCTCGTGACCCAACGATTTTGTTTTAGATTGAAACCTCTAGAAATTCTTTTCATTATGGCCATTATTAAACAAGTGCGCGGCTTTGAACCCAGGTTTGGATACAATTGTTTTTTGGCTGACAACGCTGTGGTCGTAGGTGAAGTGGTAATGGGTGACAACTGTACCATATGGTTCAATGCGGTTGTCCGCGGTGATGTTCACTCTATTACAATCGGTAATAACACGAACGTGCAGGATGGAGCGATTATTCATTGCACCTATCAAAAGGCGAAAACAACTATTGGCAGCAACGTATCCATAGCTCATAATGCTATTGTGCATGGATGTACTGTTGAGGATAATGTTTTGATTGGTATGGGAGCTATCATAATGGATGACGCGATAGTTGGCGCCAACTCTGTTATTGCGGCAGGTGCTGTAGTCCTTCCGGGAACCGTTATTGAACCAGAATCAATTTATGCAGGGATTCCGGCGAAAAAAGTCAAAGACATCAGCGATGAGATGAAAGCCGTCATTCAGCGAACAGCAAAGAATTATCCCATGTATGCAACGTGGTATAAATAACTTGATAGTTATATCAGATTACATCCCCAGCGATTGGTTCTCAATCGACGCGAGCTCTGTGATTTTTTCGTATTCTGAAGCGGTCAGGTCATTGAAGAAGTAGTGAATTGGATTGATCTGAGTTCCATTCATTAATACTTCATAATGCAGGTGCGGAGCAGTAGATAACCCTGTGTCACCAACATACCCGATCAGCTCACCGCGTTTAACATGCTGACCTTTCTTTACAGCGAAATCATGCATGTGAGCATACCGCGTGCGATAACCAAAGCCATGGTCGACCTCAAGCATTTTTCCGTAGCCACTAAATTGAACGCTCAGCAACGCAATGACACCATCGGCCGTGGCATAAATGGGTGTTCCTATTGGAGCCGCAAAGTCAATTCCTGTATGCATCTTTCTTACCTTATAGATTGGATGGATGCGAAACCCAAAACCTGAGGCGAGCGCCACAAGTTGCTTGTTAGACACCGGTTGTATTGCCGGAATAGCAGCATAGAGTTTTTCTTTTTTCTCAGCCAGTTGGACAACTTCATCCTGCGATTTGGATTCTATGTACATTTTCCTTTTTAGCTTGTCGATCTTTCGGCTTAGGTCAACAATCAAATCTTCCTGAATGAATTTTTTTTCTTTGATGTCTGCATATCGATCGGTTCCTCCAACGCCTGCGTCACGAATAGATTTGTCAATTGGCTCGGCTCCTAAAACAACCCGATAGATATTGTCGTCACGATCTTCCAGGCCTGTAACAATCTTGTCGATTGCGGAAATTTTTTGATCCATTCCTTCCAGGTAGTATCGCTGTTCCTCCAATTGATTTCTGAGGAGAACTTCGTTAGGGGAAGGAAAGTAGTTGGTCCATAAAAATATCATCCCAATAGAAACAATAACAGTGAGGGCAAGGATACCAAGAGCATTTAAGACGATGTCGCTCTTCTTCGTCTTTACCCGTTCGTATTTACAGGTTTCTGTGTCGTAATAGTATTTTATTCGTGCCATACTCGAAATTCGGGTTTCAAATTAAGTGCTCTGAGGTCGAAATGGCTTCATAATCTCCTCATTACACTCGATAAATGGTCCATCCAGCAGGTCAATGCAATAGGGGATTGCAGGGAAAACAACCTCTAGGCATTGCCGGATGGCTTTGGGTTTACCGGGTAAATTTACGATTAAAGTCTTGTTTCTTATCCCTGCAGTCTGCCTTGAAAGAATGGCCGTTGGTACGTATGTAAGACTTTTTGCTCTCATAAGTTCTCCAAATCCGGGTAACATCTTGGTACACACCGATTCTGTGGCTTCCGGGGTCACATCACGAAGGGCGGGCCCCGTTCCTCCGGATGTAATAATCAGGCAGCATTTCTCATGATCTGCCATCTTTATTAATGTTTCTTCAATTAAAGGCTGCTCGTCCGGAATAACAGAATAGACCTTATCCCAGGGGCTTTTAATATATTCAGTAAGTATCTCAACTATCGCTTTGCCAGGCAGATCTTCATAAATTCCTTTGCTTGCACGATCGGATACATTAATGATTCCAATTCGGATCTGCATGACCTCATTGTTAATGGTTATTCTTTAACTGCGGGCGTGTCATGATCAGTTTTTACTACTCACCCGATCTAGGCTCTGAACTTAATATTTTCCGAGCGTCCTTTTTTAAATACCTGGCGTCCTTTGTTAATCCCTTTTCGTATCGTTTTCTGTTGTTCTACCGGTAAGGCTAGTACTTTGCGGCATTCTGGGGAACAGCATCCATTAAATTCTTCTGCGCACTCACTGCACTGGATGAAAAGCAAGTGGCAACCATCATTTTTGCAGTTGGTGTGATCATCACATGGCTTTCCGCACTGGTGACAAACGCTGATGATATCTTTGGAGATCCGTTCTCCAAGACGCTCATCAAAAACAAAATTTTTGCCTACGAACTTGTTTTCGAGGTCTTGCTCTCTCACCTGTTTGGCATATTCAATTATGCCACCATCCAGTTGGAATACATTCTTAAATCCCCTATGCCTCATCCAGGCGCTTGCTTTTTCGCATCGGATTCCGCCGGTGCAATACATAACGATATTCTTGTCGCGGCTATCGTGTAATAATTTTTCAACGACGACAAGTTCCTCGCGAAAAGTATCGACATCCGGACAAATGGCGTTTTTAAAATGTCCGACTTCGCTTTCGTAATGGTTTCGCATGTCAACGATCACAGTGTTTGGGTCATTCGCGAGTTCATTAAATTCTTTTGCATTGACATGAACACCACCCTTCGTTACGTCGAAACCTTTGTCATCCAGTCCGTCTGCGACAATTTTTTTTCTGACAAGGATCTTTAATTTGAAGAACGACTTTCCATTATCATCGACAGCAACATTCAATCGAACGCCATTCAGGAATGAAATGCCATACAGGTAGGATCGAAACACGTCCAGCATATCTTTTGGAACGCTGATCTGAGCGTTGATTCCTTCATGGGCAAGGTAAATCCTACCCATTACCTTGAGGTTCTCCAAATCCCGATAAAAAATATTTCTAAGTTCCCCCGGTTCGACGATAGGATGGTACTTGTAGAAAGAGATCGTAATGCGATCGTCTGCGAGCTTTTTTAATTTTTCCTTTAACAGTCTGTTGCTTATTCGATTGTGTAGTGCCATTTGTTAAATTGTTATATGCGGATTTAACAAGCTGCAAAACTAATCAAAATTTGGGTTTCAGTTCACCCTTGACCAGAAGGTTATATTCTTCACAGGTGAGAATACCGTGATCATCGCAGTAAGGGCAGGTTCGATAGTCGTCGCCAAAGGGACCCTTTTTTATGATAACGTGGTCGCCGCGACAAACCGGACAAATAACTTTTCCCGTAGGACCGCAATCAATTTCATAATCGGATGAAAGAACTTGCTCGGTCTTTACCGCTTCCTGTTTTCGCTCCGATAATAATTCAGCTTCAGATCTTTTCATCCAGGTGACGGCGTCCTTTGAAAACTGGCCGTTCATCCCTTTCAATTGAATGTATTTGTTAAGCCAGTCAACACTTTGTTTGTATTGTTTGAGGAAGTAGGAATTCTTTCCAAAATAATATGCCAGGTCAGATGGTACCGCCTTGACGTTGGCCAACACGTTTTTGAATTTTTCATCAGCGCGCAAATGCTCACCCACTTCCATATAGTAAACGCCTGAGTCCAACTGTTGAGTAAGTTGCATACGCTTGAATTGTTCCTGCTCGCGCAAATACTCTTCTCTTGTCTGTTGAGCGAGAATTATCCCTGTGCTGGCCAGAACAAGTATCATCGCCTGTAAAAATCCTCTTATCATAGTCTTAAAAACAACTCAAATCCTGCGCCATTTGTAAAAGGGTTAAAAATATGGGTTTTTATAATACCGTCAATTAGTGGCTCACAAATACTGTATTAAGCAGGTGCGACGGCGCTTTAAATATTGAGAGTTTTCAAAAACAGGAATGGTTTTGTCGAGTCAAAATTTATTTCAGTATGGGCTGATTGCAACCAAACATGGATTAACTTGGAAAGGTCACAATTTAAAGGATGAAAAAGAGAGACTTATTGCCAGATGAAGAGTTGTTCGATGCGATCATTGATATTTCATCGGAAGCGATTTGGGTAAGGGATTTTAGAAAGAACACGGCTTACTGGCTGGCTTCAGAAACCAATCGTGTGAAGTACGAGTTTCCGTCGACAGAGATCGAAGGCGATTTTTGGGAACGACACATTCATCCGGATGATCGCGAAACAGCCGTGAGAGTTTACCAGGATTCCTTTAACAATCCCTCCGTCAAAGCTTTTGTCCACCACTATCGTTTCATTGGCAGCAATGCGGTTGAATATTTCATTGAAGACCGGATCAGATTTATTCGTGACAGAAAAGGAACGGTGTTACGTGTTGCCGGAGTGTGGAGAGATTTAACAGACGAGCAAAAGAAGCAGAAGCAACTGCAGGAAGCGATCAATCGGTTAAAGAATGATCGGCAGCGGTTCAAGCAAATTTCTGAGGTGACCAACGTGATGACGTGGGAGGTCAATTTTCACAACGGGAATGTTCACGGGTTTTCAAACAAAAAAGCGTTGGATGATTTCAAGTTAGCGGGCAGAAAATACAAACTGTCAGATTGGGAAAGCGCAATTTATGAAGAGGACCGTGAGCGGGTGGTTCAGAATTTCAGGGATATCGTGAACAGCGATCGGGTGGAGTATTTTGATACTTACCGCGTGGTGAAAGCTGATGGTTCGTTGGCTTATGTAATTGATCAGGGGAAAATTGTTCGAGACAAGAAGGGGCAGGCGGTGAGAGCCCTTGGAGGAAGGATTGATTTGACCAAGGAACGGGAACGGGAATTGATTCTGGAGAAAGCCCTGGAGGATCAGCGGGAACTTAACCGCGAATTGGCTATCCGGGAACAGGAACTGACGAGCACCGAAGAGGAACTCCGCCAAATGAACGAACAGCTTAAGATTAACCTGAACCAATTGGAGGAGCGTGAGTTCATCCTGAATCACTCGCAACAATTGGCAAAGATTGGTAGTTGGGAGTATGAAATCCACAGCAAGAAGATGACCTGGTCGGCAGAGATGTATGATATTTATGGAGTTGATAATTCCTTCGATGTGAGCAATCTGAATGAAGTCCTTCGGCTTCATGACGAGGCGAGTAGTCGGGTGGTTGCAGATACTTTTCATAATATGGTCCTGCATTATGATCTCCCCTTTGACATCACTGCCCAGATAAAGACACCATTAGGTTATAAAAAATGGGTTCGTATGACGGCCCACCCAATGGTAGAAGGCGATAGTCTCCAGCGCATTCTGGGTATAACTTATGATATTACCTACTTCAAGGAAGCAGAAGAACGCCTGAAGACCAGCGAGGAGAAATTTGCAAAGGCATTCCGTCACAATCCCGATTTAATGACTATTCATCGGGAAAATGATCTCACTATTTTGGATGTAAATGATAAAGTGCTGGCCGTTATGGGGTACCGGCGCGAAGAGGTAATCGGCCGGTCGGCGAGGGATTTAAAATTATTCGTCAATCCAATTGATCAGGATTCCTATTACAAAAAATACTACCGCGATGGACATAGTCACATTGAGACACTATGGCGACGAAAAGACGGCAAAATTATTCACGTTGCGATCACCAGTACCCGAATGGAACTTGAAGGAAAGTTGTATAGCCTAAACGTTATAAACGATATCTCAGCCCGCAAGATCGCAGAGGAGCTATTCGTGAAAGCCTTTGACATGAGCCCCGACCTGATGTTGATCTTTCGTGAGGAAGATCGCGCTCTCGTGGAAGTGAATAATCAACTGGAGCTTATGTCTGGCTATAAACGAAATGAAGTGATAGGTAAGTCGGCAAATGAATTTAATTTGTGGGCAAGCATTGACGAAAGAAATCAATTCCTGGAGCAGTATGTAACTCATGGTTTCGCAAATGCGGAAGCAACTTTGTTGAAAAAACATGATATCACTTTCTATGGAACCATTGCTGCACAGCGAATCCAGCTTTCCAATGAAGACCATATGTTGGTTGTTGTCCGGAACATCAGTGAAAGAAAATCAGCCGAAGAGAAGATAAGGCAAAGCGAAGCTAATCTCAATGCAACCATTAATAATACAATCCTGTTGGTATGGTCGGTCGATAGAAATTTCAGACTGATTACATTCAACCGGCCGTTTAGTGAATTTATTCAGGCCCGGTTTGGTCGTGATGTCTCTATTGGAGCGCGCATTTTGCCCGACTCCCCCATTAAAGACGATGAAATTAATGTGCGTGAGATTTGGATTCAGAGGTATATGCGGGCGTTAGGAGGCGAGACATTCAAGGTTACCGACGAAAATGAAAAGGTCTATGAATTTTCCTTAAGCCCTATCATTGAGGGTTCGTATATTATTGGTGTATCCATTTTTGGCGAAGATGTTACGGAAAGAAAACTGAGTGAGACGAGACTCGCGGAGGCCAACAAAAAAATTGGCGAACTCAAGCTCACTGCATTAAGGTCAGTAATGAATCCGCATTTCATTTTTAACGCCTTGAATTCTATTCAATATTTCATTGCGCAGAACGACAGAAAGAATGCAATCAGCTATTTGTCTACGTTTTCAAAGCTCATCCGGGGCGTTTTAAATAATTCGGTCAACAACAAGATCAGACTTTCCGAGGAACTTGAATTATTGCAGTATTACGTGAACATCGAACTCGTGCGATTTGATAACAAATTTGATTTCGTCTTAACGATTGATGACCACCTTGACGCTGACAGCATCGAGATACCCTCTTTACTCATCCAGCCTTATGTGGAGAATGCAATCCTTCATGGACTTTACAACAAACCTGGTCGCGGAATCTTGAAAATTTCAGTAACCAGGGAAGGGGAGAGCCGGATTCTGTTTGAGATTGAGGATGATGGTATCGGCAGGGAGGCTGCGATGGAACTTAAAAAGAAAAACTTTCCAGCGCACAAGTCGATGGGTATTGGTTTAACGGAGGACCGTCTTAGGTTGATTAATGCTCAGGACAGCGTTTCATTTGAAACCATTGATTTGTATGATGGTGCTGAGGCTGTTGGCACGCTTATGAAAATTTGGGTAAAAATCTAAGAAATATTACTTGTTCTTGCTTTAAAGGAGCAATAACGATTTACTTTACAAAAAAATAAGGGGACCAATGATTCGGAGCATTATCGTGGATGACGAGCAGAAGAGCAGGGAAAGTCTCCGGATTCTTTTGGAGGATTTCTGTGAGAAT
Source organism: Cyclobacteriaceae bacterium (assembly GCA_036273935.1). Classification (GTDB taxonomy): domain Bacteria; phylum Bacteroidota; class Bacteroidia; order Cytophagales; family Cyclobacteriaceae; genus ZC4RG29. The sequence continues at coordinate 694 of DASUGQ010000066.1, read as the reverse complement.
GTTGAAATTCAAGCCTTGTGCCAAAATGTGAATGAAGGAATTGAGGCGATCCGACAGCATAAGCCTGATGTTGTTTTCCTGGATATTCAGATGCAACGCGAAACAGGTTTTGACCTTCTCTCACGCATTGATGCTGTAGACTTCGAAATTATTTTTACGACAGCCCATTCCGAGTATGCCATCAAGGCATTTAAATTCTCTGCAATCGATTATCTTCTGAAACCAATCGATATTGACGATTTGCATAAGGCATTAGATAAAGTTGAGCGGAAACAAAATCAAAATATTTCAGGACGACTTGAGCATTTGATTCAAAACCTTAAATCTACGGCGCCTGAAAATTATAAGCTGGCATTACCCACCCTTGATGGGTTGATATTTATTCGGTTGAATGAAATACTTTACTGTGAGGCATCCAGTAACTATACCGTTGTATATACAGTAAATAAATGCAAATACATCGTTAGCAGAACATTGAAGCAATATGAAGATTTGCTGGTCGAACACAATTTTTTCAGGATACACAATTCCTACCTCATTAATTTGAACGCCGTCAAAAAATATGTCCGTGGAGACGGTGGCTACGTTGTTCTTGAGAATGATATATCACTTGATGTCTCAAAGCGCAAAAAGGATGCCTTCCTGACCAAGATAGGTGCCAGGGCTTAGTCCAACACCCCTGTATTTATTTAGA
>DASUGQ010000065.1:0-12284 GCA_036273935.1 Cyclobacteriaceae bacterium | reverse complement strand
ACGGGTTCGATGCTTATTTTTTCATTCAAAAAATCAACGGCTTGTTTTACGGTTTCTACCGGGAGCACATCAATGCCACTGACGATGGCCGCTTCACGGGCATTATCCTTCGGCAAAATAAATCCCCGGAACCCTTCCTTCTTTGCCTGGATGGCAATGGGCAAGACCCCCTTGATCGGTCGAAGGGTGCCATCCAAAGCGAGTTCACCCATGATCACATATTGATCCAATGTGGTGCCCACCATCTGGCCCGACGCCTTAAGAATACAAAGTGCAATGGGCAGGTCGTACGAGGACCCTTCCTTCCTGATATCTGCTGGCGCCAGGTTCACGACAGTTTTCTCCCGGGGCATGAAGAACTTATAATTCTTCAGGGCAGACTCCACCCGGTGCTCGCTTTCTTTTACGGCGCTGTCGGGTAGTCCGCTCATGAAAAAGCGCACGCCCTGTCCTACGTTTACCTCTATGGTAATCGTTCTGGCATCCACGCCGTGAACGGCGCTGCCAAATGTTTTTGCCAGCATGTTAAACGGGGGATTTACTTATTCTCTTGTGTAGACTGGGGAGGCGTAATTTTTTTCGCTTCCTCTTGTAAATCAAACAGCTTTGCTTTGAGATGGGTAAGTTCATGATTGAGTTGGTCATTATTTTTTTTGTATTCGCGTTCAATTCTCCATTGCCAGATAACGTCGGTCACCAATAACATCAACCCAAAGAATGCCCCATACTTTATCAACCATATTTTACCTTGAAGGGAAAGTAAGAATGTTACGTTTTCCTTTTGGCCGTCAACGTAAAGGCTAAATAAAAATAGAAACAAATGGAAGGCACCAAATACGAGGTAGAAAATTACCCTGTTCTTATTCATGGGTTTTGTTTTAATTGACTAAAGTTAGAGTAAAAAAATTAAAATGAAAGCCGGAGTCGCGGTTGCCGGATGAAATCGCTGGGGAATGTAAGTTTGCGCTCAAGGTTTCATTGAATTACAATTTCTGGATCTCGTTCAACTTCCGGTAAAGTCCCTCCTGCAGAATCAAGTCTTCGTGACTTCCCTGTTCAAGGATTACTCCGTTTTGTATCACAACAATTTCATCTGCATGCTGAATGGTACTTAGCCGGTGGGCAATAACGATGGAGGTCCGGTTCTTCATCAGGTTAGTCAAGGCATCCTGTACGAGCCTCTCTGATTCCGAATCGAGGGCAGACGTCGCTTCATCCAGGATCAATATCGGTGGGTTCTTCAACACTGCACGGGCTATGCTTAAACGTTGTCGCTGCCCTCCGGATAGTTTTGATCCCCGTTCACCTATAAACGTCTGATAACCCTCTTCCGTTTCCATGATAAACGAATGGGCGTTGGCAATTTTCGCCGCGTTGATCACGTCCTCTTCCCGGGCATCCTCTCTCCCGAATGCGATGTTATTGAATATCGTATCGTTGAAGAGGATGGACTCCTGCGTTACTACGCCAATGAGACTGCGAATACCCTCCAGTTCATAATCTCTCAGGGATTTCCCGTCCAGCAATACGGCACCGTCTGTTGGATCATAAAACCTGGGAACGAGATCTGCCAGCGTTGACTTGCCTCCACCTGAGGGGCCCACCAGGGCGACCGTTTTCCCTTTTTGAATTTTCAGGTTGATGTGTTTCAAAACCGGTTCACGCTCATATGCAAAGCTCACATTCTGAAATTCAATGTCACTTTTGAATTCGTGGATTTTCGCGGCATCCGGTTTATCCATGATCAGAGGTTTCGTATCGATCACGTCGAATATACGCTGCGCGGCCACGGTACCTTTTTGCAAGGAGGTGATGCCATTGGAAAAGTTCTTGGCCGGCTGGATCATCGAGGCGTAAAAGGTAAGAAAGAGAAGGAACGATGCGGGTGTCAGTTCCTGGTTCCCAGAAAGGACAGCCTGACCTCCGTAATACAGGATCACGGCAACTACGATCACACCCAGAAATTCCGAAAGAGGAGATGCCAATTCATTTTTCCTGGAAATCGAAAGATTGACACGGCGATGATACGAGGTCTCACGGTCGATCTTTCCAATAATAAAATTTCTCGCATTGAAGGCGTTGATCACGCGCATCGCACCAAAGGTTTCATCCAGGATGTTGACGATCCGGCCCATTGCCTCCTGGCTTTGTTTTGCTTTTTTGCGGAGCCTTCTGATAATTTCACCAATCACGCTGCCCATCAACGGGAGCACGATCAGGGTAAACAAGGTGAGTTTTACTGAAATGGTGAACAGCACAATAATGTAGACGATAAGCGTGATGGGTTCTTTCAAAACGGACTTGAGGCTATTAACAACGGCATTCTCCACTTCACCGATGTCATTGGTAAACCGCGAAATCAAATCACCCTTGCGTTGATCGTTGAAGTACCCGATGTGAAGGCGGGAAACATTCCGGAAGATGTGCATCCTCAAATTTTTCACAACATCTACTTTAATCCGGGAGGCAGCCATACGTTCCATGTAGCGGAACAAATTGGCCAGCATCACAAATACGACAATGGAACCACAAACAAAAAGCAAAGCCCTGCCCGGCCCATGCTCCACGACAATGCGAATAAAGAAATGATTAAACAACCCTTTGAAATAATTGAAAGACAATTCAAAATCAGGAAGTGGCGGAATAACAGAGGAACGTGTTTGATCAAACAAAATCTCCAGCATGGGTTGAATCAATCCGAGGTAGGTGGCGCTGAATACAACACCAAGAATTGCGTAGACGAAGAACTGAATCAACCGGGGAACAAGGTGGGGAGCATATTGTAAAATCCGAAAGTATATCTTCATGAAATGGAATCTAAAATTAAGGAACCTAAAAGTCGTATAAACGCTGAGCGATATTCCACCGCAAAGCTAAGCAAGTCATGACCGTACTCTGATCGTAAAACAATACCTCGCTGTCACTTTTTCTTACAATGAGTTGGGCATCGATAAAGAGGTTATGCTTCAACATCCACGATGCTGTAAAGCTGCCATAGAGAATGGTATTTTCTATACCCTGACCGATCGTGTTGTCATAATCCTGTTCCCGGGTTGAATTAAGTTTCAGCATGTCACTCCCCCAGTTTACTCCGGTCGTATCGCGGCCAATTTTAGTGTAAACAAGTTTGCCGATGAGGTTTAGCCGCGGCAAGGGTTGATATCGTACAACGCCGGCGATCTCCTTGAAGTTTGCTCCAAGGGGATGAGCAAGTGATTGGCTGTATCCCGCATAATTTCCGTAATCCGTGTTGTGGGAGTAGGTATAGGGCCTCACAATATTTGTTTCCAGTTGCAAATCCAGGTTGCTAAGCCCGAAAGCATCAACATATTTTCCGCCGAACTGAATACCCCATTTGTTAGCCCACCAGCCGTCGCCGGATTTAATATTGTCGAGCAGAAACTCATCAAAGACAATCTGGCCATAAAAAGAAATCTTCCTGGCAGCATTCCATTTGAAGTCAGTGCCGATGATCACATTATCAGCACTGCCGTTTTGTTGTTCAATGGCACGAAAGAAAATGATAGGATTCAGATAACTCAGGTCAACCTTTCCTGTACCGATGGAATCGTCGGGACTGAAGATGATGGTTTCAAACAAACCGATATTCAATTTTTTACCGATGTTCAGACCGAGATGATGGTTGACGGTAAATTTGTTGGGATAGCCCAAATGGGTTGCATCGCTTCCGGAAGGTGTACCGACAACATTCTCCTTCATTTGATTTATGCTGTACAAATAATTGAGCTTCCATACCTTCACATTGAATTTGAAATAAAAAGATGGGGGCGCAAAATCAGAGAGGATCAATGAGCGCATTCCATTGCCAATGAAAAACCGGTCATAGCCAAGTTGCAGATTAATATGCTTGCTTGCATCGAAAGTTACATATCCCCTGGCCTGCAAAAAATCAACGCCGCCATTCTTGAAGGATTTCCAAAAACCCTCGTGGGGAACAACCCAATATTGTGATTGGTAATCCTGAACGTAGGAAGGAAGGCGCGCCTGGTTATCCGCGAGGTAGGTGTAAAAGCCAAGCTTCTTGTCCACCATACCCCTTACCTCAACACCACGTGTGTTGATGTAGACAACGTCATCCAGCCGGGAGTCTGATCCGGCTCCAAAGTAAATCACCGGGTTGATGTGCAGATCAAAATCCGGAACATCAACGTAAAGGAGGTCAGACTTCTTTTTATAAAGTGCTTTAAAAATTGGCTTTCTGCTTTCGTTGGTTTCTGCATGTGACCACTCCCAACTGTCATTGCGAAGGTATTCATAGTTAAACTGATCTGACTTGGAGGTGATCAATCCTTCCTGTTGAACAGAATCGATAAAATCAACTACATCGGAACGCTTGTATTGTTTAAGCGATGTGAATAGTTGAGGAAAGATCTTTCCTGCTTTAATCTCATAGCGGTCTATGCGATGATAATAATCCTCATTAATAGGAATGAAATTACTTTGGGCTAACAGGTTAAACGGCGAGACGGCAATTATACTTAACAGGATCTTTTTCAAAAATTGATAACTCATTCCTTTATCTGATTGATTTTAATATAGTCTTCCGGTGTTGTCGCTATACCAGGAAATTCACGAAGAATCTTTTTGTCGAAGGTCACAAGGAAAGTAAACATGGTTCTGGCAAGAGCAATAAATTCACAATGATAACTTGAGCAAGATGACTCCCTGATAGCATTCAGGACTTCGTGAGAATCTACCGATTGGCCATACCCCTCCATATCATCCTCAGCAATTTCAACTGCCTCAGCCGCTTCTTCAAAAGAAATAAAGCCCTTCCTGTGGTATAGACCAGCTACGTTTCTGAACTCACTTTTCCATAAATGCGGGGCAACCCAAAAATCATCAAACCTTCTTAGATTTTCTACGATTTGATTATCAGGACTGGGAAAATACAAGGCGGCAATAATGCTAGTGTCTACTACGATCACGGACGACCTTCATTAATTGACTTTTCTATTTCGTCAGCGGAAAGGGAGCCCTTAACCTTTACTCTGAATCGTTGAGCTCTTTTAATCACCTCTTCTGCATCGGGTCTATTTTCGGCAACCAGATAATGTTTCAACATAAAAAGGATTTCGCTGTTTATGCTCCTTTCATTGGCTTTGGCCTTTTTCCTCAGCTTTTCAATTAAGCTATCAGGAATGTTTTTTAAAGTGATGTTAGCCATTATATTTGAATGGTTCCGTTTTGGAACCAAAACTACATATTAATCAAATTACATCAAAAAAGCCGAAATGAGCCTTGCAGATCAGGCTTTCATGCCTATCTTTGCACTCCTTTTTGGAGAAAAGTTTGGAGAAAAGCGAAAGAAAATGAAGAAAGATATTCACCCCAATTACAGAGACGTGGTTTTCCACGATACGTCCAGTGATACCAAATTCCTAACCAAATCCACGGCGGTAACGAAAGAAACCATTAAGTGGGAAGATGGCAAGGAGTATCCGGTTATCAAGGTAGAAGTAAGTTCAGCTTCCCATCCCTTCTTTACCGGTAAGAAGTTGTATGTAGACACTGCCGGTCGGGTAGAAAAATTCCAGAAGAAATACGGAAAGAAAGAAAAGGGTTCTTGAAAGAACCTTTACCGATAAATAGAAAAGCCTCCCCAACGAGGCTTTTTTCGTTTTCAATAATATTTTTTAAAGGCCCCCAATTCCTTGCGGCTCACTCCCCTTCTTCTATTTTTGCTCCATGAACCTCGTACTTTTTGATGACCCCTCTGTCCGCATTGATTTATTCCCCTTTACCTTAACACGCCCTGTAAGCAACATACGATGCGGCATTCTAACCATTGATGAAAAATGGGCCAGGCAACTGGAGATGGTGCCCTCCTATCTCACTGAATCCTACCTTCAGGAAAAATACGCTTTAAGAAACTCCGACGATAATCTGCTGATCAACGGAGCAATTTGTCCTGATGAAAATATTGTTAAAGCAATCAGGACGCTGAAACCAGGAGAGGCGCTCGTTCACAACGGCGTGATCCTGGCGTCGAGGCAGGCAACCATTGAAATTCCGAAAGAGAAAAAAAATTCGATTGATTATCGCCATCCTGTTACGATCATTGATCGGGTCTGGAAAATATTTGAACTGAATGCTTCCCAGATAAAAGCCGATATCCCGGAGGTGACTAAAGGGAGAAAATCACAAGGCATTCAGGACAGGCATACCGCCGTTTACGGTGAAGAAAATCTCTTCGTTGAAGAGGGCGTTACCGTTCGAGCGGCCATCATCAACGCCGATCGCGGCCCTGTCTATCTTGGAAAAAATTCCATTGTGCATGAAGGCGCTGTTATTCGCGGCGCGTTTGCGCTCTGTGAAGCCGGGGAAGTCAACCCGGGTGCAAAGATTCGCGGCGACACCACCATCGGCCCGCATTCAAAAGTAGGTGGAGAGGTGGCCGCAGCCGTAGTCTTTGGCTACAGTAATAAATCACACGACGGTTACATGGGATGTTCAGTCATTGGCGAATGGTGTAACTTCGGCGCGGACTCAAATACCTCCAACCTGAAAAATAATTACGACACGGTGAAACTGTGGAGCCATCGGAAAAAATCCTACGTCGACACAGGGTTGCAATTTTGCGGGCTTATGATGGGTGATCACAGCAAATGCGGAATCAACTCGATGTTCAATACGGGAACGGTCGTCGACGTATTTGCCAACATTTATGGCGAAGGATTTCTTCCCACTTACATTCCCTCTTTTTCGTGGGGAGGTTCATCAGGGCTCACAACTTATAAACTCGAGAAAGCTTTGGACACGGCCGCAAAGGTTCTCGGCAGAAGGAATGAAAGACTTACAGATGCTGACCGTAAGATTCTTGAACATATATACGCGATAACTAAGGATCACCGGACCTGGGAGTCATCAAGATCGGCGACGTAAAAAAGGAACATGAAATTTTCAAGCATACCCGGACTCGTTGAAACAAAAAGACTGCTCGTTGATGCAGTGCAAAAGAATCATCTGCCCCACGCACAGCTTTTTGTCGGCACGACCGGGGCGTTAAATCTTCCCATGGCACTGGCATGCGCAACCTATCTTCATTGCGAAAACAAAGGCGATGACGCATGTGGTCACTGTGCTGCTTGTTCAAAGAGCCTCAAGTATATTCACCCTGACACACATTTTGTTTTTCCATTGAGTAATATCAAGGGAGATAAAGACGAAGAACGTTTCAAATCAGAAATATTAAAATCATGGCGTGCATTCCTGTTGGAACAACCCTTTGCAACGCTGGATGATTGGACAAATTATTTTGGCGGCGAAGACAAGCAAGTGGCTATTTCGAGAGAGGAAAGTCGCGAGATTGTAAAAACACTTTCACTAAAACCGTTTGAGAGCCCCCACAAGGTAATGATCATCTGGCAGCCTGAACTCATGCATCCGAATGCTGCCAATGGCATCCTGAAAATTCTGGAAGAACCTCCGGCTCATACTTACTTTATCCTTGTTACCAACGCTGCTGACAAATTATTGCCCACCATCATTTCACGGGCACAAATTGTCACGGTACCCATGTTGACAGATGACGAGGTTGTATCGTATCTGCAAACTCAATCCGCTGTTGACGCGACAAGGGCTCGAAAAGCCGCGCACCTGGCCGACGGAAATCTCGCTATGGCGTTAAGACTTTTGGAAAATCAGGAAGATGACAATGCCCGACTTTTTATAGAATGGATGAGGTTTTGTTTTAAACGTAACTATAGTTCACTGGTGACGATGGCTGATGAGTATCATGGCCTTGACAAGTTGAGCCAGCGTAATCTCATGCTTTACAGCATGAACATGATGCGTGAAACATTGATGAATATTTCCGGCGCGGAAGAATTGCATCGCGTGCAGGGAGAAGAACAAAAGTTCATACAGGATTTCAGCAAGGTAATGGACGTTAAAAAAATTGAATCCTCTTACGAATTGATTAATGACGCCACGTATCATCTGGAAAGAAACGGGAGTGCAAAAATGATCTTCCTGGACCTTTCGCTGAAACTGGCACAGGTGATTAATCCGAATTGATAAGTAATTGGCGGATGCACAACATGTGCGGACGCTGGCTTTCACCATTGAAAATTTAAACATGCATGAATAAAGTAATTCGCATCGGCACAAGGGGAAGTAAACTTGCGATGTGGCAGGCTGAACACGTAGCTGAACTTATCAAGCCCTCCGGATATCGCACAGAAATCATTCCCATAGAAACTCGTGGTGATAGAATTCTGGATGTCAGCATTTCAAAGATTGGAAGCAAGGGTGTTTTCACGGAAGAAATTGAGGGCAAACTGTTGGACGGCTCAGTTGACATTGCAGTTCACAGCGCAAAAGATCTTGCCTCCGAACTTCATGATGATCTTGAGATTATTGGATTTGCGGAGAGGGAACCTGTTAATGATGTCATCGTCAGTTTGAATAAAAATTTCAGGTTACAAAATGGACATCTGAAAATCGGAACATCCTCTACGCGAAGAGTGGCGTTCTTAAAACACTTTTACCCAAACATTGAAGCTGTTTCGATTCGGGGAAATCTTCAGACACGAATTCGCAAAATGACAGATGGTGATTGTGACGCCCTGATACTCGCCTTCGCCGGTGTTCATCGTTTAGGATACCAGGACATGATTGTCGAGAAAATTGAAACCAGTTATATCGTTCCGCCTGTAGGCCAGGGATCAATTGCAATTGAGTGTCACCGGAAGTTGAGTTTTGACAAGAAGGAAGTGATCACAAAGTGGGTGAATGATAAAAGGACGGAAGATTGCATTCGTACAGAACGAGCCTTCCTGAAAACATTGCATGGTGGATGCAGCATCCCGGCCTTTGGCTATGCTCACTATGAGGGTGAACTGGTTACATTGAAAGCCGGCATTATTTCTTTGGATGGTCAACGCGTTGTAAAAGTGAAACGGTCAGGTCCGCCGGAGGAGCATAAGGAGTTGGGAGAGCTGGTAGCTAAAGAAGTTTTGAAGAATGGAGGTAAAGAGATTTTGCAAGGAATTAGAGCAGAAGCGTGATCCGCCGTTAGCCAAACCTAATGAGTTAGATTTCAATTAAACTTAAAAATGTCGATGAATCTTCACCTCGCCCAAATTAACATAGGTAAAATTGTCGGGCCTATGGAAAGTCCCGAGATGGCTGACTTTGCCAATAACCTCAACTACATCAATGGCCTTGCTGAAAGCAGTCCCGGCTTTGTGTGGAGATTGAAAGATGAATCCAACAACGCTACATCAATAAAAATTTTCGATGATGATTTTCTTATCGTAAATATGTCAGTATGGAAAAGCATCGATGACCTTTTCAATTTTGCTTATAAGTCCGAACACCTCGAATTTTTTAAACGACGCCAGGAATGGTTTCACAAAATGACAGAAGCCTACATGACCATGTGGTATGTTGATGAACATCATGTGCCTGACCCGCAGGAGGGAAAAGAACGGCTCATGTATTTACGGAAACATGGTGAGACACCACATGCCTTTACATTCAGGAAACGATTTACACCTGAAGAGTATTTAAATTCCCCTGCCCCTACACTTGAAAAGTAACGCTTCGATGTGAATACCGTGCCTGAACGAGCAAAGTATTGGCATCTTTGATCTCAATCATATTTTATTTATACTTGATTTTGAATATATAAAGACTGATTTCAATCAATTACCCTTCACCACAAATTGATTGCATCGGTTTTCAAACAATCTGCTTCAACCGCCCTTGTCTGAGCCGTTGCTTTTTAACGGGTTTAACCAATTCAAAACAATGAAAGCTGTACTCTTCCAAATCTCATTATTGATTTGTCTTTCTGCTCAATCCGCATTCGCTCAAAATTCAAAGTGGGCCGAGAAAATGGCAGAGACCATTATGAAAACATACCCTGATTCCATGGTCGTCATGCGTTACACATCGATCATCGAACCCGGCGAGATCAAAAAAGAAGAGGAGAAGAGACCTGCCAAATGGAACTATGAGATGGGTGTTGTTTTCATGGGATTCGAAAGGTTATGGCGAACTACCGGCGACTTTCGCTATTATCTCTACATGAAAAAAATCATGGACAGGTTTATTACCGAGGAAGGAAACATTCGCACATATAAACTCGAAGACTACAATCTTGACAACATCCCAACGGGGCGTCAACTGCTTACTTTAAATCAAACACGAAATGAAAAGAAATACAAAGCTGCAGCTGACCTTCTGCATAAGCAACTTTCATGGCAACCGCGAACAAAGTCAGGAGGCTACTGGCACAAACTTGTTTATCCTACACAAATGTGGCTCGATGGCTTGTACATGGCAGAACCCTTCAAGGCAGCCTACGCCCAGATGACGGGTCGCAACGAAGATTTTGATGATGTCGCCAATCAATTCATTTTGATGGAGAAAGTATCGCGTGATGAAGCAACGGGACTACTTTATCACGGTTGGGACGAAAGTCGTTTGCAACGCTGGGCCAACCCACAAACGGGACAGTCCCCGGAATTCTGGAGTCGCGCAATGGGCTGGTACATCATGGGCCTTGTTGATGTGCTGGATTATTTTCCGAAAGATCACCCCAAAAGAAAAGATCTTATTGAAATTCTGAATCGCCTGTCCGCCTCCATTATTAAATACCAGGACCCGGCTTCCGGAGTTTGGTGGCAAGTGACGGATAAGGGTGGCAAACAAGGTAATTACCTTGAGTCGTCAGGTTCTTCCATGTTTGTATATGGTCTTGCCAAAGCAATACGAATGGGATACCTGGATGAAAGCTATCTGCCGGCAGTAAAAAAGGCAGGCGTCGGTTTGATCAAAAATTTTGTCAAGACTGACGCGGCGGATGTAGCCCATTTAACGAAGGCCGTAGGTGGCGCCGGCCTCGGTGGCAATCCCTACCGCGATGGAAGTTATGAGTACTATATTAAAGAGCCTACAAGAGATGATGACCTGAAGGCTATCGGCCCTTTTATGCAGGCATGCATCGAACTGGACATGTTAAGTAACATACCCATCGGAAAAGGAAAAAATATAGTCGTTGACAATTACTTTAACAATGAATCCCGAAATGGTTTACCGTTCCATTATACGTGGGAGGACGGATTCGACTCAGGCTTCTCGTGGTGGGGTTATATTTTCCGCGATTTCGGTGCAACGACATCGACGTTGAAAGCGGCGCCAGCAGAAGAAAATTTACAATCTGCAAGTGTTTACATTATTGTTGATCCGGATACCAGGAAGGAAACAACAAATCCAAATTTCATTCAAAGTGAAAGCATCACAGTCATTAAAGACTGGGTAACCAACGGAGGCGTATTGGTGCTCCTGGCAAATGACACAGCCAATTGTGAGATAAAACATTTCAATGAACTCACAAAAGCATTTGGAATTGAGTTTACGAACAAGAGCCGTAACATGGTCAAAAATGATGTCTATGAACAAGGCCGCCTGCTAATCCCCCCGAAACATCCGATTTTCAAAAACACCAAAACAATTTTTATTAAGGAGTTGGTGACCCTTTCGGTGAAGAAGCCCGCTAAAGCGACATTGAAGGATGGTAAGGATGTAATCATGGCAACCGCCAACGTTGGCAAGGGAACGGTTTTCGTATTGGGTGATCCCTGGTTGTATAATGAATACGTAAACGGAAGAAAGCTCCCTGCTACTTATGAGAACTTTGATGCTGCAAAGAACCTTGCTGAATGGCTATTGAATCAGAGTAGTAAAGTCAATCCGTAGCATCAGGGATTTCAGACTTTCACACCGGTTGCCGTCGCGATCGCCTTTAAATCATTAACGACCGCGTCGATAAGAGGAATGCCTTCTGCGGTTCTTATTTTCTCAGCTTCATGTTCAGGGTCGCCAGGAATCAGCACGGCATCCTGGCCAGGCGCAGGCTTTGTTTTTCTAAAGACCTCAATCCAATGATCAATTCTTTTCTTAAATACATCCACATCTTCGAAGCCGTTGATGTCCATGGCTCCAAAAAAATGGCCAATGCCCTTGCCGACACTTTCCTTTGGCGCTTCCTCAAATAAAGCAAAAGGTGGCGCAAAGGGCCCCCAGTTGGCGCCGCTGAGAACACAACTTAAAATATCAACCATGGCAGAAAGTGCATAGCCCTTGTGTCCGCCCATCTCACGGGTTGACCCGAGAGGCAGGAGTCCTCCGCGATAAACGTCGTCAGGGTGTGTCGACACATTGCCATTCTCATCGATCATCCAACCTTCGGGTACGCGTTTGCCTGCTCGTTTCGCAATTTCAATTTTTCCGAAAGCAACAACACTGGTAGC
>DASUGQ010000064.1:0-10884 GCA_036273935.1 Cyclobacteriaceae bacterium | reverse complement strand
GTAATAATTTCATTTATAAGATATTTCGGTTTTAGTAATATTCTAAAACCTTAACGATGATGACGTATTTGGGTTTTAAAATATTTCATTTTTAGAAATATATTTTTTTAGAATAATTGGCTCGATATTTGAATTCGCAGTAACTTTGAATTATAAAAAATCATTCACATGACTGATCGAAAGGAGCTCATCGACGATTTTATGGAGGTCTTCCAAATGTTTGCCTTGAAGGTTCAGGAGACGGACCAATCCTGTGTTGAAATGGCGGCGGCAAATGATATCACCAAATATGATCTCGCATTAATAGGCCACATCGGTAAGAAAGGAGAAGTCATCATGCGCGAAATAGCGGATTATGTCGATGTCCCTTACTCTACTGCCACGGGCATTATTGATAAGCTGGTGAAAAAGAAACTGGTCAAGCGTGTGAATTCAGAAACAGACAGGAGGACAGTGAAGGTGGCCCTGACTCCAAAGAAGGGAAAGGAACTCTTTGATCAGTTCATGAACTTTCGCCATAAGCTAGGCGAAATTGTCCTGTCCAATATGGACGAGCGTGATTTTTCGGATATAGAGCGCATTATGAAAAAAATGGTCCGCCAAATCTCAGACCACAACGTCGAGTCACAATTGAGAGAGGAACTTACCGCCGCGAAAATATAAACCCAACTAATCAGCCTTTTATTTCATCAGCACTTCAAAGCACGATGCCGGCAATCCGGCTTTGTTGAATAAGTTCGGGTTTGAATCATTGTGATAACCAAATCGAATCCCTTTAAAAGACTTTCCTTTAACATCAATTTCAACGACAGCGCCATTAATCTTAGCCGGAGTTGCAACCCATTCTCCGTTGTCATCAAGAATTTCAAACTCTCTCAATTCACTATCCTTAGCCATCAGTCCACCTTCCGCATGATTAAAGTGAACAATTACTTTGTCCTTTTTCACTTCGAAGGACTGATAAAGTGGTCCGGAATAAGGAATGTTTGTGAATCCATAATCATCGTGCAAAGCCCAGAAAGCAAGTCGCTTTCCTGCATCTTTCTTATTTCCCGGGTGGATATTTTTCAGATCGCCTATATCCGACAGCACAGCCATACCGGTGTGATCGGTGATGTCAAGCACCCGTCGCTGCTGGTCCCTCACTCTTGCGCCATCGACATTGTCAGTGCCATATCCTCCATAGGGAGCAATCTGGGCAAAGTAGAACGGGAATTCATATCCCCATAGCGATCGCCAGCTTGAGATCAGTGTGTTCAGAGAACGTGCGTAATTGTTAGCATTCGATGTATTGGCTTCGCCCTGATACCACAATGCACCTTTGATCTTGAACGGTATCAGGGGATGTATCATACTGTTGTATGCCCGGCCCGGTTCGTTTGGTCCCCACGGAGCGGGCTTTACCAGGGTAGCGCCCTCACGCAATACCTTATCACCTGTCACGCAGTAATCCGGCATCCAAATTTCAATTGGCGTCCCTCCCCATGACGAATTGATCAGACCAACAGGTACTTTCAATTTTTCATATAGTTCCTGCCCAAAAAAATACATAATAGCGCTGGAATTGTTCATGGTTTCCGGAGTGCACACAACCCAATGCCCGATTAGCTGTTGCTGAGGTTTGTCGGCAGCCAATACCTGTACTGTAAAAAAGCGCAGTTCCGGGTAATTCGCCTTAGCCCTCTCCTCTTCAGCATTGTCGATCCTGGATTGAGGCGTCCATTCCATATTCGATTGGCCACTACCGAGCCATACTTCACCGATTAGCACATCGTTGATCTGAATAGTATTGTAACCCTGAACCGTGAGTTCGTATGGACCTCCCGCCGATGGCGTCTGAATTACCAAACTCCATGCGGATTGATTGTTGACTGTCAAGGTATATTCCTTCGAGCGATCCCAGCTGCCGACGATTTTTATTTTCTCGTTTGGTTTTGCCCAACCCCAAATGGTGACGTCAGATTTCTGTTGAAGCACCATATGATCACCGAAGATTGCCGGCAAAATGATGTTGGCGCGGATTGCTGTTGAGGATAATACAAACAAGGTAAGTGCGAGTAACTTTTTCATTGAACTGAATGTATTGCGGTTAAAAGATTTGCCAGGTCGGGTACTTTTAAACTGAAAGATAATTCTTATCTCCCACCGCTGCAAAACCCAAATCCGGGTCCCCACAGGGAAGATTCCGAATAAGATCCAGTTGAGCTGTGGGTTCACCTGGCAGTGATTGAATGGTCAGGCAGGAAGCCGAAAGGGGTCAGAATGGGCCATTCTTGTTGAAGCCTGTCCGGACAGAATGTTTCAGGCATATGCTGTACGTTATTATTAGACGTCCGGGCGACAATTTAATCTATCCTTTTACCACCATTTTTTCCGGGTAGGTGAATCCCCCAGTATGGGTGATTGATTTTTGAGACGGATCGTCCGTCATTGAACATATATTCTTCAGTTGTGAACATGTGCGCGTTATACGTCCCGGTTTCGGCTGATGGTATAAATCTTGTCGTACTTCATGTAATCCTTCAGTTGCATGTTTAAGAACTACCTAAAAATTGCTATCCGAAGTTTCATCGGACAAAAGACCTATTCCCTTATTAACACCGTCGGACTGGCCCTTGGCATTGCCGCTTGCATTCTTATTTTGCTTTTTGTCCAGGATGAATTAAGCTTTGAGCGACCCTTTAAGAACAACGGTCAGATCTATCGGCTGGTTGAAGATTTTCCCATGGGGCCTCACCTCTCGCAGTCAGCGACGGTTCCTTTCCCTACGAAGAACACGCTCATGGCGGATTTTCCGGAGATCACCAAAGCAGCACTCATCTTTCGTCCATCCAGTTGGGGTAATACACCAATATTAAAATTGGAAGACGTGGAGTATTATGAGGACGACTTTATTTTTGCCGAGCAAAGTTTCCTTGATATCTACGACTTCAGATTCCTCAAAGGGAAGGCCCAGGATGCGTTGACGGGCCCTGACAAACTGATCCTCACTGCCAGTGCTGCAAGGAAATATTTTGGCGATCAGGACCCCATTGGGAAGCGACTTAACCTCAGCAATTTCAGAGATCTGGAGGTTGTTGGCGTCGTTGAAGATTTACCGGGCAATACTCACCTTCAGTTTAGCATGATTGCTTCCTTTGAGACATTCAAAGCATTCTTTGCAAATAACCCAACCTTTTTTGAAACGCAGTGGGTATGGGTTGCTGCGTGGATGTACTTTACGGTGGAAGATGAAGTAGCGGCGGAAAAGATTAAACAGGGGTTGCCAGAATATGTAAAGCGACATTTTCCGTCTTCGCTGGCGGATACCGGTTTAACGTTGCACCTTCAAAAAGCCGATGATATTCACCTGACTTCCAACAGAGAACTGGAATTTGAGGCAAATGGTAACATAAGACACGTCTATCTATTTTCTTTTATCGCAATACTGGTACTACTCATTGCGGTGATCAACTTTATGAATCTTTCCACTTCACGCTCTGCCAAACGAGGAAAAGAAGTGGGGCTTCGCAAGGTAATGGGGGCTCATAAAAAAATGCTTGTTGCTCAATTCATGGGAGAAGCAGTTCTAACAAGTTTCCTGTCACTCCTGTTGGCAATAGTTTTTATAGCGGTAACCCTCCCATGGTTTAACGAACTCACGGGAAAAAATATTTCGCTTGATGTTTTCAACAACCGCTATCTGTTCCTGGGAATGATAGGTTTGTGTTCCGTCACCGGTATCCTGGCGGGTAGTTATCCGGCATTTGTTCTCTCATCCTTTCAACCTACGGAAGTGTTAAAAGGTAAGCCGGGCAGTTCCTGGAGTGGAAATTTCTTAAGGAAGGGATTGGTCGTTTGTCAGTTTGTAATCTCCATCTCCCTCGTTATTTGCATTGGCATTGTCTATAAACAACTGCACTACATCCATAACAAAGACATGGGTTTCAACCAGGAACAGATCGTCACTGTCGATGTAGGTAACAATTTTTTCAACAAGTATGGCGGGTTTAAATCAGAGCTTTTAAAGAATGGTGATATTCAATCTGTCACGCTGCTGGGAGGAAGTATTCCCGGAAAGGAAGAAGTTATTGAGAATGCATTCGTGGCAAGTGGCATGCCTGAAGAACAGCAACAATGGTTTAGTGTGATGTTTGCCAGTCATGATTTTGAAAAAACGCTGAATGTTGAATTTCTCCAGGGGCACGGCTTTCAATTGGGTAGCTCCTCCGATTCTGTTGGTTATGTCATCAACGAATCCGCGGCGCGTGCGTTAGGTTGGGGAGATGATGTCATTGGCAAGAGCATCGACAGGCTTGGTAATGGAAATGTCTTGCAGACAGGAGCAATTATCGGCCTCGTGAAAGATTTTAATTATCGCCCGTTATACGATCCGATTAAACCGCTGGTGATAAGTTTGGGAGGCAACACCCTCACCATCAAGATTCATTCGGAGGACCTACAAGGCACGTTGAAGACAATTGAGAAGGAATGGTCAGCGCAATTTGAAGGCACGCCTTTCCGATATTCCTTTATGGACGATAATTTCGACCTGCTTTACCGAAAGGAAGACAAGTTTGGCAAGACAATAGAATACTTTTCAGTTCTCGCCATTTTTATCGCTTGCCTTGGTTTGCTTGGGCTTTCATCTTTTACGGCTGAGACCAGGCGAAAAGAAATTGCCATCCGGAAAGTAAACGGGGCCAGCACGCTGGGGCTGGTTGGTTTGTTGACGAAAGATTTCTCTATCCTCGTCGGCATCGCCTTCCTGGTCGCCGTTCCTACTGCCTATTATTTCAGTTCATTGTGGCTAAGCAATTTCGCATACAGAACAGGGATCGGCGTCTCCATTTTCATTGTGTCAGGCCTGGTGTCGTTGGGTTTGGCTGTAATAACGGTGAGCTATCACACAATTAAGGCAGCAATCACCAATCCTGTTATTTCACTTCGGTATGAATAACGCCAAGAATTCGATTCCTTTTTTGGGAGTTGCTGTTGTAACGGCCGTAGAAATCTCATCAAATTATCGTTGAATTAGTACATCTAAAGAACGCGAAATGATGTTAAATTCAGTGTTGAGGTAATTCCCATCTGCCTGTTAACGCACTTTATGTTAACGCTTGCGGTTCGATCTAAACTTCACTAACGCGCATTTTGGAAATGTAGTATTTCTGGAAATTTCTTGCATCAGTTTTTTTTGCCCTTTTATGTTGGATCATTCCTTGTTGCTGATGTCGTAGATTTGAAGGTAGTTAACCATGAAACCCATCCTTAACCCAACCGAACGGCCGCTGATGGCCAAGCTGGAGGCCTATACAGACGATGACCCTGCATTCTTGCTTGAGCTCATCCAATTGATGATTCTTAATCTTCGCGAACTTCAAGAGTCACTGGGCTCCGACACCACCGCTTTTGCGCAAGCAGCACATAAATCAAAATCAACGCTTACTATTTTAGATGATCCCGAGGTCAACGCACTTGTGAAAACGCTTAAGTGTGCAGGTATCAAAAATGATGCTGGCGTTACCGATGAAGCAGATCTACTTTTTCAACTAATAGAACGCCTGATCAAGGATTTGGAAAATGAAGCCACTATTCAGAAAGCAAGTTGATTCTTTGTCATGAGCTGGTTTCGCTCAATAGCAAAGTTACTTTTTCAATGGAGCGCGCTCGCGATCATTATTTTCCTTTTGCCTCATCTTTCAAACGCCCAGTCGCGAAATCTGAAATTCAATCACATCGGGACTTCTGAGGGACTTTCCCAAAGTAATGCTATCTGCATCTTTCAGGATAGCCGGGGGTTTATGTGGTTCGGCACACGTGACGGACTTAACCAATATGACGGTTATAGAATTAAAATCTTCAAGAATGACATTACCGATGATCATTCAATAAGCGGAAATGTAATCAATGATATTGTTGAAGACAGTGAAGGTAACCTTTGGATTGCGACGTTCAATGGCCTCAATATGTTTGACCGCGAAAAAGAAACATTCAATCGGATAATAGCGAATCCGTTAAATCCCACGGGCATGGCGAGTAATTGGATTAACGCCCTTGCAATTGATAATGATAAGAACATCTGGATCGGATTTGAAGACAACGGCGTGGACCTTTTCGACCGGCGTACCAGTCAGTTCACACACTTCAGGAAGGGTACCGATCAATACAGCTTAAGCGACAACGGCGTCAAAACCATCCTTGACGACGGTCAGTACTTGTGGATCGGGATGTATACAGGCGGGCTGAATCGACTTGACAAGAAAACTAAAATTGTAAAACGATATTCCCACTCACCTTCAGATCCTTTTTCATTAAATACCGACCGGGTTTGGAAACTATTCAAAGACAGCAATGACAAAATTTGGGTGGGCCTTAATGGAGGCTTGGATATGTTTGATAAAACCACTGAAAACATCAAACACTTCAACACACCTTTTCCCTCGAATCAAATAAATGTTCTCAGCATCGCTGAAGACTATCAGGGACAGATTTGGGTGGGTGTTGAAAATGAAGGTGTATTGGTTCTCAATGATAAAGGCGATCAATTTACAAGATATACGGAAGACGTTGCCGTTAGATCCAGCTTGAGTGACAACTCGATCTGGTCCATTTTCAGAGATTCAAAAGGAAACATGTGGCTCGGCACGTTCAGTGGTGGTGTGAATCTGTTCAGCCGTGATATGTCCAACTTTGTCCACTACCAACATACTTCTGATGCCAACAGCTTAAGTAACAGCAACGTCATGGCATTTCTGGAAGATTCACAAAGGCGAATCTGGATCGGAACAGATGGCGGCGGCCTTAATCTTTTTGATTCACGTACGGGGTATTTTAAGCATTTCAAAAGTGAAACTGGAAATGCCAAGACGATCGGCGGAAACTACATTCTGACCCTCACCGAAGATCAGCATCACAATTTGTGGATAGGCACCTGGGGTGACGGTGTGACCGTTTTCAATCCCGACAAGAATTCCTTCAGGCATTTCAAATTCGATCCTTCTGATCCAAAGGGTTTGAGCAGCAACAATGCCTGGGTAATCTACAAAGACTCAGATGAAAATATTTGGATTGGCACCTATTCAAGTGGTCTCGATCTCTACAATTCTGAAACGGAGACCTTTGTTCATCACAGACACATTGAGGGGGACTCCGCCAGCCTAAGTCATGACGTTATTAACACCATCTATGAGGACAGTAAAAAGACTCTCTGGGTTGGAACGAATGGCGGCGGGCTATGTGCCATGGATAAAAAAACAAAGACCTTTAAAACATACAGTCACAAGGTCGACGGCTCCGGTTTAAGCAACAACAATATTTTTTGTATTACCGAGGATCGTTACGGCGCACTTTGGATTGGAACCGGTTCCGGGCTGAGCCAATTTGATCCTGCAAAGAAAAAATTCACCAACTATTTTATAGATGACGGGCTGCCAAATCAATCGATCTTTGGTATCCTGGAAGATGGTATCGGCAATTTGTGGATTAGCACCAACAAAGGAATCTCGCGCTTCGATCCCATCACAAAGGTGTTTAAGAACTATTCCATGGCCGATGGATTGCAGGGAGACGAATTCAAACAGGGTATATTGAAAAGTCGGACCGGCAAATTTTACTTTGGTGGGATCAATGGGTTTAATGAGTTTTATCCCGATAGTGTCAGGGATGTTCAGTTCGATCCGCCCCTCGTTCTCACCAATTTTGAAATTTTCAATAAAGCGGTACCGGTAACTTCCGATGGGATATTGAAGAAAAGCATTCCTGAAGTCAAGACCATTACGTTACCTTATGATCAGTCAGTGTTTTCATTTGAGTTTGCATTGCTCAACTACATTCCAGAGGATAAGAAGCAATATGCCTATAAGCTCGAGGGATTCGATAAGGATTGGAACTACATTGGCCGAAAGCGCACAGCAACGTACACGAATCTTAACCCGGCAGAATACACATTTAAAGTAAAGGGGTACGACAATAAAGGAAGTTGGTCACCACATGAGATCAGCATACAATTGATTATCACACCACCTTTTTGGAAGACCGCATGGTTCAGGATCATGGCTTTCATGGGTTTATGCGGATTGATTATCGGTGTTTATCGATTGCGGATGCATGCAATTAACAGTCAAAAAAAAGAACTAGAACGGCAGGTCAAAGAACGAACCGAACGACTGGCCATATCAACACGAGACGAGCGTAAGGCCCGCGAAGAAGCAGAGAAAGCGCGGCACGAAGCTGAACAGGCCAACCGTGCGAAGAGTACATTTCTTGCCATGATGAGTCACGAGATCAGAACACCCATGAACGGGGTTATTGGCATGGCATCGCTGATGAAGGAAACACATCTGGACAAAGAGCAGCGCGAATATCTCGATATCATTCGAAACAGCAGCGAGAGCCTTCTTACAGTCATCAATGACATTCTTGATTTCTCAAAAATCGAATCAGGCAAGATGGAACTTGAAAAGGTCGATTTCGATTTGCGTTCATGTGTAGAGGATGTCTTTGATCTTTTTACCACGAGAACTTCAAGACTCGAACTTGATCTCATTTACCAGATTGATCATAATGTCCCGTCTCAACTGATTGGTGATGCCTTGCGGCTCAAGCAAATTTTGATCAACCTCATTGGAAATGCGATCAAATTCACTAAACGAGGTGAAGTGTTCCTGGGTATTCATCTCTTATCGCGCAATGGTGTGAACGTTGAACTTTGCTTTGAGGTACGTGACACGGGTATAGGCATTCCCAGAGATAAATTGGAAAGACTATTCAAACCGTTTTCGCAAGTGGATTCGTCCACCACAAGGCACTATGGGGGTACTGGCCTGGGTTTGGCGATTTGTGAAAAATTAGTCCACCTGATGGATGGAAACATTTCTGTCAAAAGTGAAACGGGGAAAGGAACCTCGTTTACATTTACAATCAAAGTTGAACCCAGCCTCAAGGCTATCAGGACTTATGTACATTCGGGCATCGCCGGAATTGACGGCAAGACAATATTGGTTATTGATGACAACCAAACTAATCGGACGATTTTAAAAAGTCAGCTTGAGCAGTGGCAGGTTGTGCCAACGGTAGCGTCGTCAGCAGAAGAAGCGCTTCCCCTGACTTCAAGTGGCAACTTCGATTTGATCCTTACCGACATGGAGATGCCCGGCATGAACGGAGTACAGTTTGTGCAAGAATTGCGAAGAAGAAATAACGCCACACCTGTCATATTGCTGAGATCGGTAGGCGACGAACGTCAGAAAGAGTTCGGGCATCTCTTTTCGGCAATCCTTGTGAAGCCCGTAAAACAACACTTGCTTTGGAAGCAAATTGTGCAGGAACTTCAGGAGCGGCAGAATACTTTCAAATTGAAACCTAAGCCTGGTAATAATTTTGTTCCAAAGGATACAAGTGGAGCGTTGCGCTTTTTGGTTGT
Source organism: Cyclobacteriaceae bacterium (assembly GCA_036273935.1). Taxonomy (GTDB): domain Bacteria; phylum Bacteroidota; class Bacteroidia; order Cytophagales; family Cyclobacteriaceae; genus ZC4RG29. The sequence continues at coordinate 1,481 of DASUGQ010000064.1, read as the reverse complement.
TGATGACAATGAAGTGAATCAAAAATTGGCTGGTCGGATTTTGACAAAAATGGGGTATTCGCCAGACGTCGCCTCCGATGGTCAGGAGGCGGTTGATGTCTACCAACGGGTAAGGCATGATATCATATTCATGGACGTGCAGATGCCCGGAATGGACGGCCTGGAGGCTACCAGGATTATCCGCGAGCGAAATGGTTCCCACCCGATAATAATTGCTATGACCGCCAATGCCATGGAGAGCGATCGCCAGGAATGTATCAAAGCAGGCATGGATGATTACATCAGCAAGCCCATCAAGAAAGAGACCATGACCATTTTGATAGACAAATGGTCAAAAACCGTTCAACTTGCAAATAAGTCTTAGGGCGGCTACCCAAAATTTAGTTCAAACAAAAAGAGCGAAGCAAGTTGCTCCGCCCTTTCGGCTTCGTTTAGGTATGAGAAGTCATATCCGCTTATTATTAGTGTAAAACGGTTAATTACTGTGCCATTATGCTGATTGCGGCTCCGCCACTTGCTGCGAGATGTAAATCAAGAACACTTTCTGATGTCACCTGAATTTTTTCAATTCGATAAGCCGCTGGCCTCTTGAGATAATCTGTTTCCGGGGTGTCCTTGTAAATTGTGGCGTTATACTTTTTTCCCGGTGAAAGAAAATCCAGCTTTAGTTTTGTCTCTCGTGGATTGTCATTGGTGATGGCGCCGATGAACCAGTTCTCGCTGTTGCGTTGCTTGCGGGCAATGGTAACATACTTCCCTATTTCAGCCTCCAGCACATTAGTGGTTTCCCAATCTGTAGCAACGTCTTCGATAAATTTAAAAGCTGGATGTCCTTCATAATTCTTCGGAAGATCGCACGCCATTTGCAAAGGAGCGTACAGTATTATATACAATGCCAGCTCCTTAGCAAGTGTTCCATTAATTTGATTGTTAGGCTGAGTAGGCAATTTAAGATCGAATACGCCCGGTGTATAATCCATCGGGCCTGATAACATTCTGGTGAATGGTATTATTGTTACGTAGTCAGGCGGATTTCCCCCGTCCTCTCCCCATGCATTATACTCCTGACCCCGAGCAGCTTCCCTGGACATGAAATTGGGATACGTTCTCCTTAATCCAGTATCCTTTATGGGTTCGTGTGCCACAAGCATCACATGATGTTTTGCGGCCATTTCAGCGACACGCTGATGATGTCTTACAGAATATTGGCCATGATGCCATTCTCCGTTTGCAAGCGAATCTCCGACATAGCCGGTCTTAACGGCTTTCATTCCGTGGTCTTCAAGGAATTGATAGGCTTCTTCCAATTGACTTTCATAATTTTCGACATCCGCTCCTGTCTCGTGATGTCCAATAATGTATACACCCTTTTCCTTTCCATACTTGCTTAGATAATCTATGTCGTAATCAGGATAAGGTTTTGTGAAATTGAATTTTGTGCCCCCATTCGCCCAGTTTCCATCCCATCCATAATTCCAGCC
>DASUGQ010000063.1:0-8069 GCA_036273935.1 Cyclobacteriaceae bacterium | reverse complement strand
CGATTCTTTTCCTTCTTGACGTCCTCAATGGCCTCTTCCAGTTTGACAATTTCTTCCGGTACGTGAATATTATTAATGTGAACGCGTGCCCCGGCTTCATCCAGCACATCAATAGCTTTATCCGGCAAATACCGATCGCTGATGTACCGGTCAGAGAGTTTTACGCAAGCCTCGATGGCCTCTTTTGTGTAGGTCACATGGTGATGATCTTCATATTTTTCCTTTATGTTATCAAGAATCTGGATGGTCTCTTCTACTGTGGTGGAGTCAACCATTACCATTTGGAAACGGCGGGCAAGTGCGCCATCCTTCTCAATGTATTGCCGGTATTCATCCAATGTTGTAGCACCAATGCATTGAATCTCGCCCCTGGCAAGAGCCGGTTTGAACATGTTCGATGCGTCAAGTGAACCTGAGGCTCCACCAGCGCCGACAATAGTGTGCAACTCATCAATGAAGAGGATAACATCAGGCGATTTCTCCAGTTCATTCATGACTGCCTTCATCCTTTCTTCGAACTGACCACGATACTTTGTGCCTGCAACAAGAGAAGCCAGGTCAAGTGTTACGACTCGTTTGCCGAAAAGAACCCGCGAAACTTTCTTTTGAATGATACGAAGGGCCAGACCTTCTGCAATGGCAGTTTTACCAACGCCTGGTTCTCCTATAAGAATGGGGTTGTTCTTTTTTCTCCGCGAGAGAATTTGTGCTACACGCTCTATTTCTTTCTCTCTGCCTACTATAGGATCAAGCTTGTTATCTTCAGCAAGCTTTGTAAGATCACGGCCGAAGTTGTCCAATACAGGTGTTCTTGATTTTTCGGCACCTTTCTTTTCTTTACCGGTCGCACTGCTTCCAAAAATTTTCGAAGAATCTTCATCAGGATCGTCCGTATCAGACGAGGCTATAGGATTTTCTGTTTGATATTCGAGCATTTCCTTAACAACTTCATAGTTAACGTCGAACTTGTTCAGGATCTGCGTGGCCAGGTTGTCCTGATCACGGAGTATGGAAAGTAGCAGGTGCTCAGTGCCGATTAACTGAGCCTTGAAAATCTTTGCTTCCAGATAAGTAATTTTCAAAACTTTTTCTGACGCCTTGGTTAACGGTATATTGGCAAGGTTCTTCACTTCATGTGTCGCCGTGCCTTTTGAAATCTTTTCAATTTCAGTGCGAAGTTCGTCAAGAGGTACACCCAATTTCTTCAACACACCTACTGCTACACCCTCACCTTCTCGCACCATCCCTAATAAGAGATGTTCCGTTCCGATGTAATCGTGCCCCAGGCGTAACGCTTCTTCTCTGCTGAGTGAAATGACTTCCTTTACGCGATTGGAAAATTTAGCTTCCATATGGAATTGGTATAATGACTAGTGTAAATGTAAAAGTTTTCTTTAGTTATTTTTCTACTCATTGTTAAGATTTAATACGCTTAACGTTTCCCGAAATCGAAATGTTCATTGAGATTTTCTGGCGCCTCCGATGATTCGTGCAGCGTCGGGTCCCTGGCAATAAATCAGATCGAGTAGGCTTAGGTGAGGCACAAACTTAGAGCCAAACACTTGCTGGTATGCCACTGGGCTGTAACCACTCAAGCCATCTTGTTCCTTTTTGTCAACAATGGTATTTCGAAGGTCATAAATAGGGGGGAATGTCTCTTTTTCGAAATATTTGGTCTCCATGACGGGAATGTCCCACTGTAGCCATTTGAGACATAATGACAGTAGTTCGAGGTTCAGGTCATATAAAAAAGTGAACTTTCGGTAAAAAACATCATGCAGATCATCAGCATAGTATCCAAAAAATGGCGCCTTTCCATAGGCAGATTGAATGCTTCGCCAGGCGCGGTTCACCCACTTCTGAGCATAATCTATTTTTATTGACGTAATGAGAACTTTGCCATGTTTTTCTGTCAGCGGAACAACCAGCATGTACCGCCCGGATGCAGTGTTGATGTAGCAGCGATTCCGATAGGTCTGTTTAATGTAATGTTCAAACCGTTCAAGAATGATCTCATTGTAATCTGACAAAAGAGAAAAATATGAGATGGGCGGAAGAAACTGCAATTCAATTAAGGCGGACTTCATTCAATATCGAAAACGTGTGTACTAAAGGTATTGATCAATTTCAGTTAGTCCCTGGCGAATGGTTTTGATTTCATTATTAGTACAGTCAACAACTGTAGAGGGAATATTTCCGCCGGGGCCACCGTCAATAACAAGATCCACCCGGTGTTTAAAGTCTTCGTAAATTTCTTCGGGATCAGTCGTGTATTCAATTATGATGTCATCGTCTTTTACGGACGAAGTAATCAAAGGATTCCCCAACTCGCGAACGATAGCCTGGGGAATGGCATGATCGGGTATGCGTATGCCTACTGTTTTTTTATTCACGTCAAGAATTTTTGGCACTTTGCTGCTGGACTCCATAATAAATGTAAACGGTCCGGGAAGGGCTTTCTTTAATAATTTAAAGACTGGTGTATCCATCCGTTTAACGTATTCAGTAATATGTCCCAAATCCTGGCAAATAAAAGAGAGGTTAAGTTTATGGGGTTTGATATTCAAAATCTGACAGAGTCGGTTAATTGCTTTTCGATTCATCAAGTCACAGCCAATGCCATAGACGGTATCCGTGGGGTAGATAATTATCCCTCCAGCTTTAAGAAGGTCGACAACGTGTGTGATCTTTCTTCCTTCCGGGTGAGTGGGGTGTATTTTTAAAAATTCAGCGGACATATTGAACGGCTCAATTTAACAAACCCATCGGTTATAAATTCATTTACTATTTTTGCAGGTAATTTATTGACCGATGAAGCCTAGTAAGGGTTTAATATTGTTTTTAGTTTTCTCCATCCTGGGGATCTCCTTTATTTTTTATGCTTACCAGATTGTATACACACCCAATGTGCTGGTTCAAAAGGAGGATCGTGTGATTATTATTCCAAAGGATGCCACCTTTAAATCGGTGCAAAAACAATTACACGACGGAAGGTACGTGGAAGATCTCATGTCGTTCAGCTTTCTTGCCAGGCTAATGAATTATGACAAATCCATCAAACCGGGTCGCTATGTTTTAAAAGCTAACATGACAAATATCGAAGCCATTCGATTGCTTCGCTCCGGAAACCAGGTTCCTGTTGAGGTAACATTTAACAACATTCGAACCCTCGACGAACTGGGTGAGAAAATAACGCGAAATCTTTTGATGACGCCGGAAGAATTTAAAGCGGCGCTCATCCAATATGCTTTGAATAACACTGAAGGCTTTAATGAGAACAACATCATCGCGCTGTTCATTCCCAATACATATGAAGTCTATTACAACATCACACCCGAAGGACTTGTTCAACGGATGGAAAGAGAATTTAATATATTCTGGAATGATGAGCGTAAAGCGAAGGCCCGGGAGATCGGGCTGACACCCATTGAAATTTCTATTCTTGCTTCAATAGTGCAAGCCGAAACCATCAAGGAGGATGAAGCTCCGCTTGTTGCAAGTTTGTATATCAATCGACTTAAAAAGGATATGCCTTTGCAGGCAGATCCAACGCTGAAATTTGCGTTAGGCGATTTCACCATAAAACGAATCCTGAATGTTCATAAGGAAATAGATTCCCCGTACAATACCTATAGATATGCCGGCTTGCCACCAGGCCCGATCAACCTGGCCGAGCGCTGGGCTCTTAGTGCCGTGCTGAATCATCGGCAGACTGATTACTACTACATGTGTGCTAAGGAAGATTTCTCCGGTTATCATAATTTCAGTAATAGTTACCGGGATCACATGGTGAATGCGAAGCGTTACCAGGATGCCCTGACGCGGGAGCAACGAAAGGCGGCCCAATTAAAAAGAAATAACTGACCGTGTATCGATCCGAAACATCTGTACGCGTACGATATGGAGAAACTGACCAGATGGGCTATGTGTACTATGGCTATTACGCCATGTATTACGAAGTTGCAAGGGTGGAGAGCTTACGGCAGTTGGGCGTCACCTACAAAGAGATTGAAGCAAATGGAATAATGATGCCTGTGCTGGAAAATAAATCCAGGTACCTCGCACCAGCGCGCTATGACGAAGTCCTGCGTATCGTCACTACCATTCGAACACTCCCAGGAGTGAGGATCACCTTTTATTACGATTTTTTTAATGAAGAAGATAAATTGATCCACCAGGCCGAAACCATGCTGGCTTTTGTTGATAAGAGCACCGGGCGGCCCTGCCGTCCGCCGGTAGTCATGCGGCGTGTGCTTGAGCCTTTTTTTAATAATGAATGATGGTTTTTTTTGTTATACATTATGCCGGAATTGTCCCTTAAGGCGCTTATGTTTTCGAGCAAGACATGAAGTTTAAGTATAAACGTATATTTCTCACCTGGAATCCCGGAAGACTTTTTATCGATTGGATGAGGGAATTTCGATTCAAGAAGTACGAAGATGTCTCCCTCTATACACTCGCAAGAACATTCTTTCGTAAGTTACAAAAGGATGAAACCATCGACCGGGCCAACGGCGTTGCGTTTAACTTCATACTTGCCATCTTTCCTGCCATCATTTTCCTATTTACTTTAATTCCCTATATAAGCCGCTATGTGCCGAGCGTCAATCAACAGAGCATTCTCAGTTTTCTTTCACAGATCTTTCCTGACACCATGATGGATGGCGTGTCGACAACAGTGCAAGATATTATCAGCAATACGAGAGGCGGCCTGCTGACGCTGGGTTTTGTATTCTCGCTTTACCTGTCAACTAATGGTATGATGTCATTAATGCGGGCATTCAACTCCTGCTATAAAACCATTGAGAATCGAAGTGGTTTTAAAATGCGCCTGATCGCTACCGCACTTACAATCAGTTTGGCTATGGTTTTGATTCTGGCAATTGTCCTGCTGGTGGCGGGTGAATTTGTGTTGGACTATGCCATGGAGCTGTTAAGTTTCGATGAGTACACCGTATACCTTCTGCTTGTGCTTCGTTTCATTGTGATTTTTATTGTATTCTTTTTTGCGATCGCCATTATCTACTACTTCGGTCCGGCTATTCATTTTAATTGGAAATTTTTTTCAGTCGGATCGTTTATCGCCACGCTTCTTTGTATCGCAATCTCGTATGGCTTTTCATTTTACGTGACCAATTTTGGGACCTACAATAAGCTCTATGGTTCCATTGGAGTACTTATTGCGTTAATGGTTTGGGTGCAGCTCATTACCATCGTGCTGATGGTGGGATATGAAATAAATGCAAGCGTACACCAGGCCATTCGAACCCAGGTTCTATTGCAGGCCAAAAAACAGTGGAAAAGGTAGCTTCGGGTATTTGCCAAATTCCAATTATCCTATACATTTGCAGTCCGAAAATTTGACCCACAAAAAAGAGGAGTGGCAGAGCGGTCGAATGCGGCGGTCTTGAAAACCGTTGAGGTGAAAGCCTCCGGGGGTTCGAATCCCTCCTCCTCTGCCGGTACCAGTATAAAAGAAATCAAAAGCCTGCGAATTCAACGAATTTCAGGCTTTTTGCTTTTTGGGGCCTACCAAATTATTCATCAAAAACCAGCTTTTTGGTGAGAGTTCCGGTGAGTACTCAAGAACTAAGAAAAAGTACTCACCAGAATTCTCGTAACGAATTGAATTTCAAGTAGTTCAATCAATGAACATCTTGAGTGTAAGTGGCTGCAGACCTAGCTTTATTAACCACTTAACCGTTAATCGTTATGAACTACAGGTTTAGCCTTCTGTTCTACTTCAAAAAGCCGAAGCGACACACAAAGAAAGAGTTGCCGATCTACCTGCGCATTAGCGTTGGTAATCAGCGAATGGAACTTTCAACCCAACGCAAATGGAACCCTGACCGGTGGAACCCAGATGCTGGACGGGCTATTGGTACTCGCGAAGATGCGAGAGCGCTGAATACTCACCTTGACACATTTCAATTCAAGGTGCATGAAGTGCATCGTCAACTCATTGCCGAAAATGAAGAGGTCAGCATTGCCAACATCAAGGCCAAATTGGAAGGCCGGCAGATAGAGTCTAAGATGCTCATCGAAATTTTCAGAGAACATAACCAGCGGGTTACCCAACTCCTGAACAAGGACTTCGCCCCAGGTACCCTGGAACGTTATGAAACTGCTCTAAGTCACACAGCTTCATTTATAAAATGGAAATACAAGAAAGAGGACATCGACATTCAAGACCTCTCCTATGAATTTGTCACGGACATGGAATATTGGCTTAAGTCTGTGAGGAATTGCGGTCACAACACCTCGGTGAAGTACATCAGTAACCTCAAGAAGATCATCCACATTTGCTTAAAAAACGGATGGCTTTTGAGAGATCCATTCCTGGGATACAAAATGAACAAGCGGGAAGTGGTCCGCGAAATTCTTACTAAGGAGGAGATTGCTAAGATTTCAAGCAAGACTTTCCCTACCGATCGTCTTGCTGTTATCCGTGACATCTTCCTTTTTAGTTGTTATACCGGGTTGGCATACGCAGACGTCACGAAACTAAAGCGTCATGAAATTGCCACTGGCATAGACGGTGAGAAGTGGATATTTACACATCGAACAAAAACCGATACTCCTTCCAAAATACCCTTGCTCCAGCCTGCATTAAGAATACTGGAGAAATATTCAGATCACCCCACATGTAACGTCACCGGTCGCCTGTTACCGGTACCAAGCAATCAGAAAATGAATGCTTATTTGAGCGAGATCGCTGATTTATGTGGGATCAAGAAGAAGATGACCTCCCATATGGCCCGCCATACTTTCGCCACCACGGTGACCCTGGCTAACGGAGTACCAATTGAAACAGTAGGTAAAATGCTGGGTCACAGAAATCTCAAAACCACTCAACATTATGCCAAGATACTGGACAAGAAAGTCAGTGAGGATATGATGATTCTCAGGAATAAACTAGATGCTCAAGCAGAAAATTCAACACCAATTTAAAATAACCCAACAAGTCATTGTAATATGAACAAGATCGTCACTTACCTTGAAAGCAAAGAAGTAGTTTTTCATGGCGCAATAGCGTTGATCATTCTTTACATACCACATGCCGGCCATCTCTTCATGCAGCTAGAACATCTCGATTTAACATTGTTTGGATTTTCAATTTTGAATTGGATCTACTGCATTGCCTTAGCCGCTGTTATCGAATTCCTTATTCTGGTGTTCATTGTAAATGGGTATAAGACCACCGGGAAATTCTATGCAGTTGTAAGCTTTTTTATCAATGCATTTTACTTTGACTACTGGTTTGTCGTACTGGAAAAGCCAAGCTCGATGAACATTAAGTTGACGGTAATAAGTCTCGTGATTTGTCTGATTCACACATTATCTATATGGCAACTCAGCGAATTATTCTCCAAAAGGCTGAAGTCTGAAAAGGAAAAGGTAGTTGAACATTGGTGTCATGAATGTGAAGCGGGGCCGTTTCACAATAAACGATCACTTGATGGCCATATTTCAAAGGTACACCGAGTGAGAGAAAAGGAATTTCGAAAAATTGAGGTTCCGAAAGATAGGTTGAACGATCTTGAACTCCAGAAATTAGGGTGATGGTTCCGCTCTTGTGGTCTTGCCCCCGTGGCAAGCTAATATTGAATTACTCAATCTGAATTAAATTCAATTTACCATTACATAAGCTACTTAGAATTTCCGCATGAAAAGCTAAGGTTACTTTCTCCATTGCCATAGCGCTTGAGACCTGACTGCGTCGATAATCACAACACTGTATTCACCGACATTCGGTCGCCCTGTTCCAGAAAGATCCTCACATGATGATTGAACAGATCAGGCTGCTCCATCATGGGCGCATAACCACAATCATCCAGCAGGATAACACCCGATCGAGGGAGGCGTTTATGGAAATCCATCGCCACTTCAGGGGGTGTGATGATATCATTTTTACCCCAAACCAATAACGTAGGCGTTCGAATTTCGCTTAATAGGTCGCCTACATTGTTACGCTGAGCTTCTTTTGCAAGCCCGATTATGCTCAATACTTTTGATCGGCTCTGAAGGGTTTTGTACACGTCATCCACCAGCTCCTTTGTTACAATCTC
>DASUGQ010000062.1:0-3699 GCA_036273935.1 Cyclobacteriaceae bacterium | reverse complement strand
AGGATTGATTTCATATCCGGCGGCAAAAACCTCATTGGATACGGGTAATCGCCTATGATTTTATATTCAATCGAAAAAGTTTTCCGGGACCGACTTGCATCTGATAAATATATCGACTAACTAGGCAATCGATTGCACATAACAACGGCTATCCGGAGGAAACCCGGCGTTCAAGCTGTTTTGCGATAACAAAAATACTCTTTGTGGTGAAGGGTAGTTGATTTAATGAGTAAGCCCCGGCTCTGTCGGGGCGCTCATTAAAGTTCGGATTTCTGTAGCAGGTATCCCCAATTAGCGCTAAACATTCGGGTTGGTGAAATTGGATTATTCATCTGAAGTCCTGTTTCAAATAAACATGGAAATGACATGATGCCAGAATTTCATATGACAAGTTGCAGACCATATAGGTATAGTAGAGACCGGGGTATCATCACCTGGCTTCTATGCCTGGTCCTTTTCATCCAATGCTCGGGAGAAGCCGTGGAAAAGCCGAAGAATCACGACGTTACTGAAAGTTTTGAGTCAGTGCCCGCCTTCCCGGGTGCTGAAGGCTTTGGAAAGTTTACATGGGGCGGCCCGGGTGGAAAGGTAATTATTGTATCCAATCTCGATGACAGTGGGCCAGGAAGTCTGCGGGAAGCAATAGATGTCAAAGGTCCCTGAACCATAGTCTTCGAAGTGTCAGGAACGATCGTTTTGAAATCGCCTCTAAACATTCCCGATGGCAATGTGACGATCGCTGGCCAGTCTGCTCCCGGTGACGGTATTTGTATTCGTGATTACCCCTTGCTCGTAAAGGCGGACAATGTCATACTTCGTTTCATGCGATTTCGGTTGGGCGATGAAAGTGCTCAGCAGGATGACGAACATGTTCTGAAAAGTGCAGGGGCCAGTCGTTTTCGCGACGCAGTAGATAGCCGTGCCGTGAGTGATGTCGGGAATGTGACAAATGCCAAAATTGACGAGTCAGGAACTCATACGACATTAGATCCTGGTTTTGCCGATGCAGTGAACGGAAACTTTACCGTAAGCGATCAGACGCTTAAGGATAATAATGTTGGCGATCGACGATGGTTGCAATAATAGCCTCAAAGCAAGGCATGGATGAAAGCGTTTGGCCATGCCTTGCTTTTCAAATCAGAAAGTGATTTATTGGACCAAACCTGACCGAGACTTTAAACCTAACATTGCCGACTACATGGAATTTAAACTGGAGCATTTTGCCCTGAACGTTTCAGACCCGGTGGCAATGGCTGCCTGGTATGAAAAAAATCTGGGGCTGAAAATTGTTCGTAAAAGTGGGGGTGCTCATCATACACATTTTCTGGGCGATTACAGCGGAAGCATATTGCTTGAAATTTACAATAACCCTGCAGACCAGGTCCCACCTTATAAAACTATGAATCCATTACTTCTTCATCTTGCTTTTGTGTCAAAGGACCCTTTGGCGGATGCTGAATTTTTGAAAAATGCCGGCGCATCCTTCGTCGAGGAGGTTCATCTGCCTGATGGATCTCATCTTGTCATGTTACGCGATCCATGGGGCCTCGCCATTCAATTTTGCAAGCGTGGAAAATCAATGCTTGCCGACCGGTCGTGATTTGCTGCTATTTATTTCAACATTGGAAGGCATTTCATTAATGTAAATATCTAATATTGTGCAATATGAATTGTACAATGCGGATTGTGTATTCAACCAATGTAATCAATGAAATATTCGACTAATAGCCTGGCGGGAAAACTGATTCTCTTTTTCGGAATCATGACACTCGGCATAATTGCTTTTGCGCTGTACCTGGCCTGGGGGACTGGTCAGATCAGGCATGCGGGCAGGCAACTCGAACAAGTCTATTTTCCACTCACCGAAACGCTCGAATCTCTTGAGACCAACCTGGATCGCCATTCCTACGCACTCAAGCAGGCATCTGTTGAAAAGAAAGCCTTGAAGGAACACGCTTCCGAATGGGCGACGTTAATTAATCCACAATTGAAATTTGTAAGAGACAAGATTCCTTTGGCATTGGACAGATTAACAACAACTACTGATTCTCTTATGGAGGACATAAATCTCTACCAGGAGCAGGAGCGCGTTATCACGAACTGGATAAATGCCAATTATGTCAACGCATCGATGGACAGCGCTTTTCTCGCGTCGTTGCCTTCCCGGGAGCAATCCGAATTTGTTCCGTTGGTAAATGGGTTGGAATCCATTCAACGTCAGTACAAAAATCATATCGATCGGTTAAAAAGTGGGGTGGATGAACGTCTGCATCAGTATACTGATCGGGTCACGCAAATATCCGACCGCATGAGATGGATTGGTGTTGGAATAGCCATTCTCATCCTTGCTTTAGTAATCGGTGCTGGAATGTGGCTCATCAAAAAATTCTACACGTCGGTGTCAGTCTCGTCCAGTATACTGGAACACCTTGTAAGGGGAGAGGTTTCGGATTATGTTGAGCCGTCTGCTGATGAATTGGGTGTAATTGTAGCTTCCGCAAATAAGTTAAGCGACAACCTCAAACAGTACAGTTCCTTTGCTCAAAGCATAGGGGACGGCAGCGTTGATTTTAAGTTTAAGCCTGTGAGTGATGGTGATGTGCTGGGGAATTCACTGGTGCAGATGAAACAGAAGCTAAAGGCTATAAATGAGGAAGATAAGAAAAGGAGTTGGGTAACGGAAGGGCTGGCCACATTTGCCGATATCATGCGCAGGAGTGACGACTACGAAGAACTTGCCAGTCTTATCGTGTCCGAATTGGTGAAATACACAAAATCCAACCAGGGCGGGCTCTTTATTCTCAATCACGATGATGATAAGGATCCCTATCTTCAACTCATAGCCTGTTACGCATTTGAACGAAAAAAATACCTTCAGAAACGCGTTGATATTGGCGAAGGCCTTGTAGGACAGAGTTACCAGGAACGACGCACAATCTACCTTAAAGAAATCCCATCTGATTACGTTACGATAACTTCAGGATTGGGAGGGTCCAACCCATCGTCCCTTCTGTTAGTGCCCCTGAAAGTTAATGAGATTATTGAAGGTGTAATTGAAATGGCTTCATTCAGGGAGTATCAGCCGCATGAAATTGAATTTGTGGAGAAAGTAGGCGAGATCGTCGCATCAACGATTTCCAATGCGAGAATCAACTCACGGACACGCCGGCTGTTAGAGGAATCACAGCAACATTCCGAGGAGCTCCGGGCGCAAGAGGAAGAAATGCGGCAGAACATGGAAGAGATGCAAGCCACCCAGGAACAAATGCAGCGACAGGCGGAGGAGATGAGAAAGATGCATGACAAACTGGATCTTGAGCGGAGCATGTTCCAGGTGCTCATGGAGTATCTGCCGGATCGGATTACCTACAAAGACAGGGAAAGCAGAATTCTCCGGGTCAACAAAGCGAAGGCTGTTCGTTTTAAGGTATCGGCCGAAGAAATGATCGGTAAAACGGATTACGATTATTTTGCCAAAGATCATGCTGACAAAGCTTTTCAGGAGGAGCAGGATCTGTTACGGCTGGGCGAACCAAAATTGAACATTGAAGAGAAAGCTGTCATCACCGATGGGGATGTCGTGTGGGCCTCGACTTCCCGTATCCCATTCAAGAACACCAGCGGCGAAATTGTTGGGATGTTTATTATAACGAAGGATGTCACTGAATTGAGAATGGCCGAAGCCTCGATTCGCGACCG
>DASUGQ010000061.1:0-2084 GCA_036273935.1 Cyclobacteriaceae bacterium | reverse complement strand
CATAACTTTTTATATTTTCCTATCAATTCGCCTTTGGCAAGGACATGACCCTTCATGGCATCTTCCAGTTGTCTTTTCGTTGTTGTCGTTGGCAGTTTCAACGTCGTGTCCAATGCAAATACTTTAAAAAAGTACCGATGTGCCCCCGATGGCGGACAAGGTCCACCCCATCCTGTTCGCCTGAAATCGTTCCATCCTTCTTCACCGGGAACACTATTTTCACTGATGCTCTCAATCATGGGAATATTCCAGACTACCCAATGAACCCACGTTCCCCCGGGAGCATCAGGATCATCGACTATCAAGGCTAACGATTTTGTCTCTTGTGGAATTCCTTCAATCTGAATCGGTGGATTAACATCTTGTCCCTGGCATGTGAATTTCCCTGGAATAAATTCCCCACTCCTAAAAGCCGGACTGGAAATCTTTAATGGATCCATAGTGCTTCTAATCGCTAGAACTGAAGTTAAGAACTAAATTCTAACTTCGCGGTATCGTTTGGAACAAAAAAATCCTGGAAGTAAAGCGTCAGCTAAGCAATCCACATATAAAATAACAACGGACCTCATGTGGATTTTTTAGTATACTTGGCTGTGATAAAATCGGTTATGCAAAATCTTCTGATTAGGACTTTGATTCCAGTATTGGGCATCGTCTCATTCTCTGCGTTCATAATAACCAATGATAAGCGTGACGGTTCGATAAAGACCGAAAAGCTCACCCTTACCCTGGATACAATCAAGACCGGCATAGGTGTTCCGTGGAGTCTTGCGTTCCTTCCGAACAATGATATGCTGGTAACTGACAAGGCGGGCGAGATCAGGATCGTTCGCAACGGGAGGTTGCTGGATGAAAAAATTGAAGGTGTTCCCCCGGTGTTTACGCGTGGGCAGGGCGGACTATTCGATCTTGAACTTCACCCGGAGTATGAGGAGAACGGCTGGCTATACATTTCTTATGCAGCTGTGTCCGATAAGAAAGGTGAGAATGGTGGAATGACGTACATCATGCGTGCGCGTTTGACGGGAAACAAACTCGTTGATGAGCAAATCATATTTAAAGGTGAACCTTTCACAAATGCTGGTGTGCATTTTGGCGGACGCATGGAATTTGACAAACAGGGTTACCTGTACTTTTCAATTGGCGAGCGCGGCGAGATGAATAAAGCACAAAAGCTTGATACTTATAATGGTAAAATTTACCGGATAAAAGATGATGGCAGCATACCGGCGGACAATCCTTTTGTTAGCATACCCGGCGCTGTGAAAGCCGCTTACACGTATGGAAATCGTAATCCGCAGGGGTTGGCCCTCGATCCCGAAACCGGCGGCATCTGGGAAACCGAACACGGGCCTATGGGCGGCGATGAACTGAACCTTATACAGAAGGGAAAAAATTATGGCTGGCCAGAGATCACCTATGGCATAAATTATGATGGTAAGATCATCTCAAAAGATACGGTGAAGGCTGGCATGGAGCAACCTATTATATTCTGGAGACCATCGATCGCAACCAGTAATCTTATTTTCGTCACGAGCGACCGGTATCCTTCATGGAATGGAAATATTCTCGTTTGCGGAATGAAGTTTCAATTGATTGAGCGCCTTGAAATCAAGAATAACAAAGTCATTCACCAGGAAAGGTTGCTGCAGAATATTGGGCGAATAAGAACAATTTCACAGGGTCGCGATGGATATTTGTACGCGGCCGTTGAGGGCGGCAATATTTACAAGATAATTCCGGTTAAAAACTAAATGAATATGAATTGCAAAACATCACTTCTCATAACCGTTGGTGTCGTACTGATATTTTCAAGCGCCTGGTATCCATTTCAGGACGACGAATTAGCGAAAAGCAAGGAGCGCGGCAAGCAACTGTATGAAGAGCTATGTGTCACCTGTCACCTTGCGGAAGGTACAGGGACTGAAGGCATTTTCCCCCCCCTTGCAAAAGCGGACTACCTGGCAAAAAACAGAGATGGCGCAATTCACGCTATTAAATTTGGTCAGGAGGGTGAAATAAAAGTTAACGGAGTGGTTTACAACAGCATGATGCCCGCACCCGGACTGAACGATCAGGAAATC
>DASUGQ010000060.1:0-19496 GCA_036273935.1 Cyclobacteriaceae bacterium | reverse complement strand
CAGATTTGCATAACCATTTTTGTTCCTGGCAAGAAGCACCTGGTTAAATCTTTTGTCAGGATTGTCTTTAGTGAATTTTAGTTTTAACCTTTCTTCGGCAACATAAAATTCGCATCCAACAATTGGTTTAATTTCATGGTTCGTTGCTTCGCGGACAAATTTAAATGCGCCATACATGTTACCGAGATCCGTTAGTGCAAGGGCAGTCATGTTGAGGGCCTTCGCCTTTGCCACCATAGATTTTATTTCGGGTGTCGCCTGAAGTACAGAGAACTGTGAATGAACATGTAAATGACAAAATGGTGAATCCGTTACTGATCCCGATGCTTCGACACTCAACGAATAACCGGAATCCTTTTTCTTTTCTCGCTTGGTGAAATTGGCTGCTTCAAGATCAGGTTCCTCGTAAATAATCTCCACCAAAGGTGTCGCGTCGAATGGCGCCACAACATTTTGTTTCAGCAACCCAAAGAAACATCGGGCAGTTGCTGCCACATCATAGGCGGCATCATGCGCATCATCGAAATCTTTTCCAAAGAGTTTCTCATGCAGCTCCACTAATCGGGGCATTTTGAGTTTACCACCAATGCCGCCTGACATCTGGCAAAATTCTGTTGACGAAATACCTGTATCCAACTTGCTAATCTTGAGCAATACATCGGGGTCGATGCTCTGCCGGATCAATTCGGCGCCGATGATGTTAATGTCGAACTCTATGTTGTGTCCTACGATCAACTGAGCGTTACTCAAATCCAGGAGGAACGAATCAAGAACGGCATTTAACTCATGACCATCCTCCAGCGCTCGCTTGGTCGATATGCCATGAATTTGTTCAGCCTTGTAGGGGATGTCAAAACCATCGGGCTTAATTAGGAAGTTCTGCCTGGAAAGTAGTTTTCCCCCTGAATCGTGCAGTTGCCACGCTATTTGAACCAGTCTTGGCCAATTTTCGAGATCACTGATGGGTGCGGTCTTATTGTGCGGAACACCGGTGGTCTCCGTGTCGAAGATCAGATACATTTGAGAAACTAAGAGTTAGTGGCTGTAAAACGCCAAAAGTAGTTCCATTGGTTCGAAAAGTAAATAGTGAGACATTTTCTCGAAATAAGACTTTGATCTAGTAAATGGACAAAGTTGCGGTTTTCTATAAGGTTAAGTAGCTGATTTTCAAATATGGTTTTTCTTGGAATGGATTTCGAATTGAGGAAATCCCGTATGAAAAAGCTTATTGGCGCATTCTTGCGTTTTCTTGAGAGGGAATGGTTCCTCTTTGTCATGGCGGCAGTCATAGCGCTGTTGTTTATTCTATTTGAATACATGAAATAATTTGTTTACACGTCATTCGCCGTTCCATCAGGCCACCACAATTATTTTTGAGAGGCAATAAAATCGTTCTAAATAGGCTTACCAATTGTTTAGTAAACCTTCGGGGAGTATTTTTGGCACCGTCTGAAAAATTCCAGATCAACATCTATGAATTGGTTCTCAAAACTTTTTTCCAGTTCCCTCGGAAAAAAATTAATCATGGCCCTAACCGGTCTTTTTCTTATTGTTTTTTTGGTTGTTCATCTTATTGGAAATCTCCAGCTTTTGAAAAGTGATGGAGGACAAGCATTTAACGCCTACTCAGAGTTTATGACGACTAATATGATTATTAAGATCATTTCGTACACCCTGTATGCCTCTATCTTAATACATGTCGCCTGGGCATTTATCCTGTCGCGGGAAAATAGTGGAGCGCGTGATAAGAAGTATGTTGTTGTAAAGAATTCTTCGGCATGGACTTCCCGGAATATGGGAATTCTGGGAACGATTATTTTAATATTTCTTGTCATTCACCTTAGGGATTTTTGGGCGCAGATGCATTGGGGAGGTATTCCCAAGGTTACGTATGGAGATCATGAGGTCAAAGACCTTTATACGTTAGTTTCCTTTTGGTTTGACAAAGGATGGTATGTCCTGCTATACACAGTTTGTATGATAGGCCTTGCCTTTCACCTCTGGCACGGGTTCGCCAGTGCGTTTCAGACCCTTGGCCTAAACCATGTAAAGTACAACCCTGTTATCCGGTTTGTTGGGAGAGCATTCGCCATCATTGTTCCAGCGCTGTTTGCGCTCATCCCGATTTGGATGTTTTTAGATTAAAAAACTTGAAGGTTCGTTCGAACGCTAGATATGAAGTTAGACGCTAAAATACCTGAAGGTCCAATTGCAGAAAAATGGACCAAACACAAATTCAATCTCAAGCTGGTCAATCCGGCAAACAAGCGCAAGTATGAAATTATCGTAGTCGGTACTGGCCTTGCCGGTGCTTCGGCGGCTGCAGCATTGGCTGAGTTGGGTTACAACATAAAGGCATTTTGTTTCCAGGACAGCCCCAGGCGGGCCCATAGCATTGCTGCGCAAGGTGGTATAAATGCAGCCAAGAATTATCAGAATGACGGAGATAGTATCTATAGGCTCTTTTATGATACCATTAAAGGTGGCGACTACAGGGCACGGGAAGGGAATGTGTATCGATTAGCCGAAGTAAGTGTTAATATAATCGATCAATGCGTTGCGCAGGGTGTTCCGTTCGCCCGTGAATATGGAGGTCTGCTCGACAATCGTTCCTTCGGGGGAGCTCAGGTTTCACGTACATTCTACGCGAGAGGTCAAACCGGACAACAACTTTTGCTTGGAGCATACAGCGCCCTTAACCGACAGATCGCCAACGGCAAGGTTAAGATGTACAGTCGCACCGAAATGCTCGACGTTGTCATTGTTGATGGTAAGGCGCGAGGTATCATCACCCGTGATCTTGTTACTGGAAAAATTGAAGCTCACAGCGCGCATGCAGTTTTGTTGTGTACCGGTGGGTATGGTAATGTATTTTATCTTTCTACCAATGCAAAAGGTTCAAACGCTACCGCCGTTTGGCGCGCGCATCGAAAAGGGGCGTTGTTTGGTAATCCGTGCTTTACTCAAATTCATCCGACCTGCATTCCGGTGTCGGGAGAACATCAATCGAAACTGACCTTGATGTCGGAATCGTTGCGCAATGATGGGCGGGTTTGGGTCCCTAAAACAGCAAGAAAGAATTTATCTGCAAAAGAAGCAGCCGGTATTCCGGAATCGGAACGCGATTATTTCCTCGAGCGCAAGTATCCTTCGTTTGGCAACCTTGTTCCCCGGGATGTCGCTTCGAGAAATGCAAAGTACATGTGTGACGAGGGACGTGGAGTAGGAGCTACCGGTCTGGCCGTGTTCCTTGATTTTGCGGATGCTATTAAACGCGATGGCCAAAAAGTTATTGAGGCAAAGTATGGCAATCTCTTCGACATGTATAAACAAATTACCGGTGATAATCCTTACGAATCACCGATGATGATCTATCCGGCCGTTCACTACACGATGGGGGGTCTTTGGGTAGACTACAATTTAATGACAACGATCCCCGGATTGTATGCCCTCGGAGAGGCTAATTTCTCTGATCATGGTGCTAACCGTCTTGGCGCGAGCGCTCTGATGCAGGGATTGGCGGACGGTTATTTCGTCATTCCATACACCATTGGCGATTACCTCGCCAACATCGGCTGGAACGACAAAGTTGGTACCGATCATCCGGCCTTTAAACAGGCGTTCGAAGAATCTTCCGAACGACTTAATAAACTTCTAAACATAAAAGGGAAAAAGACAGTCGATGAACTCCATCGGGAACTGGGCCTGGCTATGTGGGATTATTGTGGTATGTCAAGAACAGAGGAGGGATTGAAGAAAGCGAAGGTGAGAATTCAACAGCTCCGGGAAGAATTTTGGAATAACGTCAACGTTTTGGGAAGTGGGAATGAATTGAATCAGGAACTTGAGAAGGCCAACCGTCTTGTTGATTTCCTGGAGTTGGGCGAGTTGATGGTTGACGATGCCCTCAACAGATCTGAATCGTGTGGAGGTCATTTTCGTGAGGAATCTCAGACTCCCGATGGAGAGGCATTAAGAAAAGATGATGAGTTTGCCTTCGTAGCAGCCTGGGAATACAGAGGCGAAAATCAGCAAGCCGTGTTGCATAAAGAGGAATTGAAATTTGAGAACGTAAAGCTCACGCAAAGGAGTTATAAATAGAACAATGACGATACGCAATTGAGCATAGCAAACATGTTTAACAACTAATGGTAAATGAAAATAACGCTGAAAGTTTGGAGACAAAAGGATAAATCATCTAAAGGTGAAATGAAGACTTACCAGCTCGATGACGTTTCACCCGACATGTCATTCCTTGAAATGTTTGACGTATTGAACACAAGTTTGATCAAGAAGGGTGAAGATCCAATAGCCTTTGATCATGATTGTCGGGAAGGTATTTGTGGAACATGTTCGATGTACATCAATGGCCGTCCGCACGGACCTCTTCAAACAACAACCTGCCAGCTTCACATGCGGAGTTTCAAAGACGGCGACACCATTGTTGTTGAACCGTGGAGAGCATCGGCGTTTCCAGTGATAAAAGATCTCGTTGTTGACCGTACGGCATTCGACAGGATACAACAGGCCGGAGGGTACATATCTGTTAACACCGGCGGCGTACCGGACGCAAATGAAATACCTATTCCAAAGAAAATCGCTGACGAAGCGTTCGATGCTGCAACATGTATTGGCTGCGGAGCCTGTGTTGCTGCATGCAAGAATGCTTCTGCTATGTTATTTGTCAGCGCGAAAGTATCGCAGTTTGCTTTGCTTCCGCAAGGGAAACCTGAACGTAAAACGAGGGTCGAAAAAATGGTTGCTCAAATGGATGCTGAAGGTTTTGGGTCTTGTACCAACACCGGCGCGTGCGAAGTAGAATGCCCCAAAGGCATTAGCCTGACTAACATTGCCAGGTTGAACAGGGAATACTTTACAGCCAAGGTATCCTCTGATAATGTGTAACCGGATATTACAATAATTTAACAGCCTCCTTCATGGGGGCTTTTTTGTTTTCAGGTGTCTAAATCTTTGCAGCGGTAAATATTTTTTACTTCTGGCGCATATAAAGGGTAATCCCCGTAGATTTGTTAAATGCACTTTGGCACGGATGTGGTATTATGACAACGCAATTGATAAAACACCTAGCGTGAAGTATTTTTTACCTGTTGCATTATTGTTCCTGGCAGGTTGTAGCCAGAAAGTTCAACCCCCGGAAAATCCCAAGCCTGGGTGGCTGAGCGCTAAACCATTTCCCGCCGGATATTATACTGGCATCGGGCATAGCGCAAAAGATGCAAATACCAACTACATCCAAATCGCAAAAAAAAGTGCACTGGAAGACCTGGTCTCCGAGATCAAGGTGACGGTATCGAGCACTTCAGTATTAAGTCAGATTGATGTTGACAAACAATTTCACGACCGCTATGAACAAATTATTCAAACTGAAGCGGCTGATGAGATTGAAGAATTTGAATTGGTTGATGCATGGGAAGATGACAACAACTATTGGGTTTATTATCGCCTTTCAAAGGAGCGATACCGCGAAATAAAAGAAGAACAAAAACGGAATGCGGTTCTGTTGGCAACCGATTATTATAAGAAAGCTATCGATGCGGATGAAAAAGGAGAGCGGATCCAGGCTGCAAGTTTTTATTTCCAGGCGTTCCGAAGCGTTGAAAAATATCTGGCAGAACCGATTCGCGTCACCATTGGTGATCGCGAGCTGTTGTTGACAAATGAAATTTATGCATCTATTCAATCCATGCTGGATAAGATTGTGCTGACCGTGGATCCGTCGCAGATACAACTCAATCGCAGAATGAATGAGAATGAGCAGACGGTGATTGCCAAAGCGGGCTACCGGGATTTGAATCAGGCAGCGAAGGATTTACCATTAACCGCAGCGTTTGAAAAAGGAGAGGGTATTGTGTTTCCGCAGTACAAAACAAATGACGAGGGAGAAGCTAAAATATTTTTGACGAAGATCGGATCACGCGAACTGGAGCAAACGGTGGGAGTGAAAGTGGATATTGAGACGTTAGCCGGTTCGTCACAATCCTCCATCTTTTCCTTTATTGCCAGGTCGCTTAATGTCCCCTATGCTCAAGTAGTATTAAAAGTGCAGCGTCCCGTGGTTTACCTGACAGCAGAAGAGAAAAGTTTTGGTTCTCAAAATAACTATGCCCTGATCAGCAATAAACTGAAAAATTTTCTGGCAAAATCGGGGTTCGAGTTTACAGAAGACAGACAAACGGCTGACCTGCTGATTGATGTTAGGTCCAACACTGAACGGGGATCGATTTCAGGTAGTATTTACATTACTTATTTGAGTGGCGTGATTCGCGTCTCATCTGTGAAGGCAGGCAACGAAATTTATGCGACAACACTGGACCGTATAAAAGGCTATGGATTGGACTACGACCGGTCCAGCATTGATGCTTACAATAAAACTGTTGAGACATTGGAAAAAGACCGCATGGACGAGCTTTTAGACACTGTTTTGCAGTAATTGAAGGTTTAATTTTAAATTGGTATTGTAATTGCGTACAGTAACACAACAGAACACTAACAATAATTAAATATGAAAAAGTTATCCATTCCTTCTCTTGTTCTCTTTGCCTTTGCAACGGCCATGATGTTTGGCTGTAAGTCCAAACAAAAGTTGCCCAAGGGTGAAACTGAAGTGAACATTCCATGTTCAGGTTCTGATTTCTTCACCAACAATAAGTTCTTTCGGGCTAACTCATTAGGTGAAAGTACAGACCTTGTGGCTTCCAAAAAGAAAGCGCTGTCTAATGCGCGAGGTGAATTGGCAGCAAGCATTGAAACAACTGTTAAGGCTGTAACTGATAACTACCTTAACTCTCGTGAGATGAACAACAAAGAAGAGGTAGAAGAACGCTTTGAGCAATTGAACCGGGAGATTGTTAATCAAAGACTCCAGGGTATAAAGACCATTTGTGAAAAGCAAGTGAAGACGGGTGATGGAACCTATAAGACATATATTGCCATCGAGCTTTCAGCAGATGATCTCGTGTCTTCCTATAACGAACGCTTATCCAAAGACGAGCGGCTGAAGATTGATTACGATTATGAAAAGTTCAAAGACACCTTTGAGAAGGAAATGGAGAAGTTTTCCAATTAAGATAAATCAGATCTCTGAAAAATGCCCTGGTCTACCGGGGCATTTTTATTTCCGCCTATCGTTGACTTTACATCTTTCTTAAGGGAAATTGGCAATCAATTGGTAACTTGACGTTCAAGTCTCGGGCAAAATCTATGGCTGGTTATTCGGGCACACCGTTAGTAAAAAAATTAGGACTCAAACCTCGCTCTGCACTTTACCTTCACCAGCCTCCGGAAAGATACCTCGACTGGCTTCACCCCATGCCAGCGGAAGTTAATATCAAGTCAAAACTGACCGGTCAACTGGATTTTGTTCATTTATTCGCCACTCGCCAAAAAATTTTTCAAAGGGAATTTTTGAAAGCGCGCAACTCACTGCGCCCGGATGGAATGCTTTGGATTTCCTGGCCTAAAAAATCGTCTAAGGTGGCGACCGATCTCGATGAAAATGTCATTAGAGACTTTGGATTGGAAAATGGAATGGTTGACGTTAAGGTGTGCGCCATTGACGAGATTTGGTCAGGACTGAAATTTGTATTTCGATTGAAGGATAGAGGTTGATCAAAAAATAGATTTATGGATAGCATGCGTCAGGAATATGAAAAGTATACACCAGAAGATTTTCAGGTATGGAAGCTTTTGTTTGAGAGGCAGATGCCACAGTTGCCCGGTTCTGCTATTCAGGAATATATTGACGGAATTCGTCGTGTAAAATTCGTCGCTGACACGATACCCAGGTTTGATGACGTAAATGAATCTTTAAGCCACTATACAGGATGGGAATTGGTAGTAGTGCCTGGATTGATTCCCGATAAAGATTTTTTTGAATTGCTCTCCAATAAAAAGTTTCCGGCAAGTACATGGCTTCGAAAATTGAGCGAACTGGATTACCTCGAAGAGCCGGATATGTTCCATGATGTTTTCGGACATGTGCCCTTACTGACTAATCCTGACGTAGTTTCGTATCTGCAGGATTTGAGCAAGATCGCCCTGGAATACATAGATGACCCCTGGGCGATCGAATTAATGTCAAGGATATATTGGTTCACGGTAGAATTCGGACTCATTCGCGATAATGGACAACTCAGAATTTATGGTGCCGGTATTCTTAGTTCAAAAGGAGAGACAGTTTATTCTTTACACGATCCCAAACCTGAACGGCATCCTTTCGATGTCGGGAAAATTTTGAACACGCCATACCGAAAAGACGTTTTTCAAAAAGAATATTTTGTCATTGATTCGTTCCAGCAACTTTCCGGATGTATCGGCGAGCTCGCACGATTGATGCAGGTAATAGTTCAGACCAAAACGTAACATAGCTTGAGCAAATGTCGGCGGCCCCTCGTTAAAGACTTTGAAGGAAAGCTTGAGAAGATCAAACAGTGTGAGATTGGTTTAATTGACCCGTTGAACCTACTTCAGTCAACCGGGTTTTTCAGTCTGATGTTTTAATCACTGCTTGTCAATCTCGCCCGGGTATCTGCCTTTTTAACGATACAGTGAAAGGTAAATTTTTTGCGCAGTTAGTTTATGTGCTGTATTGAGCGCAAATATTACATGCATGCCGCGTATCTTGGGTTGCTGAATCCGGAATAGTTTAATACTTTGGTATGCCTTTGACAGGTTTTGTTCAACTATTTTTTTCATGACCAGGCATTTTTTAGTTACACTGATTTTCATTTTGCTTTTCGTTTCGGGATTTGGCCAGAGTGCGAAGGATCTTGTGCAACAAGGTGATTTGTTTTATGGTAAAAAGGATTACAAAAAAGCCCTCGGATTTTACCTTGATGCATTGAATCTAAACCCGGACGACGCGAATGTCAACCTCAAGGTGGGGATGTCATATCTTTATTCTGAGACCAAGTCCAAGGCTGCAGGTTATATAGACAAAGCCTTTCGACTTAATCCCTCCATCAATGATGACATCAATTATCATTTAGGGGTTGCGTTTCAAAATACCAACGAATTCAAAAAAGCGATTGACCAGTTTGAGCAATTCAAGAAGAAGAGAAAAAACCTGGCTGAAATTGCGAATAAAAAAATAGCAGAATGCCGAATCGCTGACTCCCTTTCCCAATATGAGCTTAACGTTATCATAGAAAATATAAAGCCCATTAATTCTGCATACAATGATTATTCACCCCTCATCTCCTCCGATGGGAACACGTTGATTTTCACATCGAACAGAACAGAAGACGAACGATCAGCTAAGGCCGGTACAAATTATGAGGACATTTATATCACCACCAGAAGTGGAAATACCTGGGACGCCCCCAGAAAGATCAGTACCAATATCAACCAAAAGTATAATGACGCTGCAGCTTCTCTTTCACCAGATGGCAAGACGTTATTTTTATATTACGAAGAAGGTGGTGGAGATATTTACATTTCGAAGCTCGAAGGGAGTCAATGGAGCAAGCCTACGCCGTTGAACAAAAACATTAATACTTCGCTTTTTTGGGAAACGAGTGCCAGTATTTCTGCAGATGGAAAGAAACTTTATTTTGCCAGTAATCGAAATGGCGGACTGGGAGAGCTTGATCTTTACGTAAGCGAGCTGGACAGCAAAGGCGATTGGGGAAAGGCTGTGAACCTGGGACCTAAAATTAACACGGAAGGAAATGAAGACGCGCCCCTGATCCACCCTGATGGCGTCACGCTCTACTTCTCCTCTGATGGGCACCCAACTTTAGGTAATAGTGACATTTTTGTAAGTGAGTTCAAAGGCGGTAAATGGCAGAAGCCTGAGAATATCGGTTGGCCCATTAACACATGGGAGTATGATGGATTTTTCACCATCTCTGCCGATAAGAAAAAAGGATATTTTTCGACGTTAAAGGAAGGGGGACTGGGAGACGCGGATATATATTCAGTCACGTTCCTCGAACCAAAATACAAACCAAAACCTAAGCCTGTAGAAGTTGTATCGCAGAACCAATCTCAACCAAAGGTAGAAAAACCAAAAGTCGAGCAGTACATTGACCCGATCGTTCATGAAAGCAAGGCCCAGCGTGTAGTTACCGTTTTGCGCGGAAAAGTAATCGATGAGAACACGGCCAACCCGTTGGAAGCCACCATCACCCTCGTTGACAACGCCACAAAGAAAATCATTTCTAAAATCACGTCGGATGCTGCATCCGGTGATTTCGAGTTGGTTATTCCCCACGGAGGAAACTATGGCGTGGCGACCGAACGGGAAGGTTATTTGTTTAACTCAATTAACTTTAATCTTCCCAAGTTTGCCGAATACCAGGAAATTGATACGCACATTATTATGGTCAAGGCAGAGGTTGGGTCAAAAGTAGTGTTGAAAAATATTTTCTTTGATAGCGGAAAGTCGGACTTCAAGCCTGAGTCTGTCGTCGAACTCGAAAACATTAATAAGCTTCTGGCCGCCAATCCCAACCTTAAAGTTCAGATCAACGGTCACACTGATAATGTCGGTGCGGTAGCCACCAACAAAGTGCTTTCGTTGAAACGCGCCACAGCCGTGGTCGATTACCTTGTTTCAAAGGGCATTTCAGCATCAAGGTTATCTGCAAAAGGATACGGCTCAGAACGCCCCATTGTGTCCAACGATGATGAGGTGGGTGGCAGGGAAATCAACCGACGGACTGAAATTGAAATTATTGAAGGACAAGCTAAGTAACGTTGGATTTCCAAACGTTCAACCGATTGTTAAAATTACAGCGCTATAAAATAATACCGATCGGTATAATTTAACAATTCTTTCCTATCTTTGCCGCATGACCAAGGCGGAGCGTACCCGGCAGTTGATTATTGAAAAGACAGCACCCTTATTTAACAGCAAGGGTTATGTCGGCACTACGCTTTCTGATCTGACAGAAGCCACAGGCCTCACAAAAGGTTCTCTTTATGGAAACTTTACTGACAAGGAGGAAATTGCCAGGGAGGCATTTTTGTATTCGGTAAAGAGAGTTAAGGAGATGGTAAAGCAACGCGTTGATAAGGTTTCAACGAACAAGAAGAAACTGATTGCTTTGCTTGAGTTTTATGCCGCGTACGTATTTGATCCGCCGGTGGCCGGAGGATGCCCTTTGCTAAACACGGCCATCGAGGCAGATGATTGCTATACATCCATGCGGAAACATGTTTCGAAAGAATTGGTTGATACGATTGATTTTATTGATTCGCTGTTGAGGAAAGGAGTCAAAGCGGGTGAGTTCATGACGGGAATTCGTACGCGCGAGATCTCCTATACCTTGTTTTGTTCTGTGGAGGGAGCACTGATGTTTGCGCGGGTAGAGCGCTCACGTGAGCCAATGGATATTATTGTGCGTCATTGTAAAAAGATATTGGATTCTATCAGTAACTGAATAGGCTGAATTAACCAGTCGACATCATATTTTAAAATTGAACATAGATGAACACAAAAAGAGTTGTTGTAACGGGATTAGGTGCCGTGACGCCTTTAGGAAATTCGGTTGCTGAATTTTGGAATAACCTGGTGGATGGAAGGAGTGGTGCGGCTTTGATCAACAAATTTGACACCTCTAAATTCAAAGTAAAATTTGCATGCGAGGTTAAGAATTTTGATCCGTTAAATTATTTTGAAAAGTCGGAGATCAGAAAGATCGACCCGTTCACGCAATATGCGTTAGTCGCCGCCGATGAAGCGATCAAAGACTCTTCACTGGATCTTGATAAAATCGACAAAACAAGAGTAGGCGTGATTTGGGGATCGGGTAACGGTGGCTTTTATACTTTTCAACAGGAAATAATGGACTTTGCGAGAGGAGACGGAACGCCTCGGATAAATCCATACTTCATTCCGAAAGTGATTGTTGACATTGCATCCGGTTGGATATCGATACGGTATGGATTTATGGGATTGAATTTCACGACCGTGTCTGCGTGTGCTACTTCAACTACGGCGATCATTGATGCCATGAACTATATCAGGTGGGGGAAGGCCAACATTATTATCGCAGGCGGTTCCGAGGCGGCAGTGAACGAAGCTGGCGTCGGAGGATTTTCTGCCATGAAAGCATTATCGACACGTAACGATGATCCGCAGGGTGCATCGCGTCCCTTCGATGTTGACCGCGATGGTTTTGTGATGGGCGAAGGTGCTGGCGCGCTTGTGCTGGAAGAATATGAACATGCTCTCAGGCGCGGTGCAAAAATCTATGCGGAGGTTGCCGGTGGGGGAATGTCTGCCGATGCTTATCACCTTACGGCTACGCACCCGGAGGGCAAAGGCGCGATGCTGGGTATGCAGTGGGCATTAGAAGATGCAGGGTTGGAACCCCAGGCCGTTGACTATCTCAATCCTCACGCGACTTCGACACCGCTTGGTGACGTCAGCGAGATGAAAGCTGTTTTAAAAGTATTTGGTGAAAAGCCCGATCATCTTCATATCAGCGCAACCAAATCTGCGATTGGTCACTTACTCGGCGCCGCTGGCGCAGCCGAAGCCATTATCTGCATCAAGGCCATTCAAACCGGTATTATTCCTCCCACAATAAACACAAAGACCATCGACCCGGAAATGCCCCAGGGATTAAACGTTGTAACAGGCTCCTCGATGCGGAAAGATATCAGTGTAGCGATGAGCAATACTTTTGGCTTTGGCGGACACAATGCAACGGCCATATTCAGACGACCTGTCTAAGTCCAAATATTAGTATACCTTCAAGGAATTAAAGTTTTTTGGTTTGGTTTTAAACGGCAATTGCTTTTAATTTAAAACCAGACCTAAACATTTCATTATGTATACTATCAGGATTATTGTTTGCTTGATTCTGTTGACTTCAAGCCTTCACTCCTTTCCACAAAGCAAGAAGAAATCAAAATCACAAGATGAGGTAGTCCCTAAAAAGGAAGAAAAGAAGGACGAACCCATCAAGACGCTTGATGACGTCGTAAAGAAATGTAAAAAGTTTGATGGGCTTTTTACCGTTTACCAGGATTCAATCAACGGAAAAATTTATCTTCTTGTCGGGGCGAACCAATTGGGAAAAGAATTTATCCATTTTTCCCAGGTGATGGATGGTCCTGTTGATGTGGCGATGCGAGGTGCTTATCGCTCAAGTAAAATTTTTAAAATATCGCGTTTCTTTGATAAGATCGAATTTCGTTTGGAAAACACTTCCTATTATTTTGATTCCAGTAATCCTATCAGCAAGGCAAAAGAAGCAAACATTAATGCGCCCCTTATCTTTTCTGAAAAAATTGTGGCCGTCAATAAAAGTAAGGATCAATTTTTAATCGATGGTGAAAAGCTTTTCGTGGCTGAATCCTTTGAACAGGTGAAGCCTTCACCCCGGCCAGACGACAAACCTGGTCAGCGTTTCAAACTGGGTAATCTAACAAGGGATAAATCTAAAATAATAGGAGTAAAGAATTATCCGAAAAACACAGATGTCCAGGTAGAGCTTGTTTTCGATGACCCCTATCCTATGAACTATGGGAGTATTGACATCACCGACCCGAGATCCGTAAATATCAGAATTTATAATAGTCTCATCGAAGTTCCTGAAAATGATTATCAGCCGCGTTTTGACGATCCCCGTGTTGGTTATTTTATCGATCAGATAACAGACCTTACTTCTGAAAAAGCAGCGCCCTATCGTGACGTAATACATCGGTGGCACCTGAAGAAAAAGGACCCGACGGCTGCACTGTCTGAACCTGTAGAACCAATAGTCTGGTGGATTGAAAATACAACTCCTACTGAACTCAGGCCATATATCCGGGATGGTGTCTTGCAATGGAATTTGGCTTTTGAGAAGGCCGGGTTCAAAAATGCGATCGTTGTGAAAGAGCAACCCGACACGGCGACATGGGACGCAGGTGATCTGCGTTACAACGTGTTGCGCTGGACATCATCACCAAGGCCACCCTTTGGTGGCTACGGCCCCAGTTTTGTAAATCCAAGGACTGGTCAAATACTTGGCGCAGACGTTATGCTCGAATACATTTTTATCCTGAATCGAATCAGGGCCGACAAGCTTTACAATCCTTCCGCGGAAGAAGATTTTAACGACCTCGCCGATGATCCTTTCCATTGTTCATTGAGTTTATATTTACAGCAATCATTGATCTTCGCACGCACTGTTATTAAGGCGCTGGACCTTAATGAAGAACAGGAAAGCAAACTGATTCAACAAAGTATTTACTACCTCGTCCTTCATGAAGTAGGCCACACACTTGGATTGAATCATAATATGAAATCCAGTACCATGCTGGACCCTGTCAGCCTTCAGGATGAAAAAATCGGTCTTGAGAAAGGCCTGACAGGATCGGTGATGGAATATCCTGCCATTAACTTTTCACCTGATCCTCAAAAGCAAGGTTTGTATTACACGACGCGACCAGGTCCCTATGATGACTGGGCGATTGAATTTGGATACTCCATGTCTGGCAAGAATGAAGCGGAGCAAGCCCAACGATTAAAGGAATTGTTAAATCGATCCGAAGAGAAAATCCTGGCCTTTGGAAATGACGCTGACGATATGCGTTCTCCGGGACACGGCATCGATCCAAATGTAATGATCAACGATTTATCCAGTGACCCGGTAGCCTACGCCGTTGACCGGCTTAAACTGATCAATGGCATTTACCCTAAACTGAAAACCAAGTTTGCCACCCCGGGTGATTCATATCAGGCATTAAGTTATGCCTACTTCACGTTGATCAATGAATCAGAAACTTCATTGAATGTCATCAGTCGCCAGATCGGAGGTGTGTACGTCGATCGAGGCACGGTTTCCCAAACGGGTGCGGGAAAACCTTTTCAGCCGGTGAGTTATCAGAAACAGAAGGACGCCATGCAGAAACTGAATCAGTATGGGTTTAGTCCGGCGGCGTTCAAAGCGCCCAACGAACTTTACAACATGCTTCAGCTTCAACGGAGAGGTTTTAATCATTTTTCCTACACGGAAGATCCAAAAATTCATCAGCGTTTATTGAGAATTCACCAGGACTTGTTGAACCAGTTATTGCATGTCAATACGTTGCAAAGAATAATTGACTCGGAACTCTATGGAAATCAATACAAGTTGTCAGAATTCATGACTGACCTCACTGACGCGATTTTCAAGGATGATTTAGGAAAATCAGTTAATAGCATGAGGCAAAACCTGCAAACAGAATACATCATGTATCTTACGCGCATTATGTCGAAGAACTCTGCCTATCAACACGTGGCGAAAGCTGAAGCATTTTCTGAACTTAATCGGGTAAAGAGAATGATGACCAATGCGCCGTCGCCTGATGCGGCCACTAGGGCTCACAGGGAATATTTGCGTTACCTCATAGACGAGGCAGTCCTTGTGAAATGAGAAAACGTAGGTACTAGAAACGTAGCGTAAATATTGTCTTTACTCCAGGCTCCGACTCCACTGTCAAAGTTCCGTTGTGCATCTGCATGATTTGTCTTGATAAGCTCAAGCCAATGCCGGAGCCCGTTCTCTTTGTTGTATAGAAGGGAACGAAGATAGACTCCAGTGCTTCACGGATGATACCGGGGCCATTATCAATTACTTCTATTTTCACCGCTGCGTCGTAATGGGCAATAAGCTGAATAGTGGGTTGTTCCGTTTCACTTACCGCTTCAATGGCATTTTTGATAAGATTGATAACTACCTGTTCAATCAATTCCTCGTCCGCCTGAATGGTAAGGTATTCGGAAGGGCATTCGTACTCGAAATGAATATTTGTCTTTTTGAACTCCGGCTTCATGAGCTGCGCGATCTTGTCGATCATGTCCTTCAGCCTGACTGTTTTTATCTTGGGCTGCGGTACCGAGGTATACTCGCGATAGGCATCGATAAACTTGATAAGACCCCGGCTTCGGCTTTCGATCGTGCTCAATCCTTCTTTGAGATCCTCGGCACCTTCCTCTTTCAGTTCGTAATGACCATTACTTTTTTTAAGGTCATGCTCGAGAATTTCTTTCAGTGTTGAAGTCAGGGAAGAGATTGGTGTGATGGAATTCATGATCTCATGCCGGAGTACACGCGTCAGGTTTTGCCAGGCCTCCAACTCCTGTCTTTGTAATTCCGGTTGAATGTTTTGCAAGGTGATCAGCTTTACCGTGTCGCCACGGATGCGCAATAATGTGGCTTGTATGGTCAGGTAAAGTTCGTTGCTTCCTTTGTACAAATTGCTTTTGCCAGGTTCCGTGTCGAAGATGGCTTTGTACAATTTTGGGTTCAGTTCCAGTAACTCTTCCATATTTTCAAGGCGCTGCACATTGAGGAATCGCCTGGCATTGGTATTGATCAACTGCACATTTCCATCTGCGTCATAGGATAGGATACCCGTTCTCACCTGCTGAACAACAGTGTTGAGGTATTGCCAGTGTTCTTCCTTTTCTGATCGTGCTTTGCGAAACGCCTCCAGTACTTCATTGAAGGCGATGTTCAGATCTTTAAAGCTCTTGCCCAGTTTATTATCGGAGGTGAAACCGGAAATGAAGTCCGAGTACTTTACAGACTCAAGGAACCGGGTGAGTTTTCGGTTCGTCTGGCTTACGAATCGAAACATTTCAGCCAACTGCATAATGATGATGACGGCCGTGAGCAAGGCGGCGAACAACATATTCGGTTTCCCGATCATAAAAGCAAGCAAAGCCAGGCTTAATCCAATAAGGATCACCCGAATAAGAACGCGTGCCCTGAAATCTTTAAAACCGAAAGACATAAGAGAAATATTGACCGTGAGAATGATTGAGGTTTAAGTTGTAGCAAGTTACAATTTAGTTGGCAATGCCGCCGACATCTTATTTATACGAATCGAATTTCCCAGAATTTAGTCATCCATTCCTCACCGATCAATCATTCACTTTCTGTTGGATGCACAAAGGGTTGGAGTAGTTTCAAAGTCAGTTGTTAATTTACGATTTTACATACAGAAGTTTTTATAACGCTTTGCAGGTAACCTGCAGGGGTCATATTGCCGTATGCCAGCGTTATCAAGCGGAATAAGTCTCATATTTTATGGTATCAAGAATCTTCTACCTGTCAGACCAGTTATTCGAGTGAACTAAGACGGTTGTGAAGGCTCGTTGGCAAAAGACATTATTTTTTCAGGCACTTTTGAAATATTTAATAATCGGTTAAATTCGTATCAACGTTGTGTTTTATAAAGCTATGAAAAAAGTTACGCTGGATCGTCTGCGCCACGACGATCAGGATTTGATTTCAATTCGTTTCGAAAAAGATTGGGATGTTATCAGGTTAATAAAATCAATACCTGGCATTCGATTTAGCTATACTCATAAGTGCTGGTATCTGCCGGATTCGGAGGAGGGGTTGCAGATCTTACGGGAAACTTTGGATGCCAAGGTGTTGCTGGATGATTCCGCCCTGAAGGCTAGAACGAATCATTTAAATGAGTACCAGGCCCTGTCGTTGCGATTGTTTACGGAGAAGCTAATTCTCAAGGGTTATAGCAGCAATACGCAACGAACCTATCTTGATCAATTTAAAAGTTACCTCAATTACTATTCAGAAGCCGATCCGTCCATTCTTGGTGAAGAGCACATTCGTTCTTATATGTTGCAACTCATCGAAATAAGAAAGTTAAGTCGGTCCACCCAGAACCAGGCGATCAACGCCATAAAATTTTATTATGAGCATGTTTTAAATCAAGCCCCTAAAGTGTATCATCTGGAGCGGCCCTTCAAAGAGAAGACATTGCCAATAGTTTTGAATGAGAGCGAAGTCAAAGCGCTTTTCAATGCCATTGGAAACCTGAAGCACAAAGTAATGATGATGCTTTTGTATTCAGCAGGATTGAGGCGCGGCGAATTACTGAATTTAAAGGAAGGCGACCTTGACTTTCGTCGGGGTATAATTTTTATACGGGGTGGAAAGGGTCGAAAAGACCGGCAGACTGTTTTGTCGAAGAATTTACATTCATTACTCAAGAACTATCTGAATAGCGCCAAGCCTACCAAATGGCTATTTGAGGGGCCCGATCACGGCCCCTATTCTGCTACGAGCCTGCAGGCGATCCTGAAGCGGGCTGCGCTTAAGGCTGGCATAAAGAAGCCCATTAAATTGCATTCATTACGGCACACCTTTGCCACGCATCTGCTTGAATCAGGTACGTCAACGCGTTATATTCAGGTTTTATTGGGACATGAGTCGTCGAGGACAACCGAGATTTACACGCACGTGGCAAACTTTGGCGTTGACAAGGTTGTAAGTCCGTTGGACCAGATTGATTTTGATGCCGGGATATCAACCATTAATGAATAGCAGCATGAAAAAATCCAATCAAAACCTTTTAAATTTGGCAGGAACCGAGGATTTTCCTGGCAGGTCAAACGCCGTTGATACAAGGGGAATATATTCTATAATTGTTGATATCCAGTAGTTGTGGGTAATAATTTTTTATGAAGAGACAGTTAACAATAATACTCCTTTTGATAAGCATTTGTTCCTGGGGACAGGGACGTCAATTTAAGGACTTGAACGACTTTACGGATTGGATGACAAATTATTACAAGCATCCAGAACCACAGTATTTGTTTGACGCGTTTAAGTATGGGAGTAGCAGTAAGGAAATAGCTAACTCTGGTAGTCGATCCAATCTTGCTGCCTTTTTTGCATCAAGCTTACGGAATGACACAACACAACAGTCATTCTTCTTTTCACAATTGAAGGAGACAACAAACGAAGATTTTATTTACGGCTTTGGACTTACCCTCTGGTTAATTCATACCGAGCATAGTTCAAGACTATTACAAAACTTCCTGAATCAAAATCAGATTAATAAGTATCAGAAGGAATTTGAAATTATAACTAACGCAAAGTATCCCGATATTTGGGCTGACCCAATTATTGGTGCTGCGCAACTTGATTTACTGTGGGCTGACTTTTTTGCTACTGGTAATGAGAAGAGTGTGATGCGGATTATTTCGGTTCTTAAAGATTTAAATTCAAGTGACTATAACGTCAAAATGATAGCGGGTTCTGCAAAGTGGTCTTTGACAAGTAATGCAATCAGACATGACAAAGTTTTATCAATTTGTAAAAACCAAAAGGACAATTCCGATAATGAATTAAAAAGAGCGTTAGACGAAATTATTAAGACGGCGACCAAGGAAAGAGGCGGTTGAAAAATTACTACCCACAACAGAATGTATAATCCATGGCGCTGATAAGGACTACATTTTTTTATTTTTGCTCAGCGCCACGGCTTATACATAAACGTTGTAGCCAATTATGCATAAAGCGAGTTTGTTATTTATTGTTATCTTTTTGGGATCATGTGACCCCAAGGTTGATCATTTAACATACTACAAGGAGTACGTCCATACAAGACAAGATATCCTAAGAACTCACGGATTTTATTACGCACAAAATAATGACTCATTAGGACCTTACAAGGAGTACAAACACCTTTTGGTACTCTTCGACAACGGGACATTTTTTGGTCCATGGATGATATGG
>DASUGQ010000059.1:0-13139 GCA_036273935.1 Cyclobacteriaceae bacterium | reverse complement strand
CGTGATCCACATCGTGAAGAAACTGTTCTCAAAGTTTCAAAACATCATCCGGGTTTATCACGGACGAATCATCGAGACATCGGGTGACGGATTTTATGCCGCTTTCGGATTTGACCGGGAAGTGAAAGAAGCAGTCAACGCGGCTGTGCAAGCCGGCATTGCGATCCTGAACGCCCTTGATCATCTCAACGCACAAACCTTTGAACAGAATCTTCACCAGCGCATTGATGTTGGTATTGGTGTACATGTAGGTAAGGTTGCTGTGGGGAGCCTTCGTCTTGGCTCAAAGGATCATTCTGTTGTGATGGGCTACCCTGTGAATGTGGCTTCCCGACTGCAAGCGGCTACAAAAGAACTCAACAATAATTTCATCGTTTCGTCGGAAGTTTTCAGGACGCTGAGCAATCCCCTCTTGCAGGGTGAAACGGTGAAAGCCAATTTGAAAGGTTTAACTGATCCATGCGAATTGCACCTGATTGGCAGGGCCTATGCGGCGTAGCGTGGGATCGGTTAATAGTTATCAATTAATAGTTATCAGTTAATAGGTAATTTATTCTAACTGATAACAGACGACGTATAACGGATAACTTTTAACATACCCTCCATGACAAACCCATCAGAACCAGAAATACGATCCTTCAAAACCGCCAGGGAATTTGAAAGGTGGTTGAACAAAAATCACAGCACCCACAAAGGCATATGGCTGCGATTCTTCAAAAAAGACTCCGGCGTAAAAGCCATTACCTATGAGGAAGCAATCAATGAAGCGCTTTGCTATGGTTGGATTGACGGGCAGGCCAACAAATATGATGAGCAGTCATGGTTGCAGAAATTTACACGGCGGAGACCTAAGAGCGTGTGGGCACAACGAAACAAGGATCGCATCCGGCGACTGCTGAAGGAAGGGAAAATGAAGCCGGCCGGTTTGCAGGAAGTGGATCAAGCAAAAGCAGACGGACGTTGGGAAAAGGCATATGCCCCTCCCAGTAAAATGAAGATTCCCGATGATTTTTTGAAGGCTCTTGCAAAGAACAGGAAAGCAAAAGCATTTTTTGACACACTCAACAAAACCAACACCTTTGCCATAGGATGGCGACTTCAGACAGCCAAAAAAGAAGAGACCCGGCAAAAAAGAATGAAGAACATCATCGACATGCTTGCAAGGGGAGAAACGTTTCATTGAAGGAGTGTAACTTCTGCCGTTGCTTCACGAGGATTTCAAAGGTATTCATCCGGTCGTGAAGTTCGCGTATCACATATGGTGTTCAAACTAAAACCTTACCGTGAATGTAGTCCCCTTGTCAACAACACTTTGAGCAGTAATCTTCCCGCCAAGTGATTCAATTTGCGTTTTGGTCATAAACAGTCCGATTCCCCTTGCTTCAGGATGATTGTGAAAAGTTCTTCGTAAACCAAAAAGCTTCTCGCCATATCGACTCATATCAATGCCGACCCCATTATCGCTTACGTAAAGAAAAATGTGCCCCTCCCTTCGTTCGGTTTTTATTTGAATGATAGGGTTTCGTTCTGGGGACCGGTATTTCAGGGCATTACCAATGAGGTTGTGGAAGATGCTTTCAAGATAAACCTTTGAATATTCGATGGAGGGTGCGTCAGTAAAGTCGTACATCAATTGCGCGTTGGTTTTTGAAATTTCCCCTTGCACGTTATCCCTTTCCTTTAGCAGGACCTGCTCAAAGTTAAGTTCAACCTTTTCCGGTGTTGTGCTCTTCACATTAAGCATGTCCAGCAGGTCATTCAGCGTATCGATAAGATTTTTGGAAACCTTTTCCAGTTTGCTGAAGATCAGTTGGACTTCGCTGATTGGGCTGTTGTTGTCAACCATACCAACAAGAGCAACAATATTATTGGCCGGGCCTCTTATGTTATGCGTAATAATATGAGTAAAGTCGTCGAGTTGCTTGTTTTGATTGGTGAGTTCGTCAATCAGTTGCTCCTGGACTTTTTTGTTCTCGAGAAGTTTTCTTGTGGAATCCCTTATGACACCAAACGCGGCAATCATCACAATCACTGCGACGCACGAAAGGATGGCGAAATATGTTCCTCTCGCGACCCTCTTGCCGACCGTTATCGCAGAGCGGGTTTGTAGTAAGACCAGTTCTTCATTGATAGCCCGGCCAATCGTATTCTGCAAAGCATCCATAATCTTTTTCCCCTCCCCTTTTGAAATGTAATCGAGCGTGGAATCGATTCCCTGAGTTCGGCGCATGGTGACGATACTATCACTATACGACAATTTGCGGTTTATAAGGACGTCGAGTGTATCAAGACGCCGTCCCTGTTCCCTGTCAACCATCAACTTCCTGAGCGAATCAACAACAGATTTTAATGAATCTTTGCCGTTCACGAGGGATAACAAAAACTCGTCGTTG
Organism: Cyclobacteriaceae bacterium; assembly: GCA_036273935.1. Classification (GTDB taxonomy): domain Bacteria; phylum Bacteroidota; class Bacteroidia; order Cytophagales; family Cyclobacteriaceae; genus ZC4RG29. Next base: position 10,746 of record DASUGQ010000059.1, on the reverse strand, counting down.
CCGGATATGGCGAAACCCCGGCTACCGGTTTCAACACTTAGAACATTGGATAGCAGTTGATCCATCTCCCGGATAATGCTGTAAGACCGCTCTTCCGATTCTCTTCCCCTTATTACTTCTCGTGAACTCTTTAACGTCAGGGCAAGCACGATGAAAAAGATGGCGATACCAATTGCGAATATGATATCTATTCTAAATAGATAGTTGGATTTTGAAGACATGTGGAGAGTGTTAACGCCGACCATTCGCCGGACATGACAATTTACCCCAATTCCCCTTGACCGACAGGGATGCCACGGGATTTTCCGTCACGGGTATGTCTAAGCACTTCACAAGGTCCTTTTTTTTCGAAACGCATTGACCTTACAGAAATCCACGTTATAGATAACAACTATATGGCCTGTTAAACAATCAATTTGATTTATCACCAGGAGTGGCGTAATCTTGACTCGATTTTACCGCGCAAAGACAATTTTTAATCTATAAAACATGGAAACCAACACAGATCAGAGCAAACAAGTGTACAATGTGAACGAGAGCAAGGCGAATGGTCAGGGCAAATGTCCGTTCCATGCCAGTGCAGGTGAAGGAACGCAAATTCAGGACTGGTGGCCCAACCGATTGAAGCTGAACATTCTCCGTCAGCACTCTTCCCTGTCTGACCCTATGGGTGAAAAGTTCAACTATGCGGAAGAGTTCAAGAGCCTGGACCTGGCGGCCGTGAAGAAAGATCTTCTCGCATTAATGACCGACTCTCAGGAATGGTGGCCCGCCGACTTCGGTCACTACGGGCCGCTGTTTATCCGCATGGCATGGCACAGCGCAGGAACCTACCGCACAGGTGATGGACGTGGCGGTGCAGGTGCTGGTCAGCAGCGCTTCGCCCCCCTCAATAGCTGGCCTGACAACGTGAGCCTCGACAAGGCACGCAGGCTCCTTTGGCCGATCAAACAGAAGTATGGCCGCAAGATCTCATGGGCCGACCTCCTGATCCTTGCCGGTAATGTGGCCCTCGAATCAATGGGCTTCAAGACCTTCGGTTTTGGTGGCGGGCGTGAAGACGTGTGGGAGCCCGAACAAGATGTTTACTGGGGTTCAGAAACGACCTGGCTAGGCGACAAACGCTATTCTGGCAAGCGCGACCTCGAAAATCCGCTGGCTGCCGTACAGATGGGACTCATTTACGTGAACCCTCAGGGTCCTAACGGAAATCCTGACCCCATCGCCGCAGCCCACGACATTCGCGAGACATTCAAACGCATGGCGATGAATGACGAAGAAACGGTGGCACTAATCGCAGGCGGTCATACCTTTGGCAAGACCCATGGCGCCGCTCCCGAATCGCACGTTGGTCCTGAGCCCGAAGCCGCCGGCATCGAGGAGCAAGGCCTTGGATGGAGGAACAGTTTTGGTTCAGGAGTAGCTGGTGATACGATTACCAGCGGACTGGAAGTTACGTGGACAACCACGCCTACCAAATGGAGCACTAACTTCTTCTGGAACCTGTTCGGCTACGAATGGGAACTCACAAAGAGTCCCGCCGGTGCACATCAATGGCGACCGAAGAATGGTGCCGGTGCCGGTACAGTACCACATGCGTTCGATAAGTCTAAACGTCAGGAACCCAGGATGCTCACCACCGATCTCTCGCTGAGGTTCGACCCTGTTTACGAAAAAATTTCAAGACGCTTCTTCGAGAATCCGGATGAATTCGCCGATGCCTTCGCCCGCGCCTGGTTCAAGCTGACCCACCGCGATATGGGACCTCGCGTGCGTTATCTCGGTCCCGAAGTGCCGAAGGAAGAGTTGATCTGGCAAGATCCTATCCCTGCGGTTACACACAAACTTATTAATGAAAAAGACGTAGCAGCACTGAAGGGCAAGATACTTGCGTCAGGACTTTCTGTATCACAACTGGTATCAACAGCATGGGCTTCGGCCTCTACCTTCCGGGGCTCTGATAAGCGAGGTGGCGCAAATGGTGCACGCATTCGTCTTGCTCCTCAGAAGGATTGGGAAGTGAATAACCCTGCTCAACTGGCAACGGTATTGAAAACACTGGAAGGCATTCAAAATGAATTTAACAGTGGTGACAAGAAAGTCTCTCTTGCTGACTTGATTGTACTGGCTGGATCAGCAGGCGTTGAAAAGGCCGCACAAAATGCCGGACATAATGTAACGGTGCCCTTCACCCCCGGCCGTGCCGACGCATCACAAGAGCAGACGGATGTAGAAGCATTTGAAGTACTCGAACCGATTGCTGACGGATTCAGGAATTACCTCAAGGGTAAATACACGATCCCCGCTGAAGCGTTACTCATTGATAAGGCGCAACTGTTGACCCTCACTCCACCTGAGATGACGGTTTTGATCGGTGGCATGCGCGCGCTGAATACAAACTTTGATCATTCCAAACTTGGCGTACTCACCACACGTCCCGAGTCACTAACAAACGACTTCTTTGTGAACCTGCTCGACATGAATACCGTATGGCATCCAATTTCAGAGGATAAAAATGAATTCCAGGGACGCGATCGCAAGACGGGTGAAGTGAAGTGGAGCGCCACTCGCGTTGACCTCATCTTCGGCTCAAACTCAGAGTTGAGAGCCCTTGCTGAAGTCTATGGGTGTTCGGACTCCCAGGAGAAGTTTGTGCTGGACTTTGTGGCTGCATGGACCAAGGTGATGAACCTTGATCGCTTTGATCTGGCATAGTCGCAGGGCCTCGGCATAATGACGATGCAATTTCAGATTTAACAGAAATAATAAAGGTGGTCTCCGGACCACCTTTATTATTTAGAGTTTTTCTCGGGACTAACACCAACATGCATCGGAAGAAATCTAAAGCTTGGAACGACAAGTAGCTCCGGCCCACGCCTGGTTAAACAAAAATCAGGATCAGCACCAACGCTACACCTGCCATTGCGAAATACAAGCCCTTCTTAAACACGGACGTCTTTGGCAGAAACATGTAAAATGCGGACACTACAAAGAAAAGAAGAGAGAGGCCAAAGAATATATTCAGAAAGAATAAAGGCTGTTTCGTAGATGCTTTATGAAGCCTCGTGAGTTTGTCAAGAAAAGTCGGAAGTTCATTTATGGTGTAAGTTGCCTTTCCCGTTTGCTTGTCGTAGACACCTTGCTTAAAGGTCAGGGCATTATCGTTTTCTTTTTCAATTTTGAGATCCCGGATCCGCAGTTCCCTGCCTAATTCCTCTCCACTCAAGGCAGGCTGAAGTTGCTTCGCGACCTGCTTTTCAACTTTTAAAAAGTCCGTGTCCCTGAAAATCATGACAATGCCGCTGACGGAATACACGGCCATAATGCCAGCCAGGAAATAACCGAGGTAACGGTGGTACAATCTCATCTTCTCATTCCAATTCATACTGCTCATGATTTCTATATTTTGCGCAAAAGTATCAATTCTGAACTTGCCGTCATACATCTGACGCGCTTGCCTGATCTGATTTCATCGACCATGCGAGTCACCGCCCGTGTGATGAAAGGCACCCCTATGATGACGACCACCGCACTAATCAACATTTTGTCCGTTAGACCAGACAGCAATGTTATTTATTCCCCATTCTTCAAAATTTTTTCTGTCTGGTAAAAAAAAGAAGGGCATCAAAAATATCTTATCTTCTTGGGAATAACGGATGCCATCAGATTGTCTAATGCGAAACGGCTTCGAAACCGGCTATCTTATATCATGAATGACCAGACAGGCGATGAACAACTGATAGCAGATGCCCGTGCCGGTGACATGTCTGCATTCAAAACGCTTGTGCAACGTTATGAAGGAAAGGTAGCTGGCGTCGTGAAGTCGATGCTCGGCGATACGCCAGAGGCGGTTGACACAGGTCAGGAGGTTTTTATACGGCTTTATGAAACGTTGGATAAGTTCAGGGGCGAGTCATCGCTCGGAACTTACCTCATTCGCATCGCGATCAACCTGTCGCTGAACGAGCTAAAGCGGCGAAAGAGAAAATGGAATTTATTGCGCCCCCTTGAAGCGGGGCACGAAGCAACGTCAGAGGAGAGTAACATTGAAACAAAAGAAGCAGTGCGATACGAAATCAATAAACTCGACCCTGATTTCCGATTGGTCGTCACGCTTCGAATGATCGAAGGCTACTCAACTGAGGAGACGGCGAAGATTCTGGATATCCCTATTGGCACCGTGTTATCCCGATTGTCCAGGGCTCAAAAGAAATTAAAGGAAGTGTTGTCAAAATATTTAACGACATGAACCACCAGGAATTGGAAGATTTATACATACGGTCGCTCGACATCCCCATGAACAATGCCGAAAAGGAAAAGTTTCTCGGGGAGATGCGTCAGCATCCTGACCTTGCTAAACAACTGGCTATGCACAACAAGATCAGGGACGTGATCAGGTCCCGGGAAACGGCAACATTCGGTCCTAACTTCGCCTCCAGGCTTGTGCTGAAAATTCTAAATTCCGGGATTGTTATTGACCGACAGATTTTTTCTTTCTTCAAGCGGTTTCAACTTGCCGCACTCGGCATAGTAGTCGCCTTACTTATCCTGAATGCCTGGCTGGCGGAAGAAAGTAGTCTGAAATCTATACTTGGCTTTGAACGCACGGTGGAACAGGAGGACGAAATAATGTCTTTTGATTTTTCTGAAATTTTAAACAAGGATTTATGACCAACGAACGCAAAAAATCAATCATCATATTAGTTTCTACGCTAACCATTGGAATAATCCTCGGCATTTTGATTCCCGGATTTTTCTACAAGGTAAATCACCGACAGCTCCACAGCGGTCAACCCCGGCATGAACCACCGGGCAAAAGGGAATGGTTTGTCGGAACGATCAACCGGATTGTGATGCCGGACAGCGCACAGTCAAGGCAAATAAGACCGATTACCGCATGGGCTGCTACAGAGATTGATTCCATTGAACAGCGCGCCAACGCGCAAATGGGTAATGTATTAGACTCCGTCAAAAGTCAACTGAAACCCATTTTAACACCTGGCCAGTGGGAACGACTCGATAAATTTGATGCTGAAGCAAAAGGGCGCTGGAACGGTAGAAGACGCCACCGATAATCTTAGCCATGAAGAAGAAAACAAATAATCTCTTTAATCGTCAATGATGTTAATGCAGCCAGCGAGAGTTCAGGAATGAATATCGAACCCAACCTGCTTACACCACTAATGTTCAATTTCCTGCTGTAGATGAAACTTTGTCGCCCGGGTTTCGGAAAACTCTTTTAATTTGCTGACCGCATAAATAGATTCCCCATGCTATTCAAAAAATCACTTCTCCTTTTTACACTCGCTCTTATCGCATTCACAGCACACGCACAGACGGCAGATCAGGTTATTGCGGGTTATGTGAGTTTCATCGGTGGAAAACATGCGTGGCATCGTATTAAGACCATGATGATCCACGGCACCTATGACTATGGTGGGATGAAATTTAATTTTGACTCCTATGCAAAATCACCTAACCGATACAAATTTATTGTCGGCGAAAATGAAAAATACTATGCACAGGGCTTCAACGGAACCCGAGGTTGGAAGATCGATGCCTTCAATGACGAAAAGACTCCCACAATACTCACGGGCAGTGCCGCGCTGTCCATGGTAAACGAGGCAGATGTGGAGTTGGAAGACGCATTAATCAATTACGAGTCTAAAGGGCACCAGGCAGTGTTGGAGGGAATGGACACGGTAGAACAAAAGGTATGTTTCAAAATCAAATTCGTTCGCAAGAACGGAGACCTGGAGTATTACTATTTTGATGCAGAGACCTCCAAATTAATGATGAAGAAGGCCTTATCGAAAAACCCGGAAATGCAAGGAGAATGGCTGACTACATTCTATAGCGACTATCGCAATATTTCCGGAATAAAGGTTCCGTTCAACGTGGTAAGAAAATTGAATGAACAAGTGATCCTTACTACAATGGTAGAAAAGGTAATCCTGAACGAGCCTATCAGAGAAAGTGAGTTTGAACCTAACACAAAAGGATCCAACCATTGATGGCTGGATCCTTTTCGCAGCAATCGATCCAATTACGGAGCCACGGTGGTGGCGCTGGTCGCCAATGGCCAGATATCGCTCACTCCTTTTGCATCGCCCTTTTCAACATCCTGGACAAAATAATACATGGGCCATCCTCTGTAAGTAAGTTGTGAATGATCAAAGACGGTAATGGACCCAAAATCATCGGCGCTCATCCCTGCTGGAAGTTTCGACATGTCGTTTAATTCAGCAAAGAAGAGGGGCCAGTTGTCGTCATGAGCAGCAACGCCGGTGGAGAATGTATTGACGCCATTTTGATCGGGCGAATGGAGGTACAGGGTGCGTCCATTGGCGTCGGTCAAATAGCGGGTCGTTCCGTTGTGGGCTACCATCAGACTGTAATCCGGCCTCGCTATGAACCATACGGTAGCAAATCCGTCACCTCCCGTTAGCCCGGCAGCCTGGATCACGCCATCGTGGGTTTCTGAAAAATAATACAGCGGCCTTCCATTGTAGGTAGTCTGGCGGGTGTCACCGTCTCCAATGAAAGCAAAATCATCGGCATTAAGCGTTGAGCCTGCAGGCAATGTGATATGGTCGGCATTGAATATCGGCCAGGTGTTCAGACAGTCACCAGTGCACGCCGTAACGCCTGTAATATCCTTGGCAAAGAAATACAAGCTTCGGCCGAGGTTATCGGTCAGGTATCCATTAGCCGATAGCATTACCGTTGGCTGCTCAGCGGCAGCGGTCGTATTGGAGTTGACAACAGGCCACGTCGGTACGCCATTGGAAAGACCCATGCTTACGCCTTTTGTCTCGCCCCGGTTAGCATCTTCTCCAAAGTAGTAAAGTGGATGTCCTTTGTAAGTAACCTGGTCATTTCCGAAAACGCCGATCTCTCCGAAATCCTCGCTGTTCAAGGTACTCGGCAGCGCATCAATTTCAGAATAAAAGACCGGCCAGATGGCATCATGGGTAGCTTCGCCATTACTGAATTTATTGACGTCATTAAAGTCCTTGCTGAACATGTAAAGCGTCCTGCCGTTGCCATCCACAAAATATTCGGTACTTCCCGTTCCTTCGGCGTAATCGCTTGTATAACTTTTGCCGTCTTTCCCCACGAGTTGACCGTTGCCGATCATGATCGAATAACCTCCCGGCTTAGCGACAAACCACAGATTCCCGATCGCTTCCCCATTTGTGTCGCCCGATGCGTTATCACCGGAGTAGTAATATAGAGGCCATCCCTGAAATGCCGTCTGCTGCTGTCCGTCACTACGGGTGATGGTTGAAAAATCCGCGGCATCAATTCCGGCACCGGGTGTAATATCTTCTGCAAAATAAACCGGCCATTGCGTAAGGCAACCACCTGTGCATTGGCTTTGGCCGGCGACGTCTTTGGAAAAAATATAAAGCGTTTTGCCCTTGCCATCGACCAGAATATCTCCAAGGGTACTGTTTGTTTGGAAGGTAACATGTCCTGGATTTACCGAGTTGTCGTCCGAGCATCTCTCAAATCCAAACATCAGGGCCAGCACGCTGCCGAGAATCACCAATGACCTCACAGCCTCAATCGATGCGTTCAAAGTTTTCATAAATGGGGTTGTTAATTTTTAGGTGAGAGAGACTGGTTCTGGCAGCAGCCCTCTTTATGTAAGCTCATACACAGGAAGAGAGATTAGGGTTGCCTGGCGGACATATTCCCCGACAATTCTTTGCTGTTGCGAAAACATAATCAGCCCTGTCCTGTTTCTTTTTTAATATCAAAAGATTTTGCTCAGTGCCTGCATTGCAGGGAAAGCATCTCTTTAATTAAATGATATAGGATCACGGGTTAAAACGGGCCAATGTCTTTCTTCATCTTTGCCTCATCCACATCGTTAAAACAATTCCGATGAAAACCAATTTCACCAACCAGTCACCAGCGTGCACAACTCCAAGTTGCCATTGCATGTTATCCCAAAGGATCGCTCCCGCCATTCCAACAGCGTGAAAAGCAGCCCAGAGTATGACCATTAAGCGAGCGCTTGCTTTCCAATCACTCAATCCCAATCGAACAATCAGCACGGCCACGACATACGAGGCTAAGACTTCCCTCAGCGGAGCAAAGGCAATCGTCCACTGGGGAGTAGATGGATTTGGCGCGTGTCGGTATTGCATCCAGATTTTGCCAAACATCAGGGGGCTATACCACAGCAGGCTAAGCGCAAATGCTAAAATGCCAGTTGCACTTACTGCCCAATAATTCATCCTGGTTTGCACACTTGAATTCATTCGGTTTTATGTTAAAATATTATTGATTAAATGAAAGCTACGTTATGTCAGCGCTCTATACATTAAAGACAAATGTGATTTCCAATTTTGGACCTGATGTTGGAATTTTTTGTGATGATTTTTGATTGAATTGAATTTGGGCGTGCTTAAAAAAATCACGCATCGTTAGCTATGCCTAAAAAATCAAAGAAACAATTCTTTCACAAGAATCACTATGGCGGTGATCAGCATAATCCACCCAAAGGATGAACGTAAATAATGTACGGGAATTTTTTTGCTGAAGAGATGGCCGAGCAACATACCGAAGGTAGCAAGACTTGTAACGATAAGCAGGAATAGCCAATTGATTGGATAATTCATCACATCGCCTAAAAATCCCAGCAATGAATTAAAACCGATGACCATTAACGTAGTCACTACTGCTACTTTAAATGGCAAACGCGCAAAAATGATGAGTGCAGGAAGGATGAGAAAACCACCCCCAGCCCCGACAAACCCGGCGAGCATGCCGGTCATGAAGCCGACGGGAAGCAAAAATTTCAGTTGTTGTTTTCTATGATCAGCAGATGACCAGTCATGCTTCAGGAGAATAATAAGCGACGCCGTCATTGCCAGCAATGCGAAAACTGTCAGGATCAAAGCGCGTTTCGTGAGGAGGATGCTATCGCCAATCATTATCTCCCCCGGTATCGAGGGGAGTATCCATTTGCGTGTTGAAAAGATAGCGACGACAGAGCTGCCGCTGAAGATGATGCCGGAACGCATATCAACGCGCTCTTCCTTCTGTTTCAGCAGGGCACCTAAAAGACTGGTCGTACCCACAATGAATAATGAGTAAGAAGATGCCATAACGATATCCAGCGAAAACAGGTAGACCAATATGGGTACCGAAAGTAGTGACCCGCCCCCGCCTATGATGGATAAAATTATCCCAATACTGATTAACGCCAAATATCCGGCAAACTCCATAATAAATTAATTCTTTAGTCTCTTGTCGTTGAAAGATCAATTGGAATGATAAGCGACATCAGGGCGCCACGATAAATAGCACCTTCTGGTGTTTTATTAGCGATTTGTTGCAGCATGGCAACCTGTACTCTTGCCGATATCGATGGCGTAATCACCCAGTCCGGAGAAGTGATCGCCAGACTAGCCGACACAAAATGAGGTGCCCTTAACGAATGGGCATACCATACATAGGCGTCCAGCTTAAATTTCCCAACCAACGCAGTAGCATTCACTCTGTTCGCCACCGAAGCATGCGTATGGTGCTTTATCAGATTACCGAAAAGAGCCGTGTTATCAAGGGTCAGCCAGGGATTAACCTTTAATTGCATGACTACTCCTGACCACATATCGGAGTTGTCATCTCTGAATGAATGAGACTGTCCGAAAAAATACCCCACATAAGGCATTATCTTAAACGACTCACTCAGTTGGAAAGATTTGTATACTCCAATGGAAGTATAATTGACAGGCGAATGCACATCGACAAAGTCGAGATTTTTAGTAATGAAGCCGCCCATCTGTTTATACTTAAACGATAATCCAATTTCCAGATTGGGATCATGATTCAAATAAACTCCGCTATAAGGCGAATGCCCCGTTGAGTGAAGTTTGGGTGTCAACGAGAGTGAGTAAGGCTGTTTGTCAGCCTTACTCACGGGTTGTTGCGCCATAGATTTCAATCCTATCGCTAGGCACCCTAAACACAATAAACGGCCAGCACTGATCATAAACTTTCCTCCCAATAGGATATTGAATTTTCTGTGAAGCACTAGCCCGCGTAAATGTAGGAGCAGTCGTGCTGTTGAGCGCGGTCCAATGCCCAGATACCCGCAGGTACGATTTGAATTCCGGGAAGCACACCACTCACCCACTCTTTCCGTACCGCTTCGGCGTCAAGTCCCATTGCTTTTGCAACGATCCCGCTGTACACCGTGAGAGCAAGGTTACAGGCGCAGAACATGGCTCCCCGCTCCTGCAATTTTTTCACGCCATCAACGCCATTTAAAGCGAAGTCGCCGTCAGTAGCATTGTAGAAAGGATTTCGGGTGGCCGGCTTTTGGGTTCGGTTGTCCGTGATCTTGAATACTTCACCCAGTTTGTACTTGCTCCACAACTTGTCTTCGAGGGCGAAGGGTATGGCGTTGTGACGGAAGACGCATACTGCCGTGATGTCGCTGTCTGGCGAACCGGTCTGGTTATTGGTGGCGTAGAAACCCCACGTCCAGATGATGCCGAAAGCATTGTTCGGTTCGGCAGTATCAAAGACCACCCGATGATTTCCTTTAATTTTTTTGAACCAGATTTCCGCTTCGTCTGTCCCCGTGGTTAGATTCATTGTGTTCTTCTTGAACGTGGCGCCCATTGCGGACAATCCCGCAGTTGCTCCCAACGCCAGTGTTCCAATAAATTTTCTTCGGGTGTTTTTTGCTTGTGTTTCCATTGTGTTGGTTTTTTGGTGGATAAT
>DASUGQ010000058.1:0-20875 GCA_036273935.1 Cyclobacteriaceae bacterium | reverse complement strand
CCTTTTCCGATCGGCTTGTCATTTCTTGACCATTCGCTCCATGAACCAACGTACAATTTAGGAATTGGCATTCCCGCATAATCCATAGCAAGAAGTGTGTGACATGCGGTAACACCCGAGCCACAGTGAACGATAACGTCTTCTGGTTTTTTGTTGCCTAAAGCTTCTGTGTATTTTTCCTTTAGTTCTTCTGGTGATTTATAAAAACCTTTTTCATCAAGGTTGGCAGTGAAAGGTATATTTACCGCACCGGGTATGTGGCCGGCGATCAAATCAATAGGTTCCTTTTCACCACGGTATCGGTAAGCATCCCGGACGTCAATGATGAGGTGCTGTTTATCCTTCGCCACTCTCTCAACTTCATCCATATCTGCAATCATGAGTTTCCATTCCTTCACTTTGTAAGGGCCGACCTTTGAAGGTGTTTCTTCGCCAGAACCAACTGGAAAACCTGCAGCAACGGCGGCCTGGAGACCACCGTCGAGCACCTGAATTCTTTCATGTCCGATCGCGCGCATCATCCACCAAAAGCGGGCTGCCGCATTGGCTCCGTTTTTATCGTCATACACCACAACGAGACTCGTTGGTGCAATACCCAACTGTTGTAATACCTCCCCAAATTCTTGTGGTGAGGGTAACGGATGTCGCCCGCCATCAGCGGCATTTGGTTTTATGTCGGCAAGCTGGTGGTCAAGGTCCACAAAGAGCGCACCCTTGAGATGGTTTTCTAAATACTTCTCCTTTGTCCCGGGTGCGCCCGCGCGAGCATCGATCAGAATATACGTCTCTTTCAACGCCATTAACTCAATGGGCTTTATGATGGGTGATATTTTCTGTGACATGGATGTTTGATGTTTCCGCTTAATGAAAGGGCGGCTTGAACTTAATTGGAATGTTTTAAAAGAAGACATGATCAGACCTCCCATGAGAAATGTCATCACTACAAATGAAATGCGTTTTATCATGGCAGATTAGAGGAACATCATATAAAGATATGCATGTCAAAGCGATCATGCAATGCTTCACTTTACCGACGTTGCCGTGGCGCTGTGATAAGTGGGCCGGGAGATTTTCATTCAGCTCAATCAAATATATGCGATTTATATTCCCTCCACCATTTCTCAATATCTACTTTCGGCCTTTTGCATAGATACAACGGAATATTGTTCTCTTCATCGATGGCATATTTATGGAATATGGTCTTAATTAGATGCGCGTCTTCAAATACATGTTCAACGGAAGGCTTTTCATTGCCAAGGCTAATCCAAACTTTTGCATTCTTATTTCCATATCCCCAAAGCCAAAAACTTCCGTGCCGGCATATCGGGTCGGGTAATCCATATTTTTTTCCAAGAATCATTAACGCTCCCGCCTCTCCGTAATTCTCGGCCCATATCACACAGTTGCCGCGCTCCTCATCGCTTAATGAGCGATACACGCTGTCCACCAATTCAACTTGCTCTTCCCAACCAAACATGTCAGCGTAATCACTGGTGAGTTCAATCCTGCCATTTACTTCCTTCTTGTTGGTATACTGCACAAACTTTTCAATTGGCAACACGGGCGCAAGATCAGGAATAAAGGGTATCGAAGGCGCTAATACAACGACTGCCACGACATATTTCCACACCGGTCTCTTTGCTAACAACTTTTCAATCTTCACCGATCCCGCAGCGAATAGCACGGGATACATCGCGAAAATATAATATGCCTTCGCTTGAAGAATCCACATCGTAGCAAAAGCAACAATGGCTGCAACAGCGATGCTTTTGAATTTCCTCAGATGTTCATCGCGAAACAAACCCACAATTCCGATCAGACTAACGATGAGGGTGAATGGAAAATAGAGTTGAACTTTCCCAAACTCAAACGGACTCATCTTGTCCAGTTGGTCCTGCTTCAAGGCTTTCAGATGCGTCAGGAGTGGAAAGTCGTGTTGGAACTGCCAGATAAAATTGGGTAATACGATAATAAACGCAATCATACCAGCAACATACAGCCACTTGCTTTTAAAAAGATCACCATTTTTATGGAACAAGAGACCCGTTACGAGACCGAAACCCCACACCGCAAGTGTATATTTATTCATCAACCCAACGCCGGCACAGACACCCAACATAATGAGGTATTTTGATTTCTCTGTATTAATGTATTTGATAAGAAGATAAAATCCCAAAGTCCAGAACAACTGGTCAAAGGCTACCGGCTGGAATAAAGTATGATTCCGGTAGAATGGCAGAAAGGCCAATAGGCATACCCCTGTCAGTAAAGTTGCGTACCGGTTGCCACCAAACTCAATCGCTATCAGGCAACATAATACAAGAATCGCTACTCCGGCAAACGTTGGAAAAAGTCTTACTCCCCACAAGGAATAATTAAAAATCAGTCCGGACATCTTTCCAAGCAGCGCAATAAGCGGGGGAAATTCCATATATCCCCAGCCGAGATGTTCGCCGACAGAAAGGTGCAACAGTTCATCGCGATGAAATCCATAATTCGAATTACCCACGACGTGAATGCAGATTTTTATCAGTGAAAGAATGAGGATGGGCGGTAAGTATTTTTTCATTCCGGAACCGACTTTTCAAAATATACGGAATGTTTTGAACATGCCGTTGTTGTGAAAACATTGGTATCACGCTTGTAATACGAATTCGTCTTCATGGGGTTTTTAACGCGGAAATAAAACTATATTTGCCATTTCGGTTGATACACGATGTTTTACGTTAGCAAATGAAATACATTGCCATTGCCACTCTCAACTTTTTATTATTCCAGACACCGTCGTTGGTTCACGGTCAGAAAGCAGAAAAGATCAACACACTAAAAGTTGAGCTGGCCAATGCAACGGAGGACACATCACGTATGAGACTGATGCTTTCCCTCTCCATGACCTACCAGGGATTCCAAACTGATTCGGCAATGGCGTATGCCTTGTCCAGCCTTCATGAATCTGAAGCGCTCAATTATCCCAAAGGTCGCGCGGACGCGTTGCTTCAACTGGCCCGGCTCAAGCGGGATCAGGGCGACGTGACAGAAGCACTGGATGAAATGTTTGTGGCTTTAAAGCTTTATCGTGAGATCAATGATAATGTCCAGGTCGGTAACGCCTTGAACGACATCAGTATCATTTACGCAAACTCGGGTGACTACGAGAATTCACTGAACTATTTCAAACAAGCACTTGAAATTTTCAAACGGACCAATGACGAAAAAGGGGAATCCTATGCGCTAAATAATATCGGTATCATTTATCAGGACATGGGCAATCTTGAAATGGCCAAAGACTATTTCACTCAATCGCTAACCATCAAGCAAAAGAATCATGACCTCTACGGCATTTCAAGGGGGTACACCAACCTTGGTGCGGTCGCTGAAAAAGGCCAGGATTGGGTTAGCGCGCTTAGATATTATTTGAAAGGAGACAGTCTTTTCACAGTAACAAACGACAAGCAGGCTCAAGCCATCAACTTTGTTGCCATTGCCCGCATAAAAGAAAAGCAGGACAAATTGAAGGAAGCCCGGCGATATGCACTGATGGCTTTGGAAAAAGGAGAGGAAGTAAAATCGCTCACTACGATGCTAAGCGCCAGTAAGCTGTTGGCCGATTTCGAAGAGAAGAATGATAACTACAAAACTTCCCTGATGTATCAAAAATTGTACAATCAGATCGCTGATAGTTTAAACAATGAAAATCATCAGGCCAAACTGGAGGAGCTTAAAGCTAGGTTCAATCTTGAGGACAAAGAACGGGAAATAGAGATTCTCAGGAAAGACAAGGAACTGCAAGCTGCCCTCATGAGAGGGAGAAATATTTTAACATACTCCCTGAGCGGCGGCATTCTCTTTCTGACTATCATCTCTGGTTTAATATATTACGCCTACCGTACAACCAAGAATACAAGGGACAACCTCGCCGTTAAGAATAAAGAAATTGAACAGCAAAGGGACGACCTCGATAAATTGAATAAGGAAAAAGATCGGTTCTTTTCCATTTTGTCTCACGATCTGCGTGCTCCGTTGGGTTCCTTAAAAGGCCTTTCTCACCTGATCCTCACACATGGCGACGTGTTGACGCCAGCAGAGTCTGAAACAATTAAACACAAAATTGATACTTCACTTGATAACCTGACCAATCTGATTAACAATATCCTGGAGTGGTCAGTGACTTCTTCTAAAAAGAGAAAGTGGACATTTAGCAAGGTCAGTCCAACTGAACTCATCCAGAAGAATATTTCATTATATAAAGATATTGCAGAGAGTAAGAGTGTCTCACTTGTTTTCAAAGGTGACGATGAGGCATTCGCTTATGCGGATTATCAGGCCATTGATACCGTGATACGGAACCTGTTGTCGAACAGCATTAAATTCAGTCATCCGGACAGCGAGATTACAATTACCACTAGAAAAGGAGATGATTCAATTCAAATATCCGTTAAAGATCAGGGCATAGGAATTCCATTGGATATACAAAAGAACTTGTTTACCCTTAAGGGAAATGTAAATCAGGCGGGGACTAAAAACGAAAAGGGCGCTGGAATTGGTCTTACCTTATGCAAAGAGCTCATGCTCGAGAATAATGGCAACATCGAGGTGAAAAGCAAACCGGGAGAAGGAAGCGAGTTTGTTGTATCCCTGCCGCAGTTTGAATCATAAAGTGGTCCTCCTAATAATTTAAATTATTGAAATAACGACAGCAGAACCCTGTTCGATAAGTGCTCCTATCGGTTTTAGATCGAACCCCCTCGTGAGCATAAACTTTTCAAATTCCTGGGAATTCGCTTTATCAACGCTTACCAGCAGACCACCGCTAGTCTGCGGATCAGCAACAATATGATGAGACTGCCTCTGCTTCAAAGCAATTTGGTGCCCATAGGTTTTCCAATTCCTCGTTGTTCCACCTGGGATGCAATTGAGTGAAATATATTTTTCAACAAAGTCAAAAACCGGAAGTTGATCTTCATAAATAACTGCCGAGGTGCTGCTCCCTTCACAAACTTCAATAAGATGTCCACCCAAGCCAAATCCCGTTACATCTGTGAGGGCATTTACATAAGGGAGTCTGCCCAGTTCCTGTCCAATTTTGTTCAGTTTCAGCATGGAGGCCTTCGCAACTTCAAGATCCTTTGGATCAGCCAGCTTCTTTTTTTGCGCTGTTGTCACAATGCCAATACCGAGTGGTTTGGTGAGGTATAAGATGTCGCCAGCTTTGCCATCCTTATTTTTCTTAATGTGATCAATTGGCGCCTTGCCTGTTACCGCCAACCCGAAAATGGGTTCAGGCGCATCGATGCTGTGTCCTCCCGCCAGTGGTATCCCCGCCGATGCACAAATTGACCGCGCACCTTGCAAAACAGTTGAAGCAACAGACGCAGGAATCTTGTCAATGGGCCATCCCAGAATTGCAATAGCGACAATCGGCTCAGCCCCCATTGCATAGATGTCGCTGATCGCATTCGTCGCGGCGATGGCACCAAAGTCAAACGGATCATCTACGATGGGCATAAAAAAATCTGTCGTGCTTACAATGGCCGTTTCACCGTCAAGGTCAACTACGGCCGCGTCATCTTTGGTCTCATTGCCAACAAGTAAGTTCTTAAACGTTGCCACATTTCCGTTCGATCCCAAGATATTCGTAAGCACACCAGGTGAGAGTTTACATCCGCATCCCGCACCGTGACTATATTCCGTTAATTTATATTGCATGTATATTCTTTATTGCGAGTTTCGACGCTAACGCAGGAAGTTCCTCGAGGGATATCTTATAATACTCCTGAACCAAATGCTTCTTCTTTTCAATGGAAGCACGATAGCGAACGTCGTAATAAGTAAGAATGATTTCAGCGGCTTTTCGCAATTCGCCCGAATGCAGATATTGAATAGCCCTTTCGGCTTTATCCGGTCCCAGCTTTCGGCGGATCCCCTCTGTTGCGTCGACCAGTTCTTCCCTTGTAAGGCTTCCGTAGTCCTCAAGTAAAAAATCTATTCGCTGTTCAGCGGCCACGTCCAGAAAAATGTGCGGGCTCTTGCTCATCTGATGAAAAAGATTCTCCGGAAGGTTTACCTGGCCGATCCGCATACACTCGTCCTCTATCCAGATTGGTTTATTCAAATCCAGTCTTGAAAACTCGGCGAAAAGAAGATTCTGAAAATGCTCGGTGGAAGGCTGATGATGTGATTTCTTATTTCCAAAACTCGATCCCTGGTGTTGTGCCAAGCCTTCCAAATCAATTATCTGTTCTCCGCGTTCCCTGAGTATATGAAGGAAACTGGTTTTCTTACTTCCCGTATATCCGGTAATTACTTTTAAAGGTAAGCATTGATTGAAGTACGACAACAAATGATTCCGATAAGCCTTGTACCCACCTTCCAAAACGATTGCCTGAAAGCCATAACGCTCCATTAGCCAAGCCATACTTTCAGAGCGCATCCCACCGCGCCAGCAATAAAGTGCCAATACCGGTGAACCAAAAGACTCAGCCCCTTCGATGAAGGCCGTCATTGTGGGCCCCACGATTTCCAAACCCTTTTTGATCGCCGAATTCCTGCCCTCCGTTTTATATAGTGTACCTATAACTGCGCGCTCCTCATCAGTAAATAATGGAAAGGATGATGCCGACGGTATGTGACCAACCTTATATTCCCCAGGCGATCTCACATCGAGGAGAGGAATTGAAGATGAGTTTGTTAAGAAAATATCCACCGCCTGCCTTTCCATAGCCACAAAGGTAAAACTAAATTTCAGTTGGAATGGGCAGGCTTACCTTATGGCAAAAAAAAGATAAAGCCCATGGTCACTACCGGCAAGCTTACCTTGATTAGCTGGCGTAAAAAAATTGTTCCCTGATGATTTGTCCCTCTGACCAATGCTGGACGGAAACCTGCGTATATTTCTTTTTACCCCATTCCGCGTGATCATAGTCATATGACCATCGAACCATCGTAACGTCATTCCCGACCGCGACGTCCAATACTTGCGCACGCTCATGAAAGTTTTTTGCGTTGCTGAAAAATTCCCGCTCGCGGATCAGGTTTGCCTCTTTACCAACCACAGGCTCATTTTCATTCTCCTGCATGACCACGTGAGGATGATAGAACTTCTCGAAAGCGTCCAGCGGTCTTCCTGCCCTGACCAATTCATTCAATTCATTGATTTTCTCCGAAAGTGTTTTCATAAAAGTTATAATTGTTTTGACGAACAAAATTGAATGAGAAAACATCTCTACGCATTGACCTTGCGCAAGAAACAACATTGATGTAGATCAAGAAAAATGATCAGGCATGTTTGATCAATGAACAATCAACTACTTATCTGGATCCAAATACCAATCCATCACCGGATCGATCCATTCTTTATAACCTTTGTATATGAACCCATGGCTAAGTCCCGTGGTCAGGACAATCTCCCTTTTGCTTTTCAAAGTCTTGTGCGAAAACATTACCCGCTCGCACGTGCCATGCGGATCGCTCGATTCA
Source organism: Cyclobacteriaceae bacterium (assembly GCA_036273935.1). Taxonomy (GTDB): domain Bacteria; phylum Bacteroidota; class Bacteroidia; order Cytophagales; family Cyclobacteriaceae; genus ZC4RG29. Next base: position 13,399 of record DASUGQ010000058.1, on the reverse strand, counting down.
ACGACAGAAAGCAGATGACCATACAAATCAAGAGAGAGGTACTCTTTATACGTCTCTGGCCAGCAACCACCCATCATTACATAGTGTACGGATTCATTCTTCAGTCTCGACGACACCATGAGCGTTATGTTCCATCCGGCCGATGCTCCTATCACAAGAATATTTCCTGGTTTTACAGCGTTGTGAAGTAGCGTATCGATCTGATGGACGATCTTAACGGCATAAATTGAATCGTCAACGCCCTCCCTCCTCACTTCGCTGATCACAACGAATCCCCTCTTTCGCAGCGAGTCTAAAATATGATTAAACTCATAGGGTCCCCATTCCGGCGCGGATTGATTCAGCGCCATATCACCAAGTACCGTAACCACTCCACCGTGCTGATAAAATAAATACCTATCCGACGCGACTATCTTCTTTGGCAATGAACTGCCAATCCACTGGGCGTTCGCCGTAGAGTACATAACACATAAAATGACAACCGACAATCTCACTACTTCTTTTTTCGTATCCGGCTAATGGTTTCCGGAGCAATGCCAAGGTACGAAGCAATTTGGTGTTGCGGAATGCGTTGTTCCAATGCCGGATATTTTTGAATGAAATTTAAATATTGTTCCTCCGCCGTCTGACTGATTGACGCCAGTATTCGGCGTTGGTTGGCAATAAAAGCATTTTGCATCAGGATCCGCATAAGACGATCGAACTTAGGAACTTCGGTATACAATTTTTCAAGATCGTCTTTCTCGATTAACAAAACTTCAGTTTCTTCCAGCGCCTCAATATGCTGAGTTGCCGGCGTTCCTGTCAGAAAACTATACAAGTCACTGATCCACCAGTCTTCAATGGCAAACATGACAATATGTTCGTCTCCTTTTTTATCCACAGTATACGCCCTGAGACAACCCTTCGTAACAAAACATTCGTGACGGCAGACATCGCCGGCCTGGAGCAAATACTGACGCTTTCGAAGGGATCTGTCCTTAAGAATATTGATGAAATACTTTTCTTCATCCGGTGAAAGCTTAATATGACGTGAAATATTTTTGAGAATCAAATCATATGATGGATTCATAACTTTAATCTTCCAAATACATTTTCAGTAGCAATCTATTGAACTTTTCCTTACCTTCTCCACCTTGAATTTAAAATTCCGGTGATGAAAAAACGTACCTTCCTGAGACTATCTTCAGCCATGGTGATTGGAACAGCCTTATCACCTATTGCATCATGTAAAACGAATAAGCAGGAGGAAATGAAAATTAAAAATTGGGCTGGCAATCTTACCTACAGCACATCAAAAGTATTCAAGCCCTCTTCGGTTGAAGAAGTCCAGGAAGCTGTGAAAAGCTGCAAGAAAATGAGAGCACTGGGTACGAGACATTGTTTCAACCGGATTGCTGATTCCAACGACAATCTTCTTTCAACAGAAAATCTGAACCAGATCATATCCCTCGATGAAAATGCAAAGACCATAACGGTGGGTGCCGGCATCCGCTATGGTACACTTTGCACTTATATTGACGAGCGTGGTTATGCTATACATAACCTGGCGTCCCTTCCCCACATCTCTATCGCGGGCGCTTGTGCCACGGCCACGCATGGCTCTGGTGTTAAAAATGGAAATCTTGCAACGTCGCTTTCTGCCCTGGAATTAGTTAAAGCAAATGGTGAAGTCATTCATGTTTCAAGGGCAGCGAATTCTGAAATATTTACTGGTGCTGTTGTAAACCTGGGGACGTTAGGCGTTGTTACTAAAGTGACACTCAGTTTATTGCCGGCCTTCACGATGCGTCAGGATGTTTACCTTAACCTGCCTATGGATCAACTGGCTAATCATTTTGATGAAATCATGTCGAGTGGATATAGCGTAAGTCTGTTCACAGACTGGCAAACTTCAAAGGTAAACCAGGTCTGGATCAAACGAGTAGTAACGAAAGGTGAAGCGCTGACTGCCGAGAAAGAATTCTTTGGCGCAACATTAGCGGACCGAAATGTTCATCCAATCATTGAAATCTCCGCTGAGAATTGTACAGAACAAATGGGTGTTCCCGGTCCATGGTATGAGCGGCTTCCTCATTTTAAAATGGGATTCACGCCCAGCAGCGGAGAGGAATTACAAGCTGAATACTTCATCCCAAGACAAAATGCCATCGACGCCATTCACGCCGTGCATTCATTGCGTGATGACATCAAACCTTACCTTATGATCACCGAGATTCGCACCATTGACGGCGATGATCTCTGGATGAGTCCGTGTTATAAGCAACCCAGTGTTGCCATTCATTTTACGCTAAAGCAAGACATCGACGGGGTAAATAATCTTCTACCGAAAATAGAAGAGAAACTTTCACCCTTTGGGGTCAAACCCCACTGGGGAAAATTGTTTTTCATTTCACCCTCCACCCTGAACGATCGATACGAACGAATCCAGGATTTCCGGGACCTCGTGAATGAATATGATCCTGAAGGAAAGTTCAGAAATGATTTTGTCAATAAGAATATTTTCGGAGTTTGATGAATTATTGGATAAGGAATTTATTATCGGCCCTGGGTTTCTTATTCACGGTTAGCTCATTCGCACAAACTCCTATCGATACAGCGCTCTCAATTACGATCGGAGGAATTAGCCAATATGTGCAGATCAAGGGCAAGAACAGGTCGGCTCCCCTGTTTCTATTCCTCCATGGCGGTCCCGGTAACTCTGCAATGGGGTACGCTGAAAAGTTTACGAGCACCTTACAGAGCCATTTTGTCGTTGTGCAGTGGGATCAGCGCGAGGCAGGAAAGACGAAGGAGATCAATCCATCACAGATTCCTTTAACAGTTGATCTTTTTAAAAAAGACACGGAAGAAATAGTCCATGCTTTGCTCAAACAATTTCATCAATCAAAACTTTACATCGCAGGTCATTCCTGGGGAACGGTGTTGGGATTTCACATGGCGAGAACGCATCCGGAATGGTTATACGCTTACATCGCAATTTCTCCGATGATCAATCAGTTGGAGAGCGAACGAATCATTCTTGAATTGATGAAAAAGAAGGCAAAGCAAAATGGCAATAAGCAGGAATTAAATGAGCTTAATTCCGTCAGAATCCCTTTCGGAAATGGTGCGCAACTATTTTATCAGCGAAAATGGATGTTTGATTACATTGGCACAAAAGTCAAGATGAGTAAAGCCTATGTCGAGTCATGGTCGTCCACCTGGCTGAACTTATTCAACACCGCCTCCGAAGAAAATCTTTTTGAAAGTACTCCCTCACTTCAATGCCCTGTCTATTTTTTTGTTGGAAGAAAGGATTATCAGACCAATGCTGAGCTCACCAGGAAGTATTATGAACAATTAATCGCCCCAAAGAAAGGATTTTACTGGTTCGAGACAGCGCATTCGATCCCAAGTGCAGCGCCCGGTCTCATGCAGGAACTGATCATAAATGAAATTTTACCTGTCACGTTTGAATGAATCCATCTACCGAGGTCCGGATCTGCTTTTTGATCAAAACAAAAAAAACATTACTTTAATGGGATTATCAGCTTGAATGATAAGTCCATTTTAGAATAGTACAATACTTTAGTGTCAAAAAAGTGCTATGAAAACCAAACGCTACCGCCTGGTCGGTTCAAACCCAAACTCAATACATGAGGTCTTCACCATCGGGGAACTTATCAATCGTGTTGCCGCAATGTGGCATCCATGGGAGGTACACCGTTTTGAAAAAATAGCCGTCGTACATTTTCTCAATTGACCCCTTCGCTCAATCTATTCACTACCTCTTCACAAATTTTGTGCGTTTGCAGTATGGCCGAAGCATCGGTATGAGTTGATGCGGAGCAAATCTCTCTTAAAAAATTATCAACAATCTGCACGAAGCCTCTCTTGTATAAAGTAGACTGCCAATCGCTTTGCCTGATCCTCGTCTCGCCATGTTCACGATAAATAAATTCCTCAACAACATTGACAACGACATGTTTTTCCGTTGGAGAAAAAACCTCCAGCCGCTCTTCAACGGCACCATTATCTCTGTTCATGATACCGACTGCAATAGCGCCCTGCCCATTGATGAGTTGGATGATTAAATGATGCAATAATCCATCCACCTTACGTCCGGTTACGTTGATCGTTTCTACTTTATAGGGAAACAGATATAATAACGTGTCGATCACGTGAATAAAATCATCGAAGACAAAAGTCCTGACCTCGCCGGGTAAGTCCTTCCGGTTCTTTTGCATGATGATCATGTTAATATTGCTGAGACCTTTACTCTTTTCATAAGCAGGTGCAAATCTCCTGTTAAAGCCGACCTGTAGCCGCAGCTTTCTCTCCAGGGCGAGATTGATCAACAGTTCGGAAGAAGTGTAGTCGCTTGTCAGGGGTTTGTCCACATAAACGTGAATATCATTTAATAGTAATTTTTCCACGATTGCAAAATGAGACGACGTGGCACTATGGACAAATGCCCCCTGAATGCCGCTTTCAATTAATGAATCAAGGCTGGTGTGAAGATTATTAATTCCATACTGTCTTCCGGTTTCGCGAAGCTTTTCTTCGTTTCGCGTGAACAGGTGCGGTTCAAGGTCTCTTTGGCAGATAACGGGCAAGTATGCCTTGCGTGCGATATCACCCAAACCAATTATTCCTATTTTCAACATTCCAATGAGGCAAAGTGCAATGATACTAAACAGAATGGATATTTCGGGGCGCCAAAAACTCAGTTATCAGACCGGGGAAATAAAGAACATGAACACACAAATCCGATATTCCAATTGGTTTGTCTCTGTAAAGAAAAGGTTGTTGTTGCCAAAGAATCTATGTATTCTTAATGGATGGAAAAACTAAGCAAAGGCCAATTTCAGATCATGGCGACGGGCTTCCTGAGCCTCTTCTCACTGGTAGGCATTATGTTTTATGGACTGCCTTTCTTCTACGATTTTTGGGTGACTGATTATGGCTGGTCGAGGGCGACAATCACTTCGGGCAATGCGATTGGTAAAATCATTGTTGGGCCCCTGTTTGGATTTGTTGCCGGTTGGATTATCGATCGATTCGGCCCGCGACGGCTGATGTTATCTGGTATCGTGATGGGCGGGATTGCTCTTATGGGCCTGAGTATAATGACGTCGCTGTGGCAGTTCTATATCTTTTATTTGTTTAACGCCCTGGGCTACATGTGCGGCGGTCCTCTTCCCAACCAGGTGTTGATTGCCCGATGGTTTAATAAAGCACGCGGCAAAGCAATGGGCATCGCTTACATCGGGATCGGTGTTGGTGGCATGCTTGTCCCTCAAATCGCGAGGGGGCTGACGGCCAACTACGGATGGCACAGTGCTTTGATGATTCTGGGGTTAATCATGATCGCGATTGCATTTCCGATGGCATGGTTTGTTAAGGAAAATCCTGATGATAAAATAAATGAGACGACAGCAGAACCGAGGACGCACATCACTCCCATACTAAGAAGCTGGCCATTCTATCTTCTCGTCATCGGAAGCATGTGTTCCATCGGCGCCGTGGCCGGGACCATTCAGAATTTGAAATTATTTTTTAGCATTGATCTGAAATACTCACAGCAACTTGCGGCCAATGTTCTCTCTGTTATCCTCGGAGCAAGTATTCTTGGAAGATTACTAATGGGCTGGCTGGCTGACCGCTGGCAGAAAAAACATGTCATGATCCTCATTTATTCATTGGTGGCGATTGCTATTCCCCTACTTTACTTTGCTACTGCACCCGGCGTGATTTATATCTTCGCTTTTCTATTTGGTGTCGCGCTGGGCGGTGATTACATGATCATCCCCCTGATGGCCGCAGAATTATTTGGGCTGAAAGTAATGGGCCGTATTATGGGGCTGGTCATTACCGCAGACGGCGTTGCTGAAGCGCTCGCTCCAATGCTGGCGGCGTGGCTTCGCGATCGCAGTGGGAGTTACGCCAATGGATTTGCTGCCCTCATCGTACTCGCCATCATTGGAACCATTGCTGTATCAATGCTTCCACGCAAGACTATAAAAACATGATCTCGTTTCGCACCATGGTGGCGGGAGATATTCCAGCCGGGCTTTCACTGTGTCGACATGCAGGGTGGAATCAGACCGCGCACGATTGGGAATTGTTTTTACAGCTAAGCCCTATTGGTTGCCGGGTTGCTGTTAATGATAACAACCGGGTAGTTGGAACTGTGGGGACCGTTACTTACCAAAAAAACTTCAGTTGGATTGGAATGGTGTTAGTTGATCCTCAATCAAGGCGACAGGGAATCGGCACAAAACTGTTGCAAGAAGCGCTTCAGATATTAAAGAATGAAGAAACGGTGAAGTTAGATGCAACCCCAGAAGGACGCGAAGTCTATCTTCAATTGGGTTTTATTGACGAATATCCCCTCAGCAGGATGAATATTGCTTCAGTAAGACGCGAAACCCCGGCTTACTCGAATGTTGTCCCGATGCGGAAAGAAGATCTCGTCCAGGTGAGCACATTCGATCAGAACATTTTTGGAGCCGATCGCTTATTCATTCTTACGGACCTACTAAAGAGAGCTCCCCACCTTGCGTTCATTACAAAAATTAAGGATGAAGTGAGTGGGTTTTGCTTCGGAAGGCGAGGACATAACTTCACCCATATTGGCCCCGTGGTATCGACTAATGTAGGCGATTCAATGAATCTGGTTTCCGCTGCAATGAAAAATTGCGACGAGCATTCAATAATTCTTGATGTACCTCATCATACTCCTGCCTGGACTAATTGGTTGACGGCAATTGGCTTTTCTGAACAACGTCCTTTTATCCGGATGTATCGCGGTAAAAATTTTTCACAAGCTGACTCAGAAAAACATTTTGCAATTCTTGGACCCGAGTTCGGGTAAATATCAGCACTTATCCCGGTTCTTTCAAGAAAGGCACATCAGAGACATTTAGCTATCAGAGTTCCACCCCGGTAATAATAGACATTTGTCACATTGACGTTGATCTCTCACGCACTATTGGCTATTTCACCTGAATACAAGTTATCCTGTCATTCAATCACCCGTTAATTTATGGTGGCTGACTGACTTTATAAAAATAGTCTTTCAATTACCTGTTCACAAAGACCTCAACTCGTAGAACAAAATCACCACCAGTCATTCAATCAATCGACTACTGATTTGTTACAACGAATGTTCATCTTGGCATAATTTTTTTAGGGAGGCAAGATATCAACTTTAAAAAAATACTTTCCACCAAAATATTTCAACAATGATAAAGCGCGTTGATCAATCACAACCCTTAGTGAGCATAGGCATCTTATCATATAATCGAGCATATAAAATTGGAAAAACTATCGAATCAATTTTAAACCAAAATTACGGGAATTTAGAAATTCTAATTTCTGACGATGCCTCGACTGATGGAGCTTCATGCATTTGCAGAAAGTATATTGAAAAGGATAAGAGGATCATTTTATTCGAACATGAAAATAACATTGGGCCTTATAACAATTACGAATTTTTGGTCAAACAATCTAAAGGGAAATATTTCATGTGGATGAGTGATGATGACGAGTTGAAACCAAACATCATTCACCGATATGTAGAATTTTTAGAGCGTAATACAGAATATAATCTTGTTTGCGGGCAAATCCAATACTGGAAAAATGGCCTGCTAAAATATGTTGAAAAAGATCTAAGCCAGGAAAATGATAACAAACTGTTCCGGGTTTTAGGCTATTATTCTAAAGTATCGCACGGTGCAATATTCTATGGTTTAATGCGAAGAGTTCACTTAAAAAATGTAAAGTTTCTCAAGAATAAATTAGCAGGTGATTGGCATGTCGTAGCGCACATGGCCTACCTTTCAAAGATTAAACAATTAGACTTTGTTTCCATAAATAAAAATTCGGGAGGGTTTTCGGCGAATTGGGAAAAATATGCAGAAATAGTTGGAGCTTCTAAAATTTCAAGCAAGTTGCACCATTTTGTTATAGGTCTGGACACTCTTAACGATATAATGCATAATTCAAGAATTTACAACAGTGAAAATAAAATTGAACGATTCATTGTCGGTTTACTTTCATGCATGGCAATTTGGACCAAATATTATGTCCTAACATACCCTAAAATTATCGGGGGAAAAATTAAACGTTTTTTCCTACTGTCTATAGACAGGAAGGACTTAAATAAATTACAGGCATAAAATCGCCACGCCTGATGTGAAGACCTACGAAGGACTGGTGGTATAAACTATTCGCATGGTATTCCCAAGAAACAATTTTTGGATAGTCAGCGGATCGCTCCCTTACTGAACCAATTTCAAAATCTGCTGGATCGCTTTCCTACAATGACAGTACCGCGAACGTGTTTACCCCAACTCAGTGGTGATTATTTGCATTAATCAAAAAATAGTCCCAGGCGAGTTTACTGATGTCAGCAATAATTTCCTCATTTGCCTCAATGCTCTCCTTCGAATTGGATACAAACACGGCGATCGCAAAGTGCTGTCCATCGGGCAGCGTTACAATTCCAATATCATTAACAGCAGCCATTACCCCCTCCTCCGATGTGTCGGATGTTCCGGTCTTATGCGTGACGGTAGTTCCCGCGGGTAATTTTCCCGTAATTCTATTTCTTCCTGTCGGTGTCTCGGTCATTACTTTCCACAGGAAATCATGACTTGACTTTGATAATATCTTTCCGCTGGCAAAAATCTTCAACAACCCGGTCGCAGCTGGCGGCGTTGACCAGTTCCTAAATTGCGCTTCCCAATACTGATGCATTTCCGCTTCATTAAGCTGTATGGAAACGTCTTTTACACCTAACCCGTGAATATAGTCGTTCACTACCTTGGGGCCGCCAATCTGTTTTAAGAGTATATCGCAACCAATGTTATCACTAAGTGAAACGGTGTATCGCAGGATTTCCTTTATCGAAAGTTTGATGCCATCAGGATAGGCATCTCGTATGGGACTGTACATGTTTTGGGCTAAGTCGCTCTTGCTGATGAGTATCTCTTTTTCCAACGACAATTTGCCTTTGTCAACCTCATTCAGTATAGCCAGCGCTATATGAAACTTGAATACGCTCTGCATCGGGTAGTGTTGCGTTCCATTGACGCTTAGGGCTGTTTTATCTTCAAGGCCCAATATGGAGACACCCACCGTTGCCTTTTTTGTTTTCAGCAACTGCTCAATATTGTGTTGCAAAACATCCAATTGTGCGAAGACAATCCTTGCGGCACCTATAATCAGTCCCGTAAAAAATATTCTTTTCATGTTTATCGTTGGGAAATTTACTGCCGGCGATTGAACCCAGAGTTAACAATATTTTCACAAGTATACCGAACTCCAGTATTCTTTCCATTTATTCGTCACCTCTTCTTCGCTGGCTCCTGTATCGTAGACTGGTGAGTGCAGGGGAAGGACTCGATCAACCTTAACCATGACGACATTTTTTATCGTGTATTTTGCAGCTGCCTCTCCATAGGAGAAAATGACATCCTCAAAGACCTTTCCGCCTGACAGAACGTGAGCTGTTCCCTTGAACCGATATCCCTTTCTTGTAAAGATATCGACAACATTAATTTCAATCGACGGATTCAACAACAGGTTTTCGATCGTTCCTGGCGAACAGATATCAACGAATACGAGATGCTCATCATCCCACACACGTGTGGTTCCTTTGGGGGAAAGATTAGGTGTTCCGTCGGGGCAAACCGTTGCAATAAAGCCAAGCTTCTCCTTCGTGACAAATTCCCTTATCTCACTCGTAATCATTGCCATTTTACGTTTCCGCCTGGTCGAAAATGCATAATAAAATTGCATCGATCATTATTTCTGATAATCATTATTCTCCGCTCATGTATTTTTCACAAAGGCTAACAACCAGCTCTGTCAAAATGCAAAGGCAAAAAAAAAGCGGGATGACCCCGCTTTCCAATTGGTTAATCAATAAAAGAAGTGTTCCAAAACAATCTTGCCATCCTTAACTTTATAAACGGCAACTTCGTCCATTTTCATTCGCGGCTGGCCCTTGACCTTTACATCCATGCCCATGGTGCAAACGAAAAAGTCGCCGGCAATTTGCGGTGCGTTCGTGTACCCTCCGTACATCTCTTCCACCATGGCATTCCACTGTTTCGCCTTGTCTTTCACATTATCCAGCCCCTGAACATTTTGCCAATTTGAATGAGAAGGTTCCACACTCTTCACATTTTCATCATAAAGTTCCTCCTGGATCAAATCGAACTTTCCAGCCTGGGCCAGTTCATAAAAGCGATTGGCAACTTCCTGAGTAGTCATTGTCTTTTCCTTGGTTGTCATGATACTTGTTTGTTTTGTTTGATTAATTAAAACTTAAGTGATTACTGACGTGAAGAAAGCAACCGACAGTGACAACCCTATGTCAGCAGTGTTAAATTATCTGGATCTGCTAGATGACCAGGTTATTTGAGAACGCAAAGTTATTTTTTCCTGTGTTCATAGATCCCCATCACATTTCCCGCCGGATCGGTAAAGTGCGCAATCTTCTCCTCGGAACTCAACTCCGCAGAATAGATTACTTTACCGCCGTTGGCGTTTACTAGTTTTTTGGTTGCCTCCGCGTCATCAACCATGATGGAAATGATGATGCCTGCCTCACGCATGGGTCTCTTGCCCAGCACCCACATACCGCTCACCTCACCAACCCCATCATCAAACGCTGTCGACCCATCCTGATGTTTCCTTAACTTCCATCCAAAGGTCTTACTATAAAATGATGACGACACTTCAATATCAGTAGCCGGAATTTCCAGGTAACAGATTTTTCCGTTGCCATATGTGGGTTGTTTAGCTTCCATGGTTAGATAAAAGATGAATACATGAAAGTAACTAAAATTGAAGAAAGGCAGTACCTTAGAACTGTTCACTTTTAATCATGAATTGCAGATCATCATTTAGTTGTTTCACTACAACGCAGCCAGAAGGAATAATTTAAAACTCTTTAATCAAATATGTCACAACAAGATAACAGCACATTTTTTGCCCCGCATCTGACGATCAAAGTTGTTCGTCCAGCCATGGAATTTTATCAAAAGGCATTCGATGCTAAAGTGTTGCGCACGTTTGAAAATCCTGATGGAAGTGTTCACGTAGTGGAGATGGAGATACAAGGATGCATGTTTCATATTCATGAAGAAGTAAAACGCGATGGACAAATGAGTCCGGATACGTTAAAGCTTACTACTGTACTCATTGGATTCTTCGTGCCCGACCCGGATAAGCTCCACCAACAAGCCGCTTCAGTAGGCGGTCAAATTACAAGCGCCATGCAGGATTATGATTATGGATATCGGCAAGGTGTCATCACCGATCCATTCGGTCATCAATGGCTTCTGCAGAAAAGGATCTGACAGGACTCCCAAGCATCCCAAGAACTCACGATCTGTGATCAACCCAGGTGAACCTAAACTCAGAAATTTTTGTAACCCATATCATGCCGAAGCTGTACTTCAACCATTCACGTCATGCGGATCTACCTCTGCATTATGGACAGGTGCCACAGTGGCTTGCCCAGCGTATGAGTTTTTTAGGTGGTGCAATTATTGAGTCCATTATTCTTGAATATGGAAAATCGGCAGTGCTCCAACGCCTCAGCGATCCATTCTGGTTTCAGGCGCTTGGCTGCGTTATCGGTATGGATTGGCACTCCTCCGGCATCACTACATCGGTGATGGGTGCGCTGAAGCGTTCTATTAACCCCCGTTTTAATGATCTTGGAATTTATATCTGCGGCGGAAAGGGTAAACATTCGCGCGCTACACCTGACGAGCTTTTGGCATTCTCAAATCGAACGGGGCTTGACGGCGACGCATTGGTTCGCACGAGCAAGCTTACGGCAAAGGTGGATAACACGGCTATACAAGATGGCTTCCAAATTTACCTCCACACGTTCATCGTTTCAGATGAGGGTGAGTGGGCAGTTGTACAACAAGGGATGAACGACGCAAGCGGCATGGCCCGCCGGTATCACTGGCATTCAGAAAATGTGAGGTCTTTTTTGCAGGCGCCTCACACTTTTATCTATGGGCAAAACCAGGGAGAGATCCTTAACCTCACAGATATAAAGGCGACAAAGGCAAAGTCCGCTATACTTGGCCTTGTTAAAGAAGATCCTGCCTATATGTTACCGGAAATCAGAAAGATTGTAATGCCATCACACCACGACGTTCGCGCCACCGATGTTAATCTTAAACGCCTGGGAGCGACCCTTGCCCTTGCCCACGAAAAGGAACTCCGCGATTTTGAATCCTTACTGCTGCTGGAGGGTGTTGGGCCACGAACAATACAATCCCTCGCCCTTGTGAGCGAGGTTATTCACGGAGCGCCGTCACGGTTCGAAGATCCGGCGCGTTTTTCATTTGCCCATGGTGGTAAGGACGGACACCCCTTCCCGGTGCCCACTAAAGTTTATGATGAAACGATTCAGATTCTGGAAACCTCCATTTCAAAGGCAAAGCTTGGCGATAAGGAAAAACGGGAAGCCATCAAAAATTTATCCTTGATATCACAACGCCTCGAAGAAAACTTCGAACCTGACCCCAAAGCCTTCGACAATGTCGTTCAAAAGGAACGAGGTGATGCATGGCGCTATGGTGGGCGTACTGTTTTCGGAAAATCCAAGCCACCTAAAAGTAATCAACTGGACTTGTTTTGATTGCAGATTGATCCGACAACGAAAAAATCTGTGAAATCTGTTCAAAAACACCCAGCAACTTATTATTAAATAAAATAACTTATAAATAAGTTTGTAAACTTAATATTAAGTTATACCTTCATATCGCTGATCGACAAACACCAAAACAATAAAGCAATGGTCACGCTCACCAAGGCAGAAGAGAAGATTATGAAAATTCTCTGGGGTATTGGAAAAGGTTTTATCAGGGATATAATCGAGCAATACCCTAACCCAAAACCTCCTTACAATTCCGTCTCAACTATTGTGCGGGTACTCGTGCAAAAAGAGATCGTGGGCTTTACCTCCTATGGAAACACCTATGAGTATTACCCGCTGATCTCAAGGGACGAATATAGTAAGGGGCAATTGTCCCGGCTGGTGAAGGACTACTATAACAATTCTCTCACGGAGGTGGTCAGCTTCTTTGCCGAGGCCAAAAAGCTGGATGAAAAGGAGCTTGACGAAGTGATGAAAATGCTGAAGGAACTCAAGTCTCAGAAAAATGGCTAAGCTCATTCTGTACCTTTTAGAGTCGAGTGTTGCGCTGACATTCTTCTACCTCATCTATATTCTCTTTTTGAGGAGAGAGACTTTCTTCAGCCTTAATCGCTTCTTTCTCATTGGGAGCCTGGTGTTTTCATTCCTGTTTCCATTCGTGCGTTTCGATTTCAATCCGACACAAGTTGAGGTTGTTGAACGTCCCCTGGAAGAGATCAG
>DASUGQ010000057.1:0-8850 GCA_036273935.1 Cyclobacteriaceae bacterium | reverse complement strand
TCAAAAATCTGATCAGCAGGATTCATTTTGTCATCAAAGTCGAGATCATACATCAGGCCCGAACAACCGCCTCCTTTAACAGAAACCCGGATATTGTGATTTTCTGTCCTGCCTTCTTCAGATCTCAGTTTTATTATTCTTTCCTTTGCCTTTTCGGTAACGGTGATCATTTTCTTTATTATTTTAATTCAACGCCAAAACTACCCGGAAGCCTAAAAAGTTCTTTCCGGGCCCTACAAAGTTAATCAATTATGGAAAAACTCGAGCATATCGGTATTGCGGTCAGAAACCTCGAAGAATCAAATGTGTTGTTTGCCAAACTGTTGGGAAAGGAGCACTATAAAATTGAAGTTGTTGAATCAGAAGGGGTGCGGACTTCCTTCTTTGAGGTGAATGGAGTGAAGATTGAGTTGCTGGAGGCTACAAATGAGAACTCTGCCATTTCAAAATTTATTGCTAAAAGAGGCGAAGGAATTCATCATCTGGCGTTTGAAGTGAAAAATATTGAAGAGGAAATCAACGAATATAAATCAAAAGGGTTTGAGCTGATTAATGAAGTCCCAAAACAAGGTGCAGACAACAGACGAATCTGCTTCCTTCATCCAAAGACGACTAATGGTGTGTTGATCGAGTTCTGTGAGGAAGTTAAATGATAGTTAATTGTCCTATCCCTGGTTCAACGTGAATCGATTACTTACCGCTTCGATCATTATATTGAAGGGCATTGTAGTGCTTAAGTTTCTTCTTGCCTGCCTTTGTCTTGTACATCGGCTTTGGACCACATGAACTCAGCACAATCACCATAATCATAAGAAATCCTACCAACCTACCCATAGGTGAAAAAAATTAGGGTTGAAATTCGTTGTAAAAATAATAGTAAAGGTAATCTAAAATCGTTGAAATTCAGCAATTACCTTACTTTTGCAGGCGAGCGAACACAATCCAAATTTACAATCGTAGAATCGCATGAGTGAAAAAAGATCCGAGGTCAGCCAATTTGGAGAATTTGGTTTAATAAAACGCATCAGCAGCCATGTAACCCTCCAAAATAAGTCCAGTCTCGTCGGTATTGGTGACGATGCAGCGGTGATCTCTGCCGACGACAAGCACGTGATTTTACTCTCGACTGACATGCTGGTGGAAGGAATTCACTTTGATCTTGCTTACACGCCGATTCGACACCTTGGATATAAATCCGTTGCAGTAAATGTTTCTGATATCGCTGCGATGAATGGTCAACCCGAACAGATCACTGTAAGCATTGCCATAAGCAACCGGTTTTCGGTGGAAGCGATTGATGAATTGTATGCTGGTATTCATGCCGCGTGTGAAAATTATAAGGTCGATCTTGTTGGAGGTGACACCACGTCATCTGTATCTGGTTTGATTATCTCGATCTCAATTCTTGGCAAGGCGGCACCCGAAAAAGTAGCTTACCGAAGTGGAGCAAAAATAAATGACATCATTTGCGTGACCGGCGACCTTGGAGCGGCATACCTGGGCCTTCAGGTATTGGAGCGGGAGAAGCAGGCATTCCTTGCCGACGCCGAATTGCAGCCCGATCTTGAAAAATATGAATACCTCATCGGTCGGATATTAAAGCCCGAGGCGCGGACGGATATTGTTTATGAACTGGAAGAACTAAATGTGAAACCTACGGCGATGATCGACGTTTCGGATGGGCTCGCTTCCGATGTTCTCCACATCAGTGAAACGTCTGGCGCGGGCGTTCGGATTATGGAGGATCGGATTCCTATTGATACATCTACATATGAAACAGCGATCGAATTTAACCTTGATCCGATAACTTGTGCCTTAAATGGTGGTGAGGACTATGAGTTGTTATTCACAGTAGCACAAAGTGATTTCGAAAAGATAAAAAATCATCCCGATATTCATACGATTGGTTTCATTCACGCTGACAAAAATCAAAACATCATGATCTCAAAACAGCAAACAGTCGTTCCCCTGCGCGCACAGGGTTGGGATCATTTCCGTAAATAGTGAAAATACTTTCAGAGAAAGCCCAAACTCTGGCTAATCCTCCGGGTAAGGAATGTAAACGTAGTTGGTGAACTCGGAGTCGATAACAAAGAGACAACAGAACTCATCAGGGTCTTTATAATGCGATTTGAATTCGTCCTGCCTTGCTGAATTAACGAGATCGCGTTGAACGAACTCGTCAAGGAATGAAGCATAGTAGTTCCAGGTCGTTCCAAGGTCTTTTCTTTTCAATAGAATTTGCCCAATGGATTGTTCTTCCTTACAAATAGGAAAGATGGGATATTCAAATCCACCTTTTCGAATTTGATATGATGCTTCTTTTAGCGTGTCAGCGACCTTTATAAAATCCTGGGAGATGGTGCCCAGGTATTTGCCGTTCACTTCGGGATCATTTTGCATGGGAAAAAAATTTCGTTGTAAAAGTAATAAAGAGGGAAGAGATTCAGGAATTCAAAAACCCCGTAGCGTGGGCCTTCAATTCAGGAAAGAATTCAAGGAACTCCTTTTCAAAAACATCATAGTGCTTCTCCAGGTCTACAACTGCTTCTTCCATTCTTGACTGAAAGGGAGTTCTGCGCGCCATTCCGCTCAAGGCTCGGTGGATGCCTTCTAGTTTAGCGTAAGCCAGCAACCAATTGTCACGACTCATGTAGGTGAGCATATGGCGCACGGCATCGGGGAGTATATCCTCGTACTTCTTAATAGTTGAATAAGCCACCAGGGTGTACTCTTTCAACGACAGCGCATGGAAGGTCGACCAGTTACGGGCCAGGAAATGATCATAATACATATCAACAATCACGGCCGAATAATGATGATATTTTTCTCTCAATTTGTCCTTGCTTTGCATCACGATTGAATGACTATCCGTGAACGCATCAATGGAACGGTGAAGTTCAATGCCCCTCACAATACTGGTATCATATCGCTCACTCAGATTTCTTCCTTTCACGAAATCGCCGATGAAGTTTCCTACCATCACTGAATCATCATCGCCCGACAAATAAAGGTGCGCCAGAAAGTTCATGAAGCAAAAATAGTTTTATTAATTCAACATCATGATAAGTTAAAATGTTGTGTTCTGTTTGTATAATCAGACAAGATTTTCCAGTTTTCGACCAAAACCAAACCACTATGGATGTAACCGCGCAGTTGAAACTGATGATTGGCCTTGCACAGATTGATGGAACGGTGGCTGATCGCGAGAAAAATTTCGTCCGGAATATTGGCCGTGCAAATGGATTGTCGGATTCTTTGATCGATCCGCTTTTCGAACAGCGCCACCCTGTTATCGTGCCAACCAATTTAAACGAGGACGAAAAATTCAATTACCTTTTTAACCTCGTCCAACTGATGAAAATTGACGAGCGTCTTTATAAAGAAGAGCTTTTATTTTGTTCCAAGATTGCCACCGTTCTGGGGTATGAACGGGAGGTCCTGGCTGAACTTATGCTAAATGTCAAAACGGGTTCGATGACAGGAGAAGAGATTCAATCGCTTAAAAAAATTACGATGAAATACTTAAAGTAATTGAAACTCTATCATGGAATTTACCAACCCTTTTTTGAAAGATTAGGCTCCGGGAGCAGTCCGTTTGCCACAACATTAAAGCGGGACTTAATGATAGCGATCAGGCAGTAAACTTTACCTCGTATTGTGTCCCTCGTACTTCGTCGCTTTTCATTACTTTTGCAGTTCTAAAAATTTGAGGACGAGTGACGGGTATGGAAAACATCCGCAATTTCTGCATAATAGCCCATATTGACCACGGTAAAAGCACTTTGGCTGACCGCCTCTTGGAGTTTACGGGTACGCTTTCTGACCGGCAGATGCAAGACCAGGTGCTGGATAACATGGATCTGGAGCGTGAGAAGGGAATAACCATTAAGGCACATGCCATCCAGATGAATTATAAACTCGATGGTAAAGAGTATATTCTCAACCTGATCGATACACCCGGCCACGTTGACTTTTCTTACGAGGTCTCCAGGGCAATTGCCGCCTGCGAAGGTGCTCTATTGGTTGTAGATGCCAGTCAGGGAATTGAGGCGCAAACCATTTCAAATTTATATCTCGCCCTTGAACACGACCTGGAAATCATCCCTGTCATGAACAAGATTGATCTTCCGCATGCTAATCCTGAAGGTGTCGCAGATCAGATTGTCGACCTGATCGGCTGCGAGCGCGAGGACATTATTCCTGCCAGCGCAAAAGAGGGTAAGGGCATCGAAGAAATTCTGAAAGCCGTCGTGAGCAGAATCAAGGCGCCGAGTGGCGATCCAAAGGCGCCGCTCCAGGCGATGATTTTTGATTCTGTTTTCAATTCTTTTCGTGGTATTGAAGTCTACTTCCGGGTATTCAACGGAACCATCAAAACAAGGGACCTCGTGAAGTTTATCGCCACCGGCAAAACCTATGGCGCGGATGAAATCGGTGTGTTGAAACTTGTTAAGCAACCGAAGCAGGAGATCAGCGCTGGTAATGTAGGCTACCTGATTTCTGGAATAAAGGTCGCCAGCGAAGTGAAGGTGGGGGACACGATTACTCAAGTAGACAACCCGGGAGTCGCGGTTCACGGTTTTGAGAACGTGAAACCTATGGTCTTTGCAGGTATTTACCCGGTTGATACTTCCGAATTTGAAGAGCTCCGCGCTTCCATGGAAAAACTGCAGCTTAACGATGCATCGCTCGTTTGGGAACCGGAGACATCTGCTGCTCTCGGTTTTGGTTTTCGCTGTGGATTCCTCGGAATGCTTCACATGGAGATTATCCAGGAGCGCCTCGAGCGGGAATTCGACATGACGGTGATCACAACCGTTCCCTCCGTTCAGTTCAGGGCGATCATGACCGATGGATCGGAATTGTTTGTCAATGCACCATCTGAAATGCCTGACCCAACGAGGATGGATCATATTGAGGAGCCGTTTATCATGGCGCAGATTATCACGAAGTCGGAGTACATCGGCTCGATCATGAGTTTGTGCATGGATAAACGTGGCATCATAAAGAACCAGCACTATCTCACAACAGACCGTGTTGAGTTGTCATTTGAAATGCCGCTATCTGAAATTGTATTCGACTTCTTTGATAAGTTGAAAACCATTTCACGCGGCTACGCCTCACTTGACTATCATCTCATCGGCTTCAGGGAATCAGAAATGGTGAAACTGGATGTGATGCTGAACGGTGATCGCGTGGATGCGTTATCTGCAATTGTGCATCGCTCGAAGTCATATGATTGGGGTAAGAAGCTTTGCGAAAAGCTGAAAGAGCTTATTCCGCGTCAGATGTTTGAGATCGCCATACAAGCAGCTATTGGTCAAAAGATCGTGGCGCGAGAAACGGTGAAAGCAATGCGCAAAAACGTTCTGGCAAAATGTTATGGTGGTGATATTTCGCGTAAGCGGAAATTGTTAGAGAAACAGAAGAAAGGTAAGAAACGCATGCGCCAGGTTGGCAATGTGGAAATTCCGCAGGAGGCGTTTATGGCAGTACTGAAAATTGATTAGATTTCGCGACGTGCGTTCAAATGAATTGGCATCGATACGAACACTATATGTTTTAAAATGACAGATACTCAAACATACACCCTGATCGACGGAAAGAAAGTTTCGTCAGACATCAAAAGCGAAATCACGCAAAAGGTGATCGAGCGGAAGGCTGCCGGAAAAAAGGTGCCTCACCTGGCAATCATTCTGGTGGGTGATGATGGCGCCAGTCAAACTTATGTTGATAATAAGGTGAAAGCATGTAAGGCAGTCGGCTATCATTATACGATGATGCGATTTGCAGATACCATCAGTGAGGAAAAACTCATGAAGCACATCGACCACGTTAACAACGACGAAGATGTCGACGGCTTCATTGTTCAGCTCCCCCTGCCGCCCCATATTTCGGTTGAAAAGATCACGGAAATGATCCGTCCGGATAAAGACGTAGATGGATTTACCAATCAGAATTTCGGAAGTATTATTTCTAAAAGTCCGCTGCTCCTGCCGGCTACTCCCTTTGGTGTAATGGAATTATTGAGGAGATATAGTATTGAAACGGAGGGCAAACACGCCGTTGTAGTGGGGGCAAGTCGCATTGCCGGCGCGCCGTTGAGCATGATGTTGACGGAACACGGCCGTTCCACGGTTACCATTTGTCATAAGTACACGAAAGACCTGACGACCTTTACACGATCGGCTGATATTCTTTTCGTTGCAGTGGGAAAACCTGGTCTCATCAAGGCAGACATGGTAAAGGAAGGTGCCGTTGTGATTGATATTGGTACAACACGTGTTGAGGGTCCTCAGTATGCGAAAGGCTGGGCTATTCTCGGCGACGTTGATTTCAAATCAGTTGCTCCCAGGTGCTCATACATCACACCAACGCCAGGTGGCGTCGGGCCGATGACCATTGCTTCTTTGTTACTGAATACTTTGCGGGCAACAGAATTACGCAATCCATAATCATTTCATCGTTCAACCATTTAACGACTCTATCATTGACTACTGCTGAGTCATCGGCTACTGTTCTTCCTTTGATGGAGGATTTCTATACCATTCAGGGCGAGGGCTTTTATCAGGGACACGCCGCCTATTTCATCCGGCTCGGGGGATGTGACGTTGGTTGTGTTTGGTGTGATGTGAAAGAATCATGGGATGCATCGCTGCACCCGATGGTTAACGTGATTGAAATAGCAAGGCGTGCAAAATCAAGTGGAGCACAAATAGCCGTTGTGACAGGTGGAGAGCCGGTAATGTATGATCTCACCGAATTGACAGCGGCCCTGAAGGATTCAGGATTGCGAACACACATTGAAACGTCTGGAGTCTATGAGCTGACGGGTACATGGGACTGGGTTTGTTTCTCACCTAAAAAATTCAAAAGCCCGCATCCTTCTATTTTTGAAAAAGCCGATGAGTTGAAAGTCATTGTCTATAATAAGAGCGACTTCGAATGGGCTGAAGAATTTGCGCATAAGGTTTCTGCCGGCTGTGAATTATTTTTACAACCGGAATGGTCAAAAGAAAAAGAGATGTTA
Organism: Cyclobacteriaceae bacterium; assembly: GCA_036273935.1. GTDB lineage: Bacteria > Bacteroidota > Bacteroidia > Cytophagales > Cyclobacteriaceae > ZC4RG29. The sequence goes on along the minus strand of DASUGQ010000057.1, from coordinate 1,817 downwards.
CCATCGATCATTGAATATGTAAAGGCTCGCCCACGATGGAAAGTGTCTTTGCAGATCCATAAGTATATGAACATTCCCTGAAGGCAATTGATGCGATGAATATTTCAGAATTCACAAGAACGATAAATGAATGGGGTCGCAACAACGTCCCCTTTTTGTTTGTGGTGGATTTTGAAATGAAAAAACCGTTCGTGTTTCGGTTGGATGACGTTAACCCAGGGGAAATTTTGTTTGATATCAACGGATTTACCAATGCGCCCGCCCAACAACGTCACTTCATCGACAATGACATCATCAGCCTAACCAATCCCACTACCTGGCTGCAGTACAAAAGAAGATTTGAAACTGTGCTGCGCCACCTGGAATATGGTGACACCTACCTGGCCAATCTGACGATCGAGAGTGGTATTCAACTAAAGTATTCCCTTTGCGATATTTTCTATCGTAGCCGCGCGCGTTATAAACTCTGGTACAGGGATGAATTCCTGGTTTTTTCTCCCGAGATTTTTGTTCAAATAAAAGATGGAAAGATTTACTCCTATCCGATGAAGGGAACCATTGATGCGGCAATACCACGTGCGCGCGAGATTATTTTAATGGATAAGAAAGAATTGGCCGAGCATGTGACAATTGTTGATCTCATTCGAAATGACCTGAGTCTTGTCGCCAACCAGGTTAAAGTGAATCGTTTTCGTTACGTTGATGAGTTAAGAACCAACTACAAAACCTTGCTGCAGATCAGTTCTGAAATTACCGGTGATCTTGCTCCTGATTATCACGGTCACCTGGGAGAGATACTGGTTTCGCTTTTGCCGGCCGGATCCGTGAGTGGTGCTCCGAAATCTAAAACATTGGAAGTAATACGCGAAGCTGAGACAAATGAGAGGGGATATTATACGGGCGTCTTTGGTTACTTCGACGGAAACAATTTTGACAGCGGAGTCATGATCCGTTTTATTGAGAAGTGTGGCGAGGGGTATATTTACAAGAGCGGAGGAGGGATTACTACCCAGAGCAATGCCGAGGCCGAATATCAGGAAGCAATTGATAAAATTTATGTCCCTCTTAATTGAATCGATAAAATTATTGGATGGTGAGTTTTATAATTTGTCTTTTCATGAGCGAAGGATGAAAAACTCAATAAAGGCTTTATACGGCACAGCAGAATCAATAAACCTTGGGGATCTGTTGTCAAATCTGAAATTCGCTCAAACTGGGTTGTTCAAGTGCAGAATCGTTTATGATGAGGTTGTCCGCGAGATTGAATTCTTGCCTTATGTTCCAAAAATCATTCATTCACTTAAGGTGGTTACTGATGATCAGATTTCGTATGAGCACAAGTATGCAGACCGACAGAATCTTGAAGAATTGTTTCGCCTGCGCGACGCGTGTGACGACATCCTGATCGTCAGAGATGATCATGTGACAGATTCATCGTACTCAAATATAGTTTTTAAGCGCGAAGGCAACTGGTTCACTCCAAAGTTGCCGTTACTTCGGGGAACAATGCGTAAATTTTTACTCGAAAGTAAAATGATAAGGGACGCAGACATAAGGAAAGCGGATATTCCTGCGTTTGAAAGTTTTAAGCTCATCAACGCGATGTTGGGTTTTGAGGGTCCGGAAATAAATATTTCTAACATTATTTTCTAGTTTTAAGGATGATTCGTTTAGCGCTGCTCGCTCTTTTAGTAATATCCCTGCCTGCGTTTGGGCAGGTCACCTTGAGCACTAAAAATAAAAAGGCTATTGAGCTTTATGCCGAAGCTGACAATTACCGGGTTCGGGGCCAGCATCAACAAGCCATCAGTCTTTTG
>DASUGQ010000056.1:0-11576 GCA_036273935.1 Cyclobacteriaceae bacterium | reverse complement strand
GGTATTTTCTGACTAACAAAAAATCCCGTTTACGCGGGATTTCCGGTTGCCCGACCAGGGTTCGAACCTGGACTTTTCTGAATCAAAATCAGACGTGTTGCCAATTACACCATCGGGCAAAATGGGTTTATTCCCCAATTTGGGATTGCAAAGGTATAATTATTTTTCAAAAATCTAGGCCCGGTGGAGATTAATTAGAGGTCGCTTTGTTGGGAGGCAGTAGCTCCTTCAAGGAAGCCCTCCGCCCAGAATCTATATTTATCTAATATAGATATCACAGCGTTTCTGAGGTGCCGGCTGTTGTTGAAATCAATGGAGCCGTACATCGTGGTAGCATATCCCTGCCAGATCGAACGGTTTTGCCTCCTGTCATAGAATTGAATTAAGAGGGTTCCCGTTTTCAGGTTAAAGTTTCTTGCATCATAGTTCAGATTCTCATTCTGCGAACGAATCCACTCTTCTATTTCCGGTTGATTATATCCATGAAAGCGAAGGCTGTCATTAAACATTTTGAATCCAATGATCAGGTGTGGCTTGTTGGAAGTCTGACGATAGCCAAGAAACTTCATTCTGGCTACGATTGACTTTTCAATCATTTCATTGGTCATCGTGGAGTCAGTAGGCGACGCCGGCCGCATGATATCGAACGTACGATACTTTTTGAAATTACCTTTATAGCTGTAGTCGTATTCGACCGGTAGCTCCTTGTACCCCAAACATCCCGTCAGCAGTAGTGCTCCTATGGCAAAGTAGAAAATCTTCATAGACCAACATAGTTAATTAGTAGACAACTCCATTCAATCAGAAGATGAATATAGACTAAAATCAATACCAGAACAACATTAAAGATGATGGTTTTGTTAAAAATCAGGAATGATTTTTAACAAAGTTGAATGCGTTTGCAAACGCCTCTATCCAAGGCGAAACGGCATCTGATCTACGATCGTGTGGATAATATGCCCAGTTCCAGGTGAATAGAGATCGCTCAAGGTGCGGCATGATGGCCAAGTGACGCCCATCGTTGGAACTTAACGCTGCCACGCCGAAGTCTGAGTCATTCGGGTTTCCAGGGTATTCCGGATAGGAATAGTAGGCTGCTATACCGTACTGGGATTTATCACCAGGTAATTCAAATCGCCCTTCTCCATGCGCTACCCACACACCCAGTCGGGCACCCGATAAACTGCTTAGCAAAACAGAGTTGTTTTCAGGAATAGTAACGTTGACAAACGTGGATTCAAATTTCCCTGATCCGTTGTGGTGCATCCTGGGATGGTTTCTCCAGTCGGGGTAAACGAGTCCGAGTTCCATCATAAGTTGACAGCCATTGCATACGCCGAGGCTCAAGGTGTCATTTCGCTTGTAGAAATTGTCGAGGGCTGCCTTTGCTTTCGGATTATACAGAAAAGCTCCGGCCCAACCTTTTGCGGACCCCAATACATCCGAGTTGGAAAATCCCCCGACAAAAACAATCATGTTTACATCGGAAAGATCTTCGCGACCGGCCACCAGGTCTGTCATGTGAATGTCTTTCACATCAAAACCTGCAAGGTAAAGCGAGTATGCCATCTCCCGATCGCCGTTGACTCCTTTTTCACGGATAATGGCGGCCTTTACGCCAGAAGGTGTTCTCCTCTTTGGATCGACGCCATACGACTCAAATTTGCCGTCGAACTTTTTTTGAAAATCAAAAAACAGTGGCTGCTGTTTGTAGTTGTGATATCTTTTTTCAGCGTGCTGCGGCCGTTGCTTGCTATCGAGTAGAAAAGATGTTTTGAACCAAATATCCCGAAGGTGATCGATGTCCAGCTTGAGCAAATTATGCTGATGATGGAGGTTTATCTTGCGTTCGTGAGTTACATGACCGAGGATCGTGAACGGAATGTTTTGTTCTGCAAGAATTGATCCGACGCGTTGCTCATCATTTACCTGAATAACGATTCCCGGATTTTCAGCAAAGAGAGTTTTGATCAAGTCCTCATCGATTGAAGAAACATTCAAGGTCATGCCGGTGTCTGGTACAGCAAAACACATTTCAAGGAGGGCGGTAATTAATCCACCTTCGGAAATATCATGACCAGCAATGATAAGATCGCGCTTGATCAGTTCCTGGATCGCGTTGAATGTTTTTGCAAAAAACTTTTCGTCTTTTATCGTCGGGGTTTCATTTCCTAATAGATTCAATACTTGTGCAAAGCTGCTTCCGCCCAGTTTTCGATCATCGCTGGAAAAATCAACGTAAATAATTTTTGAGCCTTCCAGGGGTTGTATTGCCGGGGAGATTGTCTTCCTTATATCATCTACCTCACCAACGGCCGAAATGATTACGGTTCCCGGGGAATAAACAACTTCGCCATTCGGGTACTTTTGTGTCATCGATAACGAATCCTTTCCCGTTGGAATGTTTATTCCGAGTTTAATGGCAAAATCACTTACAGCCTCGACAGCCTCGTAAAGCCGTGCATTTTCACCCTCTTGTTTGGCAGGCCACATCCAGTTTGCGCTAAGCGAAATACCGCTCAGCCCATGGGTTAAATGAGCCCAGACGATGTTGGTCAGTGCTTCGGCAATCGCCAATTTACTTCCCGCTGAAGGGTCAACTAGCGCAGCGCCGGGAGCGTGCCCGATGGCAGTGGCAATGCCTTTATTACTTTGGAAATCGAGCGCCATCACGCCAAGATTGTTTAACGGAAGTTGAATCGGCCCGCAGGTCTGTTGTGTGGCAACCTTTCCTGTTACAGAGCGATCCACTTTGTTGGTGAGCCAATCCTTACAGGCAACGCCCTCCAATTGAAGTACCAGTTCCAGGTACGTTTTCAGATTTTTCGGATCATATTCAATCGCTTTGAAAGCGGAAGGTCTCGTCTGGTCAGTCAAAATAGTCTTGGGAGAAGAGCCCAATAAATGTTTGACAGAAAAGTTGATTGGTTTTACAGGCTCTCCGTTTCGGAGGAAGTGCAATTGATGATCACCAGTTGCTTCACCGATGACATACATTGGTGATCGCTCACGATCGGAGATTTTTTTCATTAAATCAAGATCTTTCTCCTTCAGGGCCAGTCCCATTCTTTCCTGCGATTCGTTGCTGATGATTTCCTTATCAGAAAGTGTAGGATCGCCAATGGGAAGTTTATTGATATGAATGGTGCCGCCGGTTTCTTCCAGGAGTTCTGAGAGACAATTAAAATGCCCGCCCGCGCCGTGATCGTGAATGGAGACAACGGGATTTACATCTGCTTCGGCCATTGCCCGGATCGCATTCATTACACGTTTCTGCATTTCGGGGTTGGAGCGCTGGATCGCGTTCAGTTCAATCGCATTTCCATACTCACCCGTCGCAACTGAGGACACTGCTCCACCGCCCATGCCGATCCGGTAGTTGTCACCACCTAGCAATACAATTTTGTCTCCGGGTTCCAGGTGATCTTTTTTGCTGTCTTTTTCTTTGCCGAACCCGATCCCGCCGGCGAGCATAATCACTTTGTCAAATCCATATTCCCTGTTGTTCTCAAAGTGCTCAAAGGTGAGCACACTTCCATTGATAAGGGGTTGACCGAATTTATTACCAAAGTCCGAAGCGCCGTCGGATGCTTTGAGCAGAATTTCTTCCGGCGTCTGATACAACCATTTTCTTGCTTTGAATTTTTTCTCCCAGGGCCTTCCGTCGTTGAGACGGGGATAGGAAGTTATGTATACGGCTGTTCCAGCCAATGGCAAGGCGCCTTTCCCACCGGCCAGTCGGTCGCGTATCTCACCGCCGGAGCCCGTCGCAGCACCGTTGAATGGCTCCACGGTTGTGGGGAAGTTGTGCGTTTCTGCTTTAAGGGAAATGACAGAATCGATATCCTTTACCTCGAAATAGTCAGCAACGTCCTGGCGCGTGGGTGCGAACTGCTCTATCTTCGGTCCTTTAATGAAGGCAACATTGTCTTTGTATGCTGATATGAGATAGTTCGGATGTTCTTTTGATGTTTTTTTAATTAACTGGAAAAGTGTTGATTCTTTTTCTTTTCCGTCGATGATGAATGTGCCATTGAAGATCTTATGACGGCAGTGCTCTGAGTTGACTTGAGAAAAGCCGAACACTTCACTGTCAGTCAGTTTTCGTCCCAATTCTTTGCTTACATTCTCCAGGTATTCAATTTCCTCCACGCTTAGAGCAAGGCCTTCGCGTTCGTTATATGATTTTATGTCATCAATCTGTCGGATCGGATCAGGTGTATGATGGATTGTAAACAGGTCCTGATCAAGGTTGCTATAAAGCACCTGAAGCATCCGATCATGTGTTGCGTTGGGATTGTCAACTACAAAAAATTCTTCAATTCTCTCAATCCCCCTGATACCCATGTATTGTGTGATCTCCACCGCGTTCGTGCTCCAAGGGGTGATCATTTCTTTGCGCGGCCCAATAAAATAACCGGAGATACTCTTTTCTGAAAGTGGTTCGGCTCCCCCGAATAGCCAGATAAGTTTTTGAATGTCAGAAGTCTGAAAAGGCTGTGCTGTGCCAACCGCATAAAGGGTGTTGGCTTTTGAACGGAAGAATAAAATCATTTTTTGAGTTAATGGGGATTTGCGCTGCAAAAATACAAGCAATCCTGCGCTTTTTGATGTTTTTTTGAAAATTCTGCAGTCAGAAAAAAAATAAATCCAGGTTATTTAAAGGGCACTTTTAGGAGAGTTGATGATCAGATTTGCAGTTTCTTCACCCAGTAATCGATTGTGGCCGGTTTCAAGAATCTCCATTTGATATTGATCAACATGCCGGAGGAGCCTGTCCATATGTTTTGCTTTTACCACTCTGTCGTATTTGCCAACAATTATTATTAACCACGATTTGTGCCGGTTAATAATAGCGGCAATATCACGCATGTCAAAATTCAAATGCCGAAACACTACCCATGAAAAATAAACCCTGCTTCTTCGTTCCCAGGTATTCATCTGGCTTTCAGCAAATCGGACAACCCCTTTATCAAGCAGGCCAATGAGATTTGAAAAGTTTGCAATACTGATGAACCTTTTGGGATGAGCGATCAGGCTTTTGAAAATCTTTCGAAATAAGATTGGATAAGTTGCCAGGCTATACCAGAAACTTATTTTAATACCATCGGGAGCGATGAGGAAAACTTCCTTCACTTTTTCAGGGAAGCCCTCCATCGTCGCGAATACAAATTTTCCACCGAGGCTGTAGCCCATTAATGAAATTTCATTAAGGTTACTTTCCCGCAAGAACAACTCCATTATTCTATTCCATTCACTTTTCTCCAGGGGCTGTTCGCCTTTATTCCATAAACTTGATCCATGAAAAAATAAGTCAAATGTATAGCAGGTATATTCCGATGAGATCCGTTCGATTATATCCTGGAATGCGCTATGATCTTGTCCGAAACCATGAAAAAGCAAAAGAGCTTTGTTGCCGTCACCTTGTTTTGAATAATATAGCTGCGATCCGTTGATGTCCAGTATCATGCGTACAAATAATCGCAATAAATATAGACTTAGAAAGTGATTTTCTATTGAAGCCATTCATTCGTTAAGATCACCAGCTTAAAAGAGGGTTTTTCAAAAACAAGAGACGGAAATGCAGGTGATTGACGCAGCCGGGTAATGAGCCAATCGGGTTAGTTATTATCTTGGTATCATCAAAGCTATGGAAATCGGAAGTCAGGGCCATCGCAAGATTATTCACATTGACATGGATGCCTTTTATGCATCCATCGAACAGCGCGACAATCCGGAACTAAAGGGAAAACCAATTGTTGTTGGAGGTTTCCCGGAAGGAAGAGGAGGGGTTGTTGCAACAGCCAGTTATGAGGCGCGTAAGTTTGGCATTCGCTCGGCGATGCCTTCGAAAAAAGCAAAGCAACTTTGTCCGCAGGTGATTTTTGTGTGGCCCCGGTTTGATGTTTATAAATCGGTTTCCGAAAAAATCCATGATATTTTTCTTCGGTATACTGACAAGATTGAACCTCTATCGCTTGATGAAGCGTTCCTCGATGTAACATCTGATAAGCAAAACATAGGCTCAGCCATTGAGATTGCCAAACGCATACGTCAGGCCATAAAGGATGAATTACAGTTGACCGCGTCGGCAGGCGTGTCCATCAATAAGTTTGTTGCCAAGATTGCATCAGATATTAACAAACCTGATGGGCTTACTTTTATTGGCCCTTCAAAAGTCAAAACGTTTATGGAGGCGCTGCCGGTTGAAAAGTTTTTCGGTGTCGGAAAAGTAACGGCTGAGAAAATGAAAAAGATAGGGCTGCATACAGGCGCTGATGTGAAAAAACTCACGGAGCGCCAATTGGTAAAAGAGTTTGGCAAACCCGGGCGTTTTTTCTACAAGATTGTCCGTGGCGTGGATGATCGCGAAGTTGAGCCGAATCGTGAAACAAAGTCAGTCGGAGCCGAGGACACCTTTCCTTTTGACCTGACGACAGCGGAAGAAATGCACAGGGAATTGGAAAAAATTGCAACCCTGGTCAGGGACCGCCTCAAGCGCTATGAGTTGAAGGGAAGGACAGTAACTTTGAAAATAAAATTCAGTGATTTCAGGCAAATCACGAGGAGCAAATCATTCTCAGACAGCATTGATGAAGCGGAAGTTATTCTGGAAACAGCAAAATTGCTCCTCGATTCCGTAGACATGTACGATAAAAAAGTGCGGTTACTGGGTATTTCACTTTCCAATTTCGGAATCGTACCGTCGAAAGAAAGAAACAATGAGGGGATTGATCAACTGAGTCTTGACCTTTGAATCATTAAACTCATTCGGTCAGACCAGGCTAACCGAATGAGCTTAATTTTTATTTCTTCTTTTGCTGTCCCGGAGCGTATTGCTTTGCCGATTGACTTCCTGTGACTTTTTTCATTTGACCGGGAGGCAAAGGTTTTGGATTATTCTTCACCATAACGGTACTCTTACAGGCTGCGGAGAAAAATAACACTACGACAAACAGCCACGTTGCCTGGTTCAGTAATTTTTTCATATCAAAAAATGGTTTCTTAAAATTATCAAAGTAGATCGGGTTAATCCTGGCTAAGTTCAGTTGTCTCAGTCTGCGTAATTTTACCCAATTCCACTACTACATTCTCCAATGAGTCCTTTTGGTAACCCGAAAGCTCGCCCGGATCAAATCCAACCTTGTAAGTTCCGGCGGGAAGGCCACCTACGAAGAAGTCTGTTGCGCCAGGCTGCACATAACTCGTTCCCAGTGTGTCGTCTCCTGCAATGGCAAATACAGCCACCGTTAAATCAGCGGGTAGCACTTTGCCTTCAATCGCTCCGTCCTGTGCTTCTGATACAACTTTAATAACGGGTTTTAAGATCTGCTTGCCATTTCCCGTTGTTACGATCGATCTGGCTGCGTCAAAATCCAGCAGAATAGCATAGGTAATTCCACTGGTTAGTTCTTTATTCAACAGAAGTTTCAATCCAGACTGTTGAGCACTGGGTGTTTCAAGAGGAATTGAGTCTTCATCAATTTCAACACTGTTTTTATCACCAAGTATCAACCTGATCTGGGTAATCTTTCCCGTTGGGTATTCAGAGCTGGTTAAAACGGTTTCTCGTCCATCAGTAAATTCCAGCAGATTATATATTCCCTTATTGACGTTGTCAAGTGATCTCCAGCCGCCATTTTCACTGTGCACCTGAATGTCTTGCAAATCTATATTTACTTCATCGTAATCACCTGGCGAATCCGTGAGACGTACGACTATCCTTGCTTTTTCTTCATTGTCCTGGCAGGCGACAGCCAGCGCTAGAAAAAGAATCAAATAGAAAAATTTAGCAATCTTCATAATTGTTGGTTTCTGATTTTAATTGTTAGTCCCCGCTATAAACCAATAGCACCTGTTCGATTGTTTACCCCTAAACACGATGTTGATATTTTTTTCTGAAAGTCCTAAGCCTCGGTTTTTCCGGTTTTTCTGAAGTCTGGTTGTCACAAACGTCGATGAACTGGAATTTAGATTTACCATTATATTTGAGCGATGGACAAATTGGAATCACTATTTCGCATGCATCATAAGGCTCTTTGTGACCTGGCTTACAACCTTGTGAACGACAGGGATGCGGCAAAAGACGTTGTTCAGGACGTATTTTTTAAGCTGTGGAAAAACAAGGACGGTATTGATTTTGGTGAAAAGATGAAACACTACCTTTTTCGGGCGACTTCTCATACGGCCCTCAATTATCTACGCTTTCACAGGAAGATCATTCGCATAGACGATCCAACCGATTTCCAACCGGGAGTTTCGCCAGCAGGCGATGACCTCATGTCTTACCAGGAACTTGAATTGCGTGTCCGCAGTGCAATTGACAAACTTCCACCCAAATGCAAGGCTATTTATCTGTTGAGTCGCCATGAGGGATTGAAGTACCAGGAGATTGCCGATACGCTCGGCGTTTCATTGAAGACTGTTGAACATCAAATGGGCATTGCATTGCAAAAACTTCGGAAAGAATTAAAGCCATTCATGACGTCGGGGTTTATCATTCTTTTTGCGCTATTCGGTTTGTTGTGTATGCTTTTATTTTCCTAAAAACCCTCTCAGCGTTTAGGGGTAACAGGATGGTGACGTGCTATATGCTAAATGGTCATAGTAAAAAACAAAACGGTTTTGATCGGCAGATTACTCCCTTTGAACGGAAACAATCATCGGTCCTTCATAAAAGAGAATCACAATACATAAATAATGACTGGTAGCGAAAGCACGAGATTGATTGCTTCTTTTCTTTCAGGAAATGCTTCGAAGGAGGAGAAAAGACTGTTCGCAGAATGGCTTTCTCAGTCGCCGGCCAATGAAGTATTGTTTCAGGAACTGGAAAAGATATGGAGCAATTCGTCGATTACAAGAGACCTGGCCAATCCGGAAACCGACGCCGAATGGAACAAGCTTGCTGAACGTATCGAATCGGACAAGAATACACCGAGACCGGTTTACTTCATTCGTCATCACTGGTTGAAGGTCGCTGCAAGTCTTGTTATTCTGCTCGTTGCATTCTGGATGCTCAACAGGAACGACAACACTCACGCTGATGACTCGGCAACGGTTTTTGCTTCAAACGATAACGTTTCTTTTTTTTACTTGCCCGACAGTTCCGAGGTGCTGTTGGCCGCCCACAGCACATTGACGTTTGAAAAAACCTTCGGAAGAGAAATACGGGAGGTTCATTTAAAAGGTGAGGGACAGTTTGAAGTTGAGCATGACAGCCTCCATCCTTTTTATGTAATGATGGACGAGGTTGTTGTTCGGGTAGTCGGCACTTCCTTCACAGTGAAAGAAGACAGCGAAGTCACAGTCACCGTCTCTACCGGCAAGGTGAAGGTGTATTCACGTGAATCACCTGAACATTTTATACTGGTTGAGCGGGGAGAGCAGGCATATATTAAAAATCAAAAGTTTGCTATACCCATAAAGATCAAAACAGATACAGCATATTCTGCTGAGACCACCTCGGAAGAAGACAAGACTGAAGAATTACAACCTGAACGGTCAATGGGCTCGAACAGGAATTCAGTATCAAAAGAAGAAGAACCGTCCTCAAAAACGCCAGCGGATAATATTGCCGCAGAGGCAACGGATAAGGCTAATGTTTTGGAAAACGAAGTCAGCAATCCAAAGACATATTTGTCGGTAAAATCCAATTGGCAGAAAAATCAGTTCAATCAATCGGTAATAGATGGTACAATTTTCAACAATGCAGAGTTGACCTCATACAAGAATGTAGACCTTCGCATCACTTATACCAAAGCGAATGGTAAAACAGCTATCACATATATTACTGTTTATGAGACGATACGACCGGGGCAGCAATTGAACTTCCACAAAAATCTGGTGGACATGTTTATTCACACAAAGAATCTTAAAATTGAAGTTGACAAAGTAGAGGTAGAATATCCATCCCGGTAACAGTCTTTGAAATAAAAAACATCATTAAAACGAAAGGCCTATGACATAAACCTTTACCATACCAATTGTCTATTTTTTATGGCTTTAAATTTTAAACGTTATGACCTGGTGTTGTTACCAGACGATAGCGAAGGTAGAATTCTCGAAGTTTTGAATACAGGTAGCATACAGGTCTGTAAGGTCAAGCGTGGTGATCATGTCGATTATTTTGATGTTGGGAAGCTGCGTTTAAAAAGGAGATATTTCTTTCGTTTCCTTTCTGCATTTCTCAAGTATTGGGCTTAAAACTATCTGAACGGCAAGTCGGGATAGAGTAAATTGAATATATTTATTTGATGAACTCACCCCTTTTCTATGTCTTGCTGTTAGTCCTGGCAATTGTTTCTATCGTCCTGCTAACAACGAAGTACAAGCTTCATCCATTTCTGGCGTTGCTTATTGTCGCCCTTTGTTTCGGTTTTTTTACGGGGATGCCCCTCAACGTTATCATCGATTCGGTCAACGATGGCTTTGGAGGGACGCTTGGAAAAATCGGGCTGGTTATTATCATCGGGGTGATCATCGGCGAATTTCTGGAAAAATCAGGTGGCGCCTTCTCCATGGCCGAATGGATACTGAAGATCATCGGAAGAAAAAGAATTATAACGGCCATGAGTTTTATCGGCTGGATTGTTTCCATTCCGGTTTTTGCCGATAGTGGTTTTATTATCCTGAGTCCCCTGAACAAAAGTTTGTCGAAGCGAGCCGGCATTTCCCTGGCGGGTCCTTCCGTTGCTCTAGCCCTTGGCCTGATCACGACGCACTGCATGATCCCGCCAACCCCAGGTCCTATTGGCGCTGCAGGAATTTTAGGTGCTGACCTCGGAAAGGTTATTCTGATTGGCCTGCCAGTAAGTTTGATTGCCATGATTGCCGGGCTTTTTTATTCGGCTTATTACGCTTCTAAAACTTATGTTGATCCAGCGCCCCAGGTTTCAGAGGCGGAGATCGGAAAAATACTAAGTGAGGCGCCTCGCGCCTCGTTGTCGTTCATCCCTATTTTGTTGCCGATTCTTCTTATCGTCATCAAATCAATAATTGATGTCGAGGTAGAACCCGATCAAATGTCTAATGCCCTCAGGATATTTTCATTTACAGGCCAGCCCGTTATAGCGTTGCTGATTGGAATGTTTGTGGCATTTAGTTTACCAAAGAAGTTAGAACGCAGCATGCTGTCAACTACCGGGTGGGTTGGAAATGCACTAACCGGTGCCTCAATCATCCTATTAATCACAGGGGCAGGTGGCGTATTTGGCAAGATTTTGCAAAACTCTCCCATTGCCGATGTGTTGGGTGAATCATTAGCCGGTGTCGAAGTTGGATTGTTCCTTCCATTCATATTAAGCGCGGCCTTAAAAACTGCTCAGGGCTCTTCCACAGTTGCTATGATTACGACTGCATCATTATTGACGCCATTGATGAGTAGCCTTGGCTTTGAATCGGAAATGTCAAAAGCCCTTGTCGTCATCGCTATTGGTGCCGGTTCAATGGTAGTCTCCCATGCCAACGACAGCCTTTTTTGGATTGTCGTGCAAATAACGCGGCTCAATGTACAACAAGGTTTTCGGCTCTACACAATGGGAACATTGATCGTTGGATCGACTGCCATGGTTGCGCTT
>DASUGQ010000055.1:0-5225 GCA_036273935.1 Cyclobacteriaceae bacterium | reverse complement strand
TTCTATTTTTTTAATGGTCTTATGAAGGACTTTCATTTCTTCGCGTGAAGGTTCTGCTTCGCTGATGTTGAAGTTTCCATTTGCATCATGGAAGAGGTTCCAGAATTTCCTCAGGAATTTGTACACACCATCGATGCCATTTGTGTTCCACGGCTTGGATTGTTCCAAGGGGCCAAGGAACATTTCATACATTCGGAGCGTGTCGGCGCCATAGTTGGCAACAATGTCGTCGGGGTTGACGACGTTGAAATAGGACTTACTCATCTTTTCGATGGCTGTTCCGCAGATGTATTTGCCATCTTCTTCAAGAATAAATTCAGCATTTGAAAAATCGGGTTTCCATTTTTTGAATGCTTCCATGTCTAATTCAACCCCGTTCACAATATTGACATCTACATGAAGGTCGGAGACGGCGACCATTGTATAATCATTTGGATATTCTTCAAGGAGATTTTTGTTTGTAACGATCTTTTTAGAAAAATCCAAGTCAGGAAAAAAAGAATGTATTTGGTTTTTATCGTAGTCATTTAATTCTCCCTTCATTATTCTATTAGCAAGCCCGAGACTTATGAAGACGTTTCTCTTTATTTTAGAATTTGTTGCTAACCGATAAACAAACCTTGAGTCTCCAGTAATCTTTCCTTGATTGATCAGTTTTTTGAAGGGCTCATCAAAATTCAAATAACCGAGATCGTGAAGAATCTTCACCCACAATCGTGAGTATAATAAATGCGCAACAGCATGCTCGGATCCTCCAACGTAAACATCGACCTGCCCCCAATAATTCAATGCGTTGCGGTCCGCAAAAGCACTTTTATTGTGAGGATCAGTATAACGAAGGAAGTACCATGCGGCTCCCGCATGTGTTGGCATAGTGTTGCTGTCACGTTTTTCACTGTTACTGATTTGTATCCAGTCTTTGAGATTGGCTAGCGGACCTTCTCCATTTCCAGAAGGTTTGAAATTATCTGTGGGGGGAAGTGTTAGCGGCAAATCTCTTTCATCTATTGCATAAGGCATGTCATCACGATAAATGACGGGGAAAGGTTCTCCCCAATAGCGCTGGCGACTCCATCCTGCATCCCGCATTTTATAATTTACCTGTCTTTTTCCAACGCCAAGCTCTTCGATCTTTTTAACTATTACATCAATAGCATCACGCATGATGAGGCCATTGAGAAAGTCTGAGTTTTGAAGACGTGCATCATAGGTTGGATTGGCCTCTTCACCATTATAGTAGTCACCAATGATGTTTGTGATGGGAAGGTTGAAGTGTTTAGCAAACTTGTGATCACGTTCATCACCACAGGGCACAGCCATGATTGCCCCCGTTCCATATCCAGCTAAAACATATTCACTGATCCAGATGGGAATCTCGCGCCTATTAAATGGATTCATGGCATAAGCACCGGTGAAGCAACCCGTAATTTTTTTTACTTCTGCCATTCGTTCAACTTCAGAACGGCTTTCAACATATTTCAGGTACTTGTCGACTTCATCTTGCTGAGCGCGGCTGGTGATCTCCTTAACAAGTTCATGTTCTGGAGCCACAACCATGAAGTCGACACCGAAAATTGTATCGGGTCGAGTAGTGAAGACCATCAGGTTATTTTTTGATGATCGCTCACTCTTTATTTCAAAATTAATCTTTGCACCTACGCTTTTTCCAATCCAGTTACGCTGAATTTCCTTCATGGAATCGCTGAAATCAATTCGCTCTAAACCTTCCAGCAAACGTTCCGCGTATTCAGTAATCCGAAGGCTCCATTGACGCATCTGACGTTTCACTACCGGATAACCACCGCGATAACTTACACCGTTGATTACTTCATCATTTGCGAGAACAGTGCCTAGTGCTTCACACCAGTTCACGTCAGCAAATGATAAGTAGGCCAAACGATACTGCATCAGGATTTCCTGGCGCGTTTTTTCATCAAATGCTCTCCACTCTGATGCTGTGAAGTCATTCTTTCCCGAGGGCGTTGTAAATTTTACATTGGGGAATTCATGCTCAACGTTGCCATTCGATTCAAAAATGCTGATAAGTGAAGCTATTCTTCCAGCTTTGTTGCTCTTACGGTTATACCAGCTGTCAAATATCTGCAGGAATATCCATTGAGTCCACTTGTAATAAGCTGGGTCGCATGTTTGCACTTCACGACTCCAATCATAACAGAATCCGATCTTCCCAAGCTGTCGCTTAAACGTTAAAATGTTCTGTCGTGTAGAATCGGCCGGATGTACACCATGTTCAAGGGCATACTGTTCAGCCGGCAATCCAAAAGCATCAAACCCCATCGGGTGCAATACATTAAAACCTTTTAATCGCTTATATCTCGAGACGATATCAGAGGCAATGTATCCCAGTGGATGTCCGACATGCAGACCGGCGCCAGAGGGATACGGGAACATATCCAATACATAGTACTTTGGTTTGGTCGAGGTATTTTCAACCCTGTAAATACCGCGTTTTTCCCACTCCTCACGCCATTTTTCTTCAATGCGCCTGATCTCTTCTTTACTGTATTCGGCCATTTATTTAGTTATTTCTTCAATTCGAACTGCAAAAATAATCCAATCCTTCGAAAAGCCTATCCCCACCTAGCAACAGTTCATCCGATTGGGCTGACGGTTCAGTAACTCTGATTTCACTTTCATTGACGTTCAATGAATCTTAGCCGTGTAATTCATTGCGAATAAGAGGAATCGACATGAGGATACATTTTACAATACTGCTTTTTATGATGGCCATTAACCTGTTGGCGCAGACGGTTATCAAAGGAACGGTAAAAGATGAAAAGGGACAGTCGATTGCCGGCGCTAACATCTTTTTGTCGGATACCTATGACGGAACCACATCCGATGCCGAAGGCAACTTTCAATTTGACTCTCACGAAAGCGGTCTTCACTTATTGACAATAAAATTTATCGGGTATAAGGACTTCACAAAAGAGGTTGACCTTGATGGTAAAACTATTCCCATTGATGCAGTGCTTCGCGAAACGATCAACGAGCTTGATGCTGTCACGATAACGGCCGGGTCGTTTACTGCGAGTGATGAATCGCGAAGGACGGTTTTTAAACCCGTTGATATTGCAACCACGGCAGGTGCAACCGCTGATATCGCCGGGGCATTGAATACTTTGCCGGGAACACAAAAGGTGGGGGAGAGTGGTCGCTTGTTTGTTCGCGGCGGTGACGGGAACGAAGCGCGCACATTCATCGATGGAATGTTGGTGCTGAATCCCTATAACTCATCAGCGCCAAATACTCCGTCCCGCAGCAGGTTTCTTCCCTTCATGTTCAAGGGGACAAGCTTCAGCACTGGTGGCTATTCTGCAGAATACGGTCAGGCCCTTTCATCAACACTCGTCCTTGACTCTAAAGACAAATCCGAAAGCACGCGCACTGATTTTGGATTATTATCTGTAGGTGGCGACGTTTCGCACACCCACGTTTGGGATCGCGCATCGTTGGCCGGGAAAATTCAATACACGAACATCCGTCCTTACTTTAATCTTATTAATCAGGAGATTGATTGGATAACTCCTCCTGAATCTCTCGAAGGCAGCGCAGCCTTTCGTCATAACGTAGGGAAAGCAGGGATGTTCAAGGCTTATGGAAATTTCAAACGCACCGATTACTCAATGTACAATCACGACATTGACGATCCCTCAAAGAAGCAGTTGTTCGACATCACAAATGACTATCAGTACATTAATTTAGCTTACAAGGATATCTTAACCAAAGACTGGACGATACGAGGTGGTCTGTCGTACACGTTCATGGGTGATGATCTTCTTGACGGGGGTGATAAAATCAACGAGAGAGAAAAGGGCCGTCATGGGAAAGTGGTATTGGAAGGATCACCATCGGAACAGGTTGAACTCATGGCGGGCGCGGAGATTATTGACAGGTCTTATGATTATCAGGTATCGCATCCTGACCATGAATATAGAGAAGAAGAATTTAATGAAATTATAACCTCAACATTTGTCGAGGGAAGTGTGTATTTGAGCAATCATTTTGTAACGCGGGGAGGCGCCCGGTTGGAGTACAACAACCTGCTACGCACGGCCAGTATTGATCCACGATTATCATTGGCTTATAAAGTTGGTGACGGAAATTTTTCGGTCGCGTATGGAAAATTCCGCCAATCACCTGCGAATGAATTGTTGAGAATGAATTTATCTGTGAATCCGGAGAAAGCGGATCATTACATTTTAAGTTATCAACTCGTGGACAATAATCGCACATTTCGTGCAGAGGCCTACTATAAGCAGTATCGTGATCTTGTAAAATACGTAAATCTTGAAAAAACGCTGATCAACAATAGCGGCACCGGCTATGCGAAGGGCTTTGAATTGTTCTGGCGTGATAACCGGTCCATAAGGAATCTCGATTATTGGATTTCTTATTCTTACCTCGATACGAAAAGGGAATATCTCGACTTTCCTTACAAGGCCACACCGTCATTCGCATCAGCTCATAACTTTTCTTTTGTCTATAAATATTTCTTTACAAAATTGAAAACCCAGTTTGGAGCGACCTACTCATTTACCAGTGGGCGGCCATACAATGATCCTAACAGGGAAATTTTCAATGGAAGCAAAACGCGGAGTTACCAGGATCTCAGTATCAACCTGGCTTACCTCCCAAGGCACAACCTGATCCTTTATTTTTCTGCCACAAATCTTACCGGGCGTGACAATGTCTTTGGATATGAATTCAGCAATCAGTTAAACGATAACGGGTATTATAACAGTCGCGCAATCAAACAACCAGCAAAACATTTCCTTTTTCTCGGAATATTCATCACCCTGTCGAAAGAACAGTCAATTAACCAACTTCCCACGCTATAAATAATTGAGTCACCTAAATAAAAAAATATGAAATCGTTCACTTTAATTATGATCTCCTTACTGATGCTCAACACATCATTTGCCAACGAGGAAAAATATATTGCCTCGATGAAGCAAAATATTCAGGCGCTCTACGATGCGCAGTCGATCGAACAACTTCTGCAAACTGTGAACGCCCTGGATCGTATCGGCTCAGTTGAAAAAGACAAATGGGAGCCTCAGTACTACAAGGCGTTCGGGTTAGTCCTGATGGCTAATCGCGAAATGGATGCAGTCAAAAAAGATTTGTACCTGGACCAGGCACTTGATGCCATCACGAAGGCAAAGGAGATCGGGCCAAACGAATCTGAGGTTGAGGCCGTG
>DASUGQ010000054.1:0-2361 GCA_036273935.1 Cyclobacteriaceae bacterium | reverse complement strand
TGCCCAAGCACAATTCCGATCAGTGACAAGGGAATCGCCGCCAACATCACAAACGGCACTGCAAAATCCTGGAACCAGCCTACAATAAGCATGTAGATGATGATGAGGACAACGACAAACGCAATTCCCAGATCCCGAAATACCTCATAGGTAATTTGCCACTCACCATCCCACTTCAATGTAAAGTTGTCTTCCAGCTCCGGTTGCTCATTAAATGACTCAGCCAGCGTATAGCCTTCGGGAAGCTTGATATCTTTGATTTTGTCGGATACATCCATGATGGCATAGAATGGACTTTCAAGTTCACCAGCAAGGTCTGCCAGTACATACACCACCCGCTTTTGATTCTTTCGATAAATACTTTTCTCCTTAACACCTTTTGTAATGTTAACGACATCACCGATCGGAACAACGTTACCTTCCCCATTAAGTATTTTGAGATTTTTCAAATCATCAACGCTTGACTTGTCGATGTCATTCAACTGCAACATGATGTTTACAGGATCGAACGATACGGGATTGTGTAAAGCACCTGCCGGCATGTCGGACAATGCAGCGTTAACGGTAGCCACCACTTGTGCAGGAGCCACACCCATCCGCATTGCTTTTTCTTTGTCGACCTCAAATCGGTATTCCGGTTGGTCAGCTTCTGTCATCCAGTCAAAGTCGACTACGCCATCTGTATTTTCAATGTAGCTCTTTACCTGATCAGCCACACGAATTTGTTCCTGGTAATCCGGACCATATATTTCAGCGACAATGGTGGATAAAACAGGGGGACCAGGCGGTACTTCAACCAGCTTGATGTTAGCCTGGAATTTCTTCGCAATCTTCTGAATGTCGGGTCTGAATTGTTTTACGATCTCATGACTCTGAACACTCCGGTCTTTTTTGTCAACCAGGTTCACCTGAATGTCGGCAACATGATCACCGTTTCTTAAATCGTAATGCCGAACCAGTCCGTTAAAACTGATTGGCCCGGCCGTACCAACATAGCCCTGGTAATTTCTGACAAGCTTTTGCTGTGAAATATATTGGGCAACTTCTTTCGTTACGGCTGCCGTACGCTCCAGGGTAGTCCCCTCTGGCATATCAATCACCACCTGGAATTCATTCTTATTGTCAAATGGCAACATTTTTACCGCAACCCATTTCGTATAGAAAAATGAAATGGATCCAAGCAACACCACCACTGTTCCTACAATAAAGGCCCAGCGCTTCCAACGCGTTTCAAGCATAGGATTGATGAATGATTTATAGAGTTTGTAAATCTTTGACTCTTCCAAAGTGAGGGGCGCCTTTTCATCATGACCTTCCTTTTCCCTGAGAAACAGATAACCCAGATAAGGTGTAAGGGTAAGTGCAACGATGAGTGAAAGCATCATGGCAACGGAGGCACCAATCGGCATCGGACTCATGTAAGGTCCCATCATTCCTGATACGAACGCCATTGGCAACACTGCGGCAATCACAGTGAATGTTGCCAGTATTGTCGGATTACCAACTTCGTTGATCGCGAAGATAGCAGCTTGTAATACAGGCAACCGTTTCATTTTGAAATGCCGGTGCATGTTTTCGGCGATGATAATAGAGTCATCCACCACAATACCGGTAATGAACACGAGTGCAAAAAGGGTTATCCTGTTTAATGTATAATCAAGGAAGTAGTAGCTGAACAAAGTAAGTGCAAATGTTACAGGAACAGACAAGAATACGACCAGGCCACCTCTCCAACCCATCGCCAGCATAACGAAGCCCGTTACGGCAACAATGGCGATAAAAAGATGAAGTAAAAGTTCGGATACTTTCTCTGACGCCGTCTCACCATAGTTTCTTGTCTCGGTGATCTGCACGTCCGCAGGAATTAGTTCTCTTTTAAGATGATCTACCTTCGAAACGATTCGTTCCGATAAATTCATGGCATCGGCGCCCTTCTTCTTCGCAATGGAAAGGGTAACGGCGGGATAGTCCGATCTGTATTTTTTCGCCAGCGACGGGTCGTCCTGACCATATCCGTAGAAAACATATTGCGACGGGCTCTCAGGGCCTTCTTCAACATGGGCAACCTGCTTTAAATACACAGGCTGATCGTTATTTGAACCAACAACCATATTGCCAACCTCGTCAGCACTCGTGAAAAAGTTACCGGCGTCGACGGCGAAAACCATATCCTGCCGCACTAAATTTCCACCGGCCAATTGCGCGTTACCCGCTTGTAACTGATTGCTGATGGAAAGGAAATCAACGCGGCTCTCAGCCATCTTATCTTTATCCAGGATTACATTTACCTGCCTGCTTCGTCCGCCGATTATATTAATGGACGCGACATCAGGGATTTTTTTAATCTCACTGGCAAGTACC
>DASUGQ010000053.1:0-27200 GCA_036273935.1 Cyclobacteriaceae bacterium | reverse complement strand
AATTCCTTCCCCATCATTGTCCTCAGCAAAGGTTTATAGTCGAACGTCTCCAACTGTGAAGGCGCTCCATTCTGGAACAGGTAGATAATGCGTTTTGCTTTCGGGGCGAAGTGCGGCAAACCCACGGGCATCCCTTCGATGTCTTCTGAACCCTGGCTAAACAAGTCAGGAATCAGAAGTGAACCCAATGCCAAACTCCCAATACCCATGCTTAATCGAGAAAGGAATTTTCTTCGATTCACATTCAACCCATGTTCTAAAATTTCCTTGTTCATAGATCAGGATTTAACAATGGTTTCCTCGAGGTTATACAAAAGGCTTACCGCCTGCATCATTGCCGCCAGTTGAATTTTATCCACATTCCCCGGCAAGGGATATTCGCCAACGTTCAACAAAGCTGCAGCCTTCTCCTTCGTCAGGGATGATAATTGCTCATGCAAATATTGTTGAACGACCTTTAGTTCATCTTCATTTGGCTTTCGACAAACTATCAGCCGGAACGCTTCATTTAGTTTTTCATCCTCTGATGTATTCTCTTTTAACAATTTCGCAGCCAGTACACGTGACGCTTCAAGGACCTGAGGATCATTCATCATCACCAATGCCTGCAATGGCGTATTGGTGCTGAGCCTTCTCACTTCACACTGATCACGGTTGCTGGCATCGAAAATAATCATGGAAGGCGGCGGCGCCGTCAGTTTAATGAAGGTATACATCCCACGCCGGTACAAGCTTTCACCATGATCTTGCTTGTACGTGGCCAGTGCACCCCTCCCTGACGTTGAACTTTCCCAAATTCCTTTTGGCTGATAAGGTTTCACACTTGGCCCGCCGATCTTCTTCACTAACAAGCCACTACTGGCCAGCACCAGATCACGTACGAGCTCAGCAGGCAGGCGATTGCGCGGTGCGTGTGACAGGTAAATATTTTCCGGATCGCGTTTTAGTTTTTTCTCCGATACAACTGATGACTGTCTGTATGTTGCCGACATCACGTACTGCTTGACCAGTCCTTTGATATCCCAGCCATGATCCATGAAATCAACCGCCAGCCAATCGAGCAATTCGGGATGAGAAGGCAATTCTCCCTGCATTCCAAAATCACCTGCTGTTTTTACAATGCCTCTTCCAAAAAACTCTTGCCAGAGTTGATTAACAAATACCCGGGATGTCAATGGATTTTCCCTGCTCGTTGCCCATTGTGCAAGGCCGAGCCTGTTCTTTGGCAGATCATCTCCGAAAGGCAACACTGCGGATGGTGTTGACGGGAATACTTCCGTAGTGGGAGCGTCATATACTCCGCGGTTCAAGATGTACGTTCTTCGCAGGGTGTCGCGTTCACCCATCACAGAAACCATCAAGGTAGAGGTATCGCGTTTTTCCCTGTTGATGAATGTCAGGATGTTTTCAATTTCTTCGTCTTTCAAATACAGAATCGGATGTTTCGCCATTTGCGAAACCGTAATATCACCCTCGTAACCTTTTTCATAGGTATTGTTAAAAAACGAAAACAAGGAATAATAATCATGTTGTGAAATAGGGTCATATTTATGGTCGTGACACTTAGCGCACTCAACCGTCAGTCCAAGTACACCTCGACCGAACGTGTTGGTCTTGTCTGTTACATATTCGATTCGATACTCCTCATCGATCACTCCACCTTCTTCCGTGTACTTATGATTTCTATTGAACGCTGTTGCCAGGATCTGTTCTTTAGTAGGATTGGGTAGCAGGTCACCGGCAAGTTGCCAAGTGAGGAATTTATCATAAGGGAGATTTTCGTTAAATGCATGAATTACCCAATCACGCCAGGGCCATTGGCCGCGAATGTTGTCGTCCTGATAGCCATAGGAATCAGCGTAGCGTGCAACATCAAGCCAGTGCAGAGCCATCTTCTCCCCATAGTTCGGACTCATTAATAATTCATCAACAATTTTCTCATAAGCGTTATCCGAGTCGTCTGCCAGGAACGCATCCATCATTTCAATAGTTGGCGGAAGGCCGGTCAGGTCAAGAGACACTCTCTTTAAAAGTCTTTCCTTGCCTGCCTCTTCATTTGGCGCGAGGCCCTTTGCTTCAATTTTTTCAAGGACGAAATAATCGATCTCATTCTTGGGCCAGTCACCATCATTTATTTCCGGAAGATCGGCACGTTTCGGAGGCGTAAATGCCCAATGTGGCTCATACTTTGCGCCTTGCTTTATCCACTTCTTTATTATTTCAATCTCATGGTGAGTCAGTTTCAGGTTGGATTCAACCGGTGGCATCAACATAGAGCTGTCTTCGGCAATTATCCGCTGATAAACTGCGGAATGGTTAGGGTCGCCAGGCACGATGACAAATGATGTTGGATCATCTTTCAACGCCTTGTAGGCACTGTCCGCAATATCAAGACGAAGGGAACCTTCACGCTTATTAACGTCCGGCCCATGACACGCATAACATTTGTCCGACAAGATGGGCCTGACATGAAAATTATAACTGACCACTTTCGGAATTTCCGCGTCGTGCCCTTTTTCACGGCATGATGAGCAAAAGATTGTCAGGACGAGGACTACAACACCAAGGGAATCAAACCGCGAGATCATAGCTCAAATTTACTGCTAATGTAGATTTTGAGCGAGAAAAACGTTTGAGATATATTTAAATGGCTGGAAAGCCGCAATGCCGGACGTTTGGCGGCAACCAGACAGTACACACCAAAAAACACACCTGGCTAGTCCTCCATTTTTTCCTACCGCAGAGTTACAGAATACCAGTTCCGCTACGACCCAGACTCATTCAACCGGCGCAGACCAAAGGGGTCAGCGGCCGGAATGCCTTACTTTAGGTTTACGGAGATCGGGTCTCCGGAGTAGTCGATCACCTGACCTGGCTGAGCAGACAGTCCTAAGCCGACCGGATGACTGGCACTTACAGAAACAATTTGAAAGGTCCTTTTTGTCAACATTCCGGGGAAGGCGCCGTTTCGTTTTTCGATTGTCACTGTACGGGTAGCCTCATTGTAATGAATCGGTATTTGTGCATAATTCCCTTGTTCATAATTGTAGTTCACATTCTCATCCTCATATAATGTGAATGATGCATCCCGACCTTCATAGACGTAAAGGGCGATGGGGTTTGCCGGCTTCTCGGTCGAATATTGAATTTCAGGCCCTGCCGGAATGATTGAACCCGCCTTAACATAAATCGGCATCCGATCGAGCGGCGCGTTTGCTGTAATGGTCTGCCCGCCTTTAAGGAGTTCGCCCGTATAAAGATCATACCAGTCGGTGGATTGGGGCAGATACACTTCGCGACTCCTTGCTTTGTACTCGTAGACCGGGTTAATTAACAAGGATGGTCCGAACATATACTGGTCGCCAATTGAATGAACTTTCTCATCCGCATCAAAATCCATGACCAGTCCACGCATCATGGTGAAGTCATTCAAGTAACAATCACCTGCCAGGGAATAAACATAGGGCATCAGCCGATAGCGAAGCTTATCATAAAACACCATGCTTTTGTATTCAGTACTGCCTGTCTCGGCTAAGTTGTAAATTTCACGGAATGGATACTGGCCATGAGAACGAAAAACCGGACAGAAGGCGCCAAACTGAAACCATCGCGTATTTAGTTCGCGCCACTCATTGATGGTTTCTCCAACGGCTTTCTCGTAACGCCGTTCAACAGCAAATCCCCCGATGTCCATCGTCCAATAAGGAATTCCGGATAACGAAAAATTAATTCCGGCAGCAACCTGATCTTTAAAGTCACTCCAACGCGAGACAATGTCGCCACTCCAGGTCACCGCTCCATATCGCTGCTGACCTGCATAGGCTGACCGCGTAAGAATAAAAACACGTTTATCTGGAGAAGATGCGCGCTGGCCCTCATAAACACTTTTGGAATTCATCAGTGAGTAGGCATTGAAATAGACAGCACCCGGACCCAGGGCGGTCGGACTCATATTCTTTTTTCTTTCTTCAATGGAAAGGTTTGAGTGCATGTCTGGCTCTGTAGCATCAAGCCACCATGCATCGACGCCCAATACATTGAGGTGATCGTCAATTTGCTTCCAAAAAAGCTTACCCGCTTCTTCATTGAAGGGATCGTAGAATGTGGACTGGTACCCAATTCCAACCCAATCCTTTCTTCCCTTCTCGATGTTGCGTGTGAACAAGTACCCTTTCTCATTCATCGCGTCATAATTCTTTGTGCCCTTATTAAATTTTGGCCAAACTGATATCATCAAATTGGCGTGAAGATTATGATGAAGTTCATCAATCATTCCGCGAGGATCGGGAAATCTTAGTTCGTCAAATTCATGTGAGCCCCACTTTGGATCTTCCCAATACTGCCAGTCAAGCACAATGTTGTCTAATGGGATGTTTCGCTTACGATACTCTTTTACCGCATCCAGTAACTCTTTCTGCGTATGGTAACGCTCGCGGCTTTGCCAGAATCCAAAAGACCATTTTGGCGGGATGGGCGCTTTGCCCGTCAATTCGCGATAGCCGTGAATGACTTCATCTGCATTACTTCCTTTTACGAAGTAATAGTTGATGCTATTGCCCGCCTCAGACGAGAGGGAAAGTTTGTTTTGTTCCTCGACGGGAATTGGATCAAGGTGTTTCACTGCCAAATAGGCACCGCCATCCGGAGTCCACTCTATTTTGACGGTATGCTTCTCTCCTTCCCTGACTTCAACATTGAATTTATTAGTCCACGGATTCCAACCCTGGCGCCATTTGTCCATGATGATTTTATCATCAATCCACACTTTGAAATATCCGGAAGCATAAATAAGAAATTTGTGCAGGCCAGACTTCGCAGAGGTAAATGAACCTTCCCAAACTACTTTACCGCGTTGAGCAATGTCTTTGGGAAAAGTGTCGACCTGCGGTGTCTCCAGGAATTCATATTCAATCCTGTCTTCCGTCAGGCTCTTTACAATTTTATCTTCAACATAGTAATCCACCGAAAGGCCACCTTGTTTGCCATTCTTATCAAACAACGTTACCGTATTCAATGGCTGATAGTCACGCGGATCTCCGAATTTGCTGATGGAATAATTATCCCAGAGTATGCCGTAATTTTTGCTCGAATAAAGAAAGGGAATCACATCCACGATATTGTGTTGAGCCATTTCAACATCTTGTCCTTTGTAATTCATTTGTCCATTCTGATGAGCACCTAAGCCATAAAATGCTTCATCATCGAGAGACTCAAATACCTGGCGGATTGAATAACTTTTCTGACCTTCTATCTGCGTTTCCGTGAAAGTTTTTCCTCCTCCCTGTTGTTCCTGGAGAATTACCTTCCCCGTAGAGTCTCTAAAAACAATTTCACCGGTTTTCAATGAGACTGTAGCCTGCAGCCTGGCGGTCTGTATCATCACTTCACCAGGTGATTCGTGAATATCCCAGGATGCCGTTGATCCAAGTTCCGGCAAAATCATAAGACTTTTTTCAGTCACAAACGAATCAACAGGCGATGCGGTAACGTGAATGATCTCATCAGTGATGGGTTCCAGCCGGATCAACCTGGCAGGCGATTCACTACCCAGATGAATCACGATGCCGCTGGCAGTCCGTTCAAAACTTCCTTCCTTTGGGCCACTGCATGCGATGGCCAGGAGACTTAGCGCACTTAAATAAGTTAGCAGACTTCTTTTCATTCAATTCGGTTTTTACTTTCCGTTAGTCTAAGGTGCCGAAAATGCAGATCGACCCGGCTTCGGTAAATCTGGAATTTCAAAAGCCGCCTTAAGTTAGAAAAATACAGGCCAATTGTTACTCATCATGAAAAGGAATGACACGGTCCGCTTAGAAATTCAGACCCATTCAGTTGGATCTCGAGGTCTCTTTAAATTTCTTAATCGCCAGGAACGGTCCATATTTGTGTTGTGATTCCGGGAACGAATCTGCATAGGGACCAAAAGGATGATCGAACGGTTTTTTTGAGATGTCCGGCCAATCTTGTTTGAAGACTTTTACAGGATGCGGCTGCGAATTAATGAACGCGGCCACATCCCAGGCTTCTTCAACTGTAAGGATGGGATTTTCATAAGTTGTGCCGAACGGCATATTATTGTAGGCATAGCCTGCAAGCCGCGAGAGCCTGAACAAGCCAGCACCAGTTGTATAACTATGTTTTCCCCATAGGGGCGGATAAAGATAAGTTTTACCGTCGGGGTTAAATTGCCCCTGACCATCTTTGCCATGGCAGCGTTCACATTGACTGGTATAAACCTGAAGCCCTTTCAATGAATCAGCTGGCCTTTCAATCAACGGTATTTCCATCAAACCGGAACCTGCGGGGGCTTTTCCTTTCGGGAGATCTTTCCCCAGCCATTCCATGTAGGCTTTGATGGCCTGCATCTCTCTGCCGGTAGTATCTAATATTTTTCCATTCAGGCTTCGCTCAAGGCAATCGTTAACACGTTTATAGATATCCTCAACGGAACCTGATCGCGCTCTGAATCTTGGGTAGGTCGTGTATACGCCGCCGTAATTATTGCCCCATGGTTTCGTTCCCGCATCGAGGTGGCAGTTTTGGCAATTCATTCCATTTGTCGTTTGCATCACCACACCTTTTGGGCCGAGGTAATGCGCAGTGTTAGCAATCAGATCCCTTCCATAGGCGATGAGCTTACCCTCTTCAGTCAGCGAGTCAATCTCAGTCCGTGCCGGGCCGACCCACAATTGTTCTTTATCAATCGGCTTCGCCTTTAACGGATTTGGTTTAATCTCATCATCGCGTTCAGATTGACTAAAAAAGTAGGCCACCGCAATCAGCGCTGTTATACAAATTCCGGATAAGATGATCGGCTTTCTGGGTTTCATC
The DNA here is from genome assembly GCA_036273935.1 of Cyclobacteriaceae bacterium. Classification (GTDB taxonomy): domain Bacteria; phylum Bacteroidota; class Bacteroidia; order Cytophagales; family Cyclobacteriaceae; genus ZC4RG29. The sequence goes on along the minus strand of DASUGQ010000053.1, from coordinate 20,369 downwards.
AGGTAATCGTGAATATGAAGTTAAGAACTTATATGCTAAATAATCAACCAAACGGGATTTCAAAATCGGCAACTAACTGCGCAAACTGATCAATAGCACCTTCCATGCATTTTCAACTTCCCCATTCTTTAACAGTTCGTGCGCCAATTTATGCAAAGCAGTCGTCCCACCCCGAAACGCCACCTTTACTAAATCATTTTTTTTAAATTCGTCTACACTGGTGTTATCCGGTAATCGTTCAATATTTCCTAACATGCCGAGGTCGTTTCCAGTCAATACGTTGCTGTTTCTTATTCTTTCGGGGATTTGATCAACACCAATCCCAAACTTCATTAGGGGTTTCGGAACTTTGAAAATTGCGTCCCCGTGCGCCCTGCAATACCAATCTTCTCCCATTCTTGCTACGGCATCAAGTTTAAAAGGATCGACTTTTTGATTATCGTTCAAAATATCTTCACTTATGTGAATAAGAAGCACTTCGCAGATGACAAGATTTCCGGCGCCTCCCTTATCACCTAAGGGAATAACTTGTTTGACTGAACACTCCATGGACGCGGGTGACTCACCAACACGAGGAGGTTTTATCAATACTGATTTTAAAGATGTGAGTCCTGATTTGACGAATTCATCGACACCTTTCGGATATTCAGTGCTGGCAAGAGAAGCTTGTTGAACGATAGCATAATTGACAACATTGATTACAACTTCCGGAACTTCAATAACATTTTCAAGTGAGTGTTTTACACTTCCGTCCCTCACTCTTCTAGAAGGTGAAAAGACTACGATGGGTGGATTGGAGCTGAAAAGATTGAAGAAACTAAAGGGTGTGAGATTGACATTGCCTTCTTTGTCAACAGTACTGGCGAATGCAATTGGACGTGGAGCAATTATTCCCTGGAGGTAACTCTGAAGTACTGGTACCGCAACTTCTTTTGGATTAATTGTCATTTTGGGCTGTCCGTTAAGTCATCCGTTTTATTTATTCCATTACTCTGATCAACGTTGGTCATGACGTACTCGTCGCGCTTCAACGTGACCATCGTATAAGTAATAATGTAGATCACAATCAGGGGTAAAAGATAGGCACCGAGTCTGAATCGCCAGCCCGTGTGACTGTAAGACCATGAAGAAAAATCAATGATTATCCTGGCGTAAATCAGAATCACAATCAACAGCAGCAGGGATAGAAAGAACACAGCCACATTTCTTTTAATGAGCAACTTGTCCCTGAGCATTTGGATGCAGAATGTAATTAACGAAAATGCACCGCACACTAAAGTGACGGTTACCAGGGTACGAGAAAATGTGCGCAGATAATAATACTTATAAATCAACAATCCCACTTTGCCGATCAAGTTAGGGCTAGCCAGTAAAACGCTGTCAAGAAAAACCAAAATCAGGAGAATGACATAAAAGGAACGGTGTTTCATAGCCTTGATTTTGAAATTTTAATTTACAGCGCAGGAAGAATCTTGCCTTTGCACTCCCCAAATCCGACGCGAACGCCGTCTCGTTCTGCGTACCCCCTTATGGTCACCGTGTCGTTATCTTCAAGAAATGTGCGCGCTATTCCGTTGGCCAACTGCAACGGTCGTTGACCATTCCATGATAACTCAAGCAATGAGCCAAACGATCCAGGTGAGGGACCACTAATGGTTCCGGAGGCATACAAATCACCAACCTGCACATTACAACCGTTAACTGTGTGATGCGCCAATTGCTGGTTTACGTTCCAATACATGTATTTAAAATTCGACCGGCAGACAACTGATTCCTTTGCACCGGGAGGTTGAAGGGCAACTTCGAGGTTGATGTCAAAATTTTTAGTTCCATTAAATGCGAGATAAGGTAAAACAGGAGGAACCTGTTTCGGGCCATCTATGCGAAAAGGTTCCAGCGCGTCCATGGTAACGATCCAGGGCGAAATGGTGCTGCCAAAATTCTTTCCCAGAAATGGTCCCAAAGGTGCATATTCCCACTGTTGAATGTCACGCGCCGACCAGTCATTAAACAAAACAAATCCTGCGATAAAATTTTCAGCGTCGTTGATCGCAATGGATTGACCTACCTTCGTCTCTCCACATGTTATGAAGGCCATCTCCAGTTCAAAGTCAAGTTTTCGTGACGTACTGAAGACAGGCGCTTCCGAATCAGAAATTTTAATCTGTCCTTTTGGTCTGTGAATATCGGTGCCGGATATGACGATGGAAGATGCTCTTCCATGATAGGCAACCGGCAAGTGCTTCCAGTTCGGCAGCAACGCATTTTTTGGATCGCGAAACATTGATCCAACATTCGTTGCGTGCTCTTCGCTGCTATAAAAGTCTGTATAATTCGGAACATGTACCGGCACCAACATCTGAATCTCATTGTTGTGAATAAGACCCAGTTCACTGGCCGCCTTGTTGTCGCGAAGTTCATCGTTATCATGCCGAAGCAGTTCCGATACTCTTTCCCGAACCAACCGGATTTTCTTCTTGCCCAACGACAGGAAATCGTTCAGATGCCGTTGATTAAAAACTCCGGCAGGTAAACCAAGTCCATCGAAGTAACCATACTCATGCATGTAAACAAGGTCGAGGACGTGATCGCCAATTGCAACTCCCGCAACCGGCGAAAGGTATCGTGTTTTAAATATTCCGAAGGGGAGATTCTGAATGGGAAAGTCAGAGTCGTTCGGTACCTCCACCCATGATTTTAAAGTCGGTTCGTTACTTGGCAGGTTTTCCATGATCAACCAAAAATAACCTATTATTCCTTTGCCGGGAAAACAAGCATTGAGAACTTAGCGACATCCTTATTTTAGTATGAACTTACCCCTGGCCTTCATTGAAAACACAAAACGACAACTTGGCGAAGCTTACCCTTCGTTTCAGGAAAGCCTTCAGCAACCAGCGCCCGTGAGCATAAGAATTAATCCTAAGAAATATGTTGCTGAGGAGAATTTGCCATCAGTACCCTGGAGCAAATTTGGATTTTACCTTTCAGAACGACCAGTCTTCACGCTTGATCCGCTACTTCACGCCGGCGCCTATTACGTTCAGGAAGCCAGCTCCATGTTTCTCGAGCAGGCTGTTCTGCAATCTGCAGGTGATTCCGAGTCATTAAATGTACTTGATCTTTGCGCTGCGCCAGGCGGAAAAAGCACACATTTGTTAAGCTTGCTGAATGGGAAAAGTCTTCTGGTAACCAATGAGGTGATTCGGTCGCGAGCAAATATTCTTAATGAAAACATCACCAAGTGGGGAAATGTAAATGTCATTACCACCAGCAATGACGCAGATGCATTTCAATCGCTTCCTCTTTTTTTTGATCTTATCGTTGTCGACGCTCCCTGTTCCGGTGAAGGTTTATTTCGGAAAGAGCCGGACTCACTCAAAGAATGGTCGCTTCAAAATATTGAACTCTGCTACAAAAGGCAGAGGAGGATATTAGCGAATGTATGGAGTTCATTAAAAGAAAATGGGATTTTGATTTATTGTACGTGTACTTACAACAAGTTTGAAAATGAAGAAAACCTCCTTTGGCTAAGCCACCAACAAAACTTAGCGTTCGTCGAATTATCAATTCCGGATGAGTGGGGAATTGAGAAGGTAGAAGAAAACAAAATTGTCGGCTATCGATTTTATCCGCACCGTGTAAAAGGCGAGGGATTTTTTATTTCAGTCGTCAGGAAACTGGAGGCTAAAGCAGATCATATTCGACACGGGAAAAGCGCAAAACTTATTCCGTTAAAAAAAATTCCCAGCCAGATGTCTGAATGGATAATAGAACCTGGTGATTACACTTTCTTTCAATGGGGCGATACGATCAGTTTTTTACCTTCTGGAAAAATTAGCGATGCGCAAATCATTGTTGATCGGCTCAATATTATTTCGGCAGGAATCACAGCGGGGACACTGAAGCATGATAAGGTAATCCCGGAGCATTCGCTGGCCATGAGCCGGGCTCTAAATCAAGAAAATATTCACCTGTTGGATCTGTCGTTAGATGAGGCACGGGAGTATTTACGCAGAAATTCCTTAAACCGTGCAGAAAATGAGAAGGGATTTGCATTGGCGACGTACAAATCCCTTCCGCTGGGCTGGGTGAATATTCTTCACAACAGGATTAACAATTTATATCCCTCCAATTGGAGAATCCGGATGGCTTAGAAACCAATAGTTGGCAAGTAGGCCATCATTATTTCAACAACACCGTCCGGTAGTGCAACAGCGCTGTAGAAAACGCCCACGCAAAATACTTTTTCCTCAAATGAAGATTCATTCAGTACGAGTGGAAGCGCACTCACCGACATTGCGGTAAATCCAACGATGAAGATCAGCGTAAATAACGAGGTAGCAGAATCCTTGACAAAAACAATTACTACGACACTGATGATCACGACAGCAAGGCTCCACCAGTACGATCTGCGAATACCAAACTTTGAAACAACATTACTCATGGGCAAAGAGATTGCCGCTGAGAGCAACAGAATTATTGAAACGAGAGCGTTACCGTCAGCACTCCCCAACAACTGTCCGATATTCGTCTGCAGTTTTCCGGGAAACACATTGAACAGCATGGTACTCGCGAAACCAAATCCAAGACCAAGAGAGGCTATCAATCCAAAGCGGCTTTGTTTTGAATTTTCTTTCGGCAAAACATTCGCTTCCTTTGTTTTAAATAAATCAATAGAGTTCTTTTTCAAAGCATACCCGGAAAGGAACACGGCGATTCCGCCCACAGAAAAAGTTGCCGGAGCTCCTAACAAATCAATTATATCAACGATGATCGGTTCAAGTGCATACACAACGTTTGAGACAATCGTCAGGATAGCCATCGCATAAGGCATTCTTTCTATCGGAGCAAAGAGTTCAACCGTGGATAAAGCGGGGCTCGTGAATATGCTCATCCCTACGAGCCATAAAATGATCAACACCGGAAATATCCATCGCAGGACCTCGCCCGGGTTTCCTATTAAAGTAAAGGCAACTGCCATAAAGATCATGGCCGTGAAACTCATGCCCGCAGAAAGGATAGGTATGCGGTGGCCTTGCGTAAATCTGTACCTATCGCCCAGGCGTCCGGCAATTGGTGGGGTGATAACCATGATCAATGCTTGTGCAACGACCAGCAAAAACGAGAATTGTGTGAAATTATATTGCACCAAAAGTTTGGGCTGGTATCGGTAATAGGCAATCCATCCGATGATTACGGAGGCGTACAGCGCAGCAAGGCTCCAAAGTTGTTTCCAGCGGATCAGACTGGCCTCGCGGTCTCTTAACAGGGATAAAGCTTCCATGGGCTTAAAAAGTAGTTTTTGGCTAAAAAATTAACTATTAGCTGAATACCTGTCGGTCGTGGAAGGTTACCTTCAGATCACGTTAATCTTCGTAATCTGCTCATTTTCGTTATTTTTGCAGCCTAAAATAATTAAACCGATTGGCCAATTCCGGGGATTATCCCCTGGCTCAGGTGTGAATCCAAGCTTATGTTGTCAACAAAGTATAACCCTGCAGAGGTAGAAGATAAATGGTACCAGTACTGGATGGGGAAGGGGTTCTTTCACGCCAAACCGAACCCGTCCAGAGAACCCTATTGTATCGTTATTCCACCCCCTAATGTTACGGGCGTATTGCACATGGGACACATGCTCAACAATACCATACAGGATGTGTTGGTGCGCAAAGCGAGGATGGAAGGAAAGGAGGCCTGCTGGGTGCCAGGCACAGACCATGCTTCCATTGCCACTGAGGCAAAGGTAGTGGCCATGCTTCGAGAGCGGGGAATAAAAAAATCATCCCTGACCCGGGAAGAATTCCTGAAATACGCCTGGGAGTGGAAAGAAAAATATGGAGGCATCATCCTTGAGCAGCTAAAGAAACTTGGCGCATCGTGTGACTGGGCCCGCACTAAGTTCACGATGGATCCGGATTACTACGATGCGGTGATCGATGTATTTATTGACCTGTATAAGAAAGGATACATTTACCGCGGGCTTCGCATGATCAACTGGGACCCAGTTGGAAAGACCGCCCTCTCGGATGACGAAGTAATTCACAAAGAGGTTCAGTCAAAGTTGTACTACATTAACTATTTGATTGAAGGCAACGAAACTGATCACATAACCATTGCTACTGTTCGGCCTGAGACCATCATGGCTGATACCGCGGTTTGTATTAATCCAAATGATGAACGATACAAACACCTGAAAGGAAAACGTGTACTCATTCCCCTGATCAATCGCGCCATTCCAATCATCGAGGATGATTATGTCGCGATGGATTTTGGTACCGGTTGTTTAAAAGTGACGCCGGCACATGACATGAATGACTATGCGTTGGGTGTTAAGCATAACCTTGAAGTTATTGATATCTTAAATGAAGATGGCTCACTCAATGATAGGGCACAAATACTGGTTGGTGAGGATCGATTCGTGGCCCGAAAAAAAATAATAAAGTTGCTGGAGGAGAAAGGTCAACTGGCCAAAGCTGAAGATTATACCAGCAACGTCGGATTCTCGGAACGCACCGATGCTGTAATTGAACCACGTCTTTCCTTGCAATGGTTTTTAAAGATGGACACCATTACGAAACCGGCCCATGAGAACGTGATGAATGATACCATTAAGCTGATTCCCTCGAAATTCAAAAATACCTATAACCATTGGATGGTGAATGTACGCGACTGGTGTATATCCCGTCAGCTGTGGTGGGGACATCGCATACCTGCATGGTACGATGAGTCCGGTGATTGCGTTGTGGCGAGAACAGAGGAAGAAGCCAGGGCATTGTTCAAAAGAAAAAAACCTGGCGTTGAAAACGAAAAGTTAATTCAGGAATCAGATGTAATGGATACCTGGTTCTCGAGTTGGCTTTGGCCGATTGCCGTATTTGATACATCTGTTTTCAAAGACCAGGCTTCGAAAGGCAATGAAGACCTCAATTACTTCTACCCTACCAATGATCTTGTAACCGCTCCTGAAATTCTTTTCTTCTGGGTGGCAAGGATGATCATTGCGGGATACGAGTATCGTGGAAATAGACCTTTTGAAAATGTTTATCTCACGGGAGTCGTGCGCGATAAGCAAGGACGAAAAATGTCAAAATCGCTGGGCAATTCTCCCAATCCGCTTGACCTTATCGCCCAATATGGTGCGGACGCCGTTCGCACGGGTATGCTATTCAGCTCGCCGGCAGGCAACGATTTGCTGTATGATGAGAAATTGGTTGAACAAGGTAGAAACTTTGCGAACAAGATCTGGAATGCGTTCAGATTGGTGAACGGTTGGACGATTTCAAAAACAGAATCTCCTGAGAAGAATAAAATTGCTATCAACTGGTTTAAAGCGCGACTGAACCAGTCTCTTGCGGAACTGGAGGACCACTTTAACAAATTCAGAATGTCAGATGCGTTGATGACCGCCTACAAGCTGACTTGGGATGACTTCTGCTCGTGGTACCTGGAAATGATCAAGCCAGAATTCGGTCAGCCGATTGATGAAAATACTCATTCAAAAACTGTAGGATTCTTCGAAACAGTATTAAAGGTACTCCATCCTTTCATGCCCTTTATCACAGAAGAGTTGTACCATGAGTTGAAGGATCGCACCGAACAGGATTGTATCATTAAATCACCCTGGCCAAAGCCTGAACCATTTAATGAAAACATTATTACAGAGGCATCATTTGCTTTCGAAATTATCAGCGAAATAAGGAATACGAGGAGCACCAAAGGCTTATCACCAAAAGAACCACTGAAACTTGTCGTGAAAGGTGGCGACACACTTGTTAATTCTTGTTGGCCAGTCATTCAATTCCTGGGCAACCTGGGCGATGTGAGCTTTTCCAGCGAATCTGTGACCGGAGGTTCTTCATTTGTCATTAAGTCAACCGAATTCTACATCCCACTGGAAGGAAAGATCGACGCCGCTAAAGAGCGCGAAGCAATTGAAAAAGATCTTGCGTACCACAAAGGTTTTCTTGCTTCTGTTGAAAAAAAATTGTCGAATGAAAAATTTGTGAATAGCGCCCCGCCACAAGTAGTCGAAATTGAGCGGAGGAAGAAAGCCGATGCTGAATCCAAGATTAAGGCGTTGGAGGAAAGTCTAAGCAGGCTGTAGCTATCGCCCTGAACCCCTTAGAAAAAATCAAGATACCGGTTCAAAATATTGACACCTGCCACGAGAATCAAGACAGCGGTAATTCTTTTAATGTAAAGCGCATTGAATTTCTCCGCGCCAAATCGGGAACCGATCTGACCTCCAACCAGTACCGCAAGAATCAATGGCCAGACAAACTTCCAATCAATAGTAGCCGATCGTGAAATCTGACCTGCCAGTCCGCTGATAGAATTAACAAGAATAAATAAACTGGCTAACGCCGAAATCTTTTTTGCCTCGTCCCAATTGAGAAGATGCAGAATGGGTGACAAGAAAATTCCGCCGCCTATGCTCACGAGACCTGACAGAAAACCAATCCCACCACCGAGACCAAGGTTCAGCGCTATATTATCGGGATTAATTGATTTCGTTTTTAACTGTCGTATGTTTTCCTGGAACCACAGAAGAAACGCAGCAACGATAAGTGTGATGCCTAAAATGATAAAAAATGATTTCTCCCTTATGGGATAGTAACCTCCCAGGTAAGCAAGCGGCACACTGGCAAGGATAAACGGCCAGCATCGCTTAAGATCTAACTTTCCATTTTTGTAAAAGATGTAAGTGCCTCCTGTAACGACCACGATATTGCAAATCAATGCAGTGGGGCGCATAATCTGAAAATCAACTGCCAGGTAACCCATCAAAGCAAGGTAGCTCGTTCCGCCGCCGAACCCTACCGAAGCGTAGACCATGGCGATAAAGGCAAATACAACGATGAGAATTATCTGTTCACTGCTCATTATTTTGCACGGGCTACTTCGATTGATGATAATGATTTTACATGCCGTCGGCCCGTTCTGATATCCCGCACCGAAACCATTAATATGTTTTCCTCCATATCCGTCATTGGTCTGCCGTCCTTCTCTGTTACAATGAAAACGCCTTCACCAACGACGGTATTAAAAATCTCATTCCACGAAAAAACAACTGTGTAATTATCTGACGCCCTGCAGATGAAAAAATATTCACTCAAAAATTTAGGACTTTCAACATCGATTTCAATCTTTTGAAAAACATCCCTAAGCAGAACTCCCTTCAACGATTTTGCCGTGCCACGCTCCTCACCCAGGTGATTCGTAACAATCAGGTCCCCGATATTAACAACCTTTAATTCAGTCAGATCGTCAAACGATATGGTAACTGGTGATTTGACTTTACCAATTATGGCAAAGGAATGTGTAGTTTGGATTTCCTGTGAGAAAAGGAGGGTGCTTAAAAATAAAATGACGACTGTAAGAAATATTTTCATCCACCAATGGTTGACATCGATTCACTCACCGGCAAATGATTTTCCCTCTTCTGCTCTGCTTCAAAACCGTCTCTTGGTCTTTCGTGAAATGCCTTGAGCATTTCTTCTTTAATCCACTCATCGTCATTTGAGGCCCGCAGAAGATGTTTGATGTTCAGGACGCCATTGTCATAAAGGCAGGTCTTTAGCATACCTTGCGCAGTTACCCTGATACGATTGCATGTTCCGCAGAACGTCCTGCTGAATGCCGCAATAACACCGACATCACCCTGATGACCTGGAATGTGGTAATTATATGAAGTGGAAAATTGAGGGTCCATTTTCTTGACCATGGAAGGAAAATGAAAACGGATGTACTCAATGATCTTCTCGAAACTCCAGTTAAGGACCGAATAGTGCGCGCCCTCGCCGTTAAAAGGCATCTCTTCAATGAAACGAACGGAAACCGGAAACTCTTTTGTGAGTATGACAAGGGCTACAATGTCCTCAATGTTCTTTCCGTCCATAACAACACAGTTGATCTTGACGGGAATTTCATTTCGCATCAGTTCGTAAAAAGCGTTCCTTACCGCTGCAAAATCATTTCTTCGCGTGATTTGTCTAAACCGGTCGGGATTCAGCGTATCCATACTGAGATTAACGGAAGCGATCCCGAGGTTTTTCAATTCTTTTACGTGAGGAGCAATGAGGACTCCGTTTGTAGTCAGGTGAATATCGTTCACGCCTGGAATCTCAACAATGGTCTTGATAAGTTGCATCAGATCAGTTCGCACGAATGGCTCGCCACCGGTAAGCCTGATTTTAGAAATACCCAATGGTGCCAGGATACGAACAAGACGTTCAATCTCTTCAAATGAGAGCAGTTCTTTCTTTGGAAGGTAATGAATACCTTCTTCTGGCATGCAATAGAAGCATCTGAGGTTGCAACGATCCGTAACCGCCAGCCGCAGATAATTCAATGGACGTCCGTGATTATCAAAAATAGCGCTCAAATTTGTCAAGAATTAAATCCCAATATAATCAAATATCATCAACTGATCGGGAGCTATTTGTCCAACAGGTATTGTTATATGTTGAAGCAAATTTACCTGTTTGAGAGGGAGTATAAACTTTTGCTTATAAAAGTTACTTTTGGGTTATGACAAAATTAAAAGTAAAAGCCTTCGGGATTACCCGCGATATGATTGGTGAGCGGGAACTGGTCTTAAATATGGATGGTGAAAAGACGGTTATGGTACTGCGCAAGACACTTCAGGAAAAATACCCCGCTATAAGGGGATTAAAATCGTTGCTGATTGCTGTAAATAACGAGTATGCAGATGATTCTCAACAGCTCTCCGACAACGATGAAATTGCCCTTATACCGCCCGTGAGCGGGGGTTAATCGGTGATTTTCAATAAATAAGAATTAGGCTTTGAATAAAACCGCAAATGCTCTAATTTGTATTAGCAATTCATTTCTCACTCAACCAAACTCTCCATGATAAAAATAACAGAAAAGCCGATTGACGTCCAAAAGGTCATCGGTACTGCTACCAGTCTGGGTGCTGGAGCAGTAAATGTATTTATTGGAACGGTGCGCAACACCGCTCATGGTAAGAATGTTGTATGGCTTGAATATGAAGCTTACGAATCAATGGCTGTTGCCGAAATCCGAAAGATTATTGATGAGGCCTCCCATCGTTGGCCATTATTAGGTTATGCGGTGAGTCATCGCGTAGGTACGCTAAAACCGGGTGAGGTCTCCGTCGCCATTGCCGTATCATCACCTCATCGCAGAGATTCCTTTGAAGCCTGCCAGTACATTATCGACACCCTGAAAGAGAAAGTGCCCATCTGGAAAAAGGAAGTCTTCGAAGACGGAGAAGAATGGGTATCGGCGCGACCTAACGGCGTATCAGCCTCTTACAATTAGGTTAATTAATATTACCCCTGCCGTTACGATGGCAACTGCTGCAAGAAATCCTCCGAGGAAAATAAGGGTGAGATTTCGAGAAATGGGATTTGTGAAAATTCCACTGTACTGTGTTTTTGTAATTGCTGCTTTCATAACCTTCCAACTTTTAGACTGCTCAAAGATAACGACTACGCCTTAAAATTGTTCGAGACTTTCGTCATCGAAAATAATTTTTTTCAAAACCTGTATCTTTTCTTCCTGCTATTCATTTAGGTTTCAGAAAAGATAAACATCACTCATTGAAGCAGGACATTAGAACTGACAACCAACTTATTAACGAAGAAGGGGTTATAAAAGGTTCCCAGGAAAATCCTGAAAACTTCAGGCCCCTTTACGAGAAATATTTCAGGACGATATTTCTTTTTATACTTCATCGGGTCGAGCAAAAGGAGATCGCTGCCGACTTAACGTCCCAGGTTTTTCTCAAATCACTCATGAATATCGCGCGATATAAATTCAAAGGACTACCCTTTTCAGCATGGTTGTATCGTATCGCCATTAACGAGTGCAACGATTACTTCCGAAAGAATAAAAGAGAAAGAATGGTCGTGCTTGAAGATCATATGGCTGAAAATCTTTACGAGGCGATGTTTGATGATGATACAAGAGATGAATTGAAAGACAAATTGCCACTGGTTTTTGAACGCTTGAGGCCTGATGAACTCCAGCTAATTGAACTACGATTTTTGGAAAACAGGCCGTTTATTGAAGTAGCCAACATTCTTGAAATAACGGAGAACAATGCCAAAGTCAAAACATATCGCGTGCTGGATAAAATGAAGAAGCTTCTCATTTCCCGATTGACTTAATGATCATGCAAATGCAACACAAATTGAAAATAATGAAAAGCAAACCCGAAATCGCCGATGAGGAAATTCGTTCCCTCATGGATTTCGATCAATTGATACGAAATCATGAAAATCTTGTCATAAGAAGAAATAAATTCAAGTTGATGAACAAGATTCTGGCGGTGTCATTAATCGTTATTTCCGTTCCTGTCATATGGTATACCTTTATGCTCGACAGAACCAACAAAGCAATAGAATCGCAGTCCGTTCCCGGCCATGAGCCCAGTGTGCAACTTGATTCCCGTCCGGATTCAAGTCAATTGAAAAAACAACCTGATGAAATTAAGAATCTTCCCCCGACCGAAAGTATGCGTGAAGCGAGACCCTCTGATGACGCCGATAAGAAGGAGACGAGAACACCTAAAGAAGATATTCGATCAGGGGGCATTGAAAGAAAGGAGCCTGATCGCAAAACGGAATATAGTTTCGTCGAAGCGGAACCTGTTGACGGATATCCTAACCTATACGATTATTTCAATCGGGAATTGAAATATCCCAGTGAAGGATTGGTGGACTCGATACAGGGAATTGTGACCGTCTCCTTCCTTATCAACACAAAAGGAAAGCCCGAAAAAATTGAAATAAAGAATTCACTGGGGGAAGTATTTGACCGGGAAGTAAAGAAAGTAATTGAAAATATGCCGCTCTGGAGACCGGCCAGTGTAAATGGAAATCCTGTGTCGAGCCGACTTTCTGTTCCGTTAACATTTCAGATAAAAAAAACAAAATCACCAAAAAAATGATAAGAGCGCATCTTCTCATATTATTTTTTCTAACTGCAATCACTTGTCATGGGCAATTCAATTTTAAAAGTGAATTCCTCATCGCTGATTCGCTGAAGGTACGATCCATTGAATGGATTGATGTCAATAATGACAGTCTCCTCGATGTGTTAGTTGTTGCCAAGACTCCGGATTCCACTTTTTCATTCTTCTCTTATAAAAATCTTGAAGGGTATGACTTTGCTTACCAGGCTCAGGTGAAAACTGAATATACTACCCTCAGCTATTTCCTCACCGATTTCGATATGGATAATGCAATCGACATCCTGGCTTCAGGCACCATAGGAAATGAAGGCTCAACCGTTGTTTTCCTTAATGGAGGAGATTTTCAATTTGAATTACCTTCCACACCGCTGCTTCCCGCAGCAGGAAGCCTGGTAAAAATGGAGGATCTTAATCTTGACGGTCTGAAAGAACTAATTCTTTCAGGAGGTGATGTTGGAAATCAGGTGAATGTTTATAGTCAAACCGTCTCTGGTTGGATAGTGGTTAATGACAGCATTAAAATTCGTGCAACCGATATCATCACTGCAGACTTTGACAGTGATTTGAACAAAGATATTCTTGTCACCGGTTCGAAAAGTGATAACTCATTTTATTCCGCAATACTATTTAATGAAGGTCCCTTCCATTTCACCAACGCAATCGAAATTCCCGGGTTATCCAATTCAAAGGCCATCGATGGCGACTTAAATTACGACGGAGTCAATGACGTTTTTATTTCGGGAAGTCAACTTTCAAAAATGGTTATCAGCAAAGCGCCGGGTGAATTCATTCTAAAAGACACCCTGTTAAATCAGTCTCCTGGGGGCGTCTTTATAGCAGACATGAATAGTGACGGAAGGGTTGACATTAATATCACTGGTCTGAACGAATTCTCTCAACCGATAAATGTAATTAATTTCTCAACCGGTGAAATTATTCAATTACCAAACTGCCCGGCCAGCCATCAACGATTCGGAGATACTGATCGAGACGGAGATCTTGATCTCATACAATTTGACGGATCGTCAATAAGATTATTCGAGAACGAAACAGGCATAGGGAACAATCCTCCCGGAAAACCATCAAACCCATTTGCCATCAAAATATTTGACCGACTCTTTGTGTATTGGGATAAATCATCTGATGATCATACACCGAAAGACGCAGTCACTTATGACTTAACCGTTCAATCCTCAAATGAAGAGATCTTGATTGGCGACTTTGATTTATTCAACAAGAAAAGAATGCTTGTCAGTTCGGGAAACAACGAAGCTCAGCACTTCACTTTATTAAAGAACATGGGGCCTGGACCCTTCGAGGTATACATACAATCGGTGGACAATGCTTTTCACGCTGGCGGCGATGCGGTTTGTCATGGAGAGGCCTGTGTCGAGCTGAATACAACACACATCACAACATGCGGAGCCGAATCGATTGCCCTCACGCTGGAGGTGCCAGCATTGTGGTTCTCCTTCAATGAAGGTTATCTGGGCTCCTTTGAAGAATACGAGTATAAAAAAAATTCAGCAGACACGGTCTTTGCTTTTATACCCGGTGCAGATCGGGCATGTTCCGCAGTGAAAGTTTTTTCTATAGACTATAAAGATGAATTGACGAAAAAAGAAACTGAAACAAGATATGTTTGCGAAGGAACGGCATTGACCTTAAACGCTGAGCCGGGATGGGCAGGCGTTACCTGGTCCAGTGCATTACAGGGAACGCTCTCGCACGCTTCTGAAATAGAATATACGGTCGATAAACAAGACACCATATTGCTTGAGTTGACGGATAACAATGGGTGCCATGTTCAACGGGAAACTACGCTCATCATTAGCCAACCCGAATTATCTTTGCCAATTGAGACCTATCAAATTCTTAAAGGTGAAAGCGTACAACTGACTGCATCCGGTGGAGACACCTATTCATGGGACCCTCCTACTGGCTTAAATGATTCCTCAACCGCCAATCCGACTGCAACTCCTTTAGTTACCACTGAATACCAGGTAACCGCATACGATAGCATAGGGTGTTCATCAAAGGAGAAGGTTCTCGTCATTGTAGAAGAAACGGCATTCATCCCCAATCTATTTACGCCAAATGAAGACGGCAAAAATGATGTTTTAAGAATTTATGGTTTAAGTCAGGCAGAAAGCTTTTCCCTTTCTATTTACAATCGCGAAGGAAGCCTTGTTTACAATACAACAAATGTGCAGGACGCTTCCTCCAACGGTTGGAACGGAACAGTAAAAGGCGTATTACAACCAGCTGGGGTATATCATTGGAAGGTGCACGGCGAATATGCCAGTGGCAAACGAATTCTCCTCAATGGACAAGAGACCGGCTCCATCATTCTGATTCGATAGGGAATGCGAATAACCATACCATTTCTCTTTTTAGTAACAATATGCGAAACCACGTATGGTCAGTATTTTCATTTCAGTCAGATCAATTACACCGATCAGCGGATCAATCCCGCAGCAGTTGCCATATCTGATTATGCCACGTTAAATTTTGTTCATCGCAATCAAAAAACCGGGGGCGATTTTAATCTCAACAGCAGTTACGTTTCAGCTGCGTATCCATTTCTCAGCAAACGCGACGGCCATCGATGGTCGGGGATCGGAATTAGTGTATTGGATGATCGTTCCGGCGGTATCTTTAAAACGCAGGAGGCCGCTCTTTCTTTCGCCATCAATGTGCCCCTGAGTCGCTGGCAAACCCTGACCCTTGGTACAAAGGGATTGTATCAGCAACGACGAATTAACCTGGATGGTGTGTATACCGGAATGCAATACATTCCCGACCGAGGCTTTGACGAAGGAGCATTCAGCGGTGAAGATTTTCAGCAACTTCAAAACTCGTTTTTTACTTTTTCGATGGGAGGCTATTGGCAAATGACGGATAAGGCAAAGAACAGAGTCTCATACTTAAGTTTTTCATTTTTTGATTTCAACAAACCCAAGGATTCATTTCTCGGGAATGAAAGCAAACTTCGTGGAGCCCTTGTTGGTGCGTTCGGTTTCCGCGTTTACAAAAAAGGTCCATTGTCAATTTTTCCTGAATTACTATACACCCACACGTATGCGAACCATGTGATGAATTTCGGAGCCATCTGGCAATATGAACTTGCATCATCCGCTCAAAGTGAATCCTCGCATATTGATTTTATTACGAAGTATGTTATTGGACGTTCAGGAATCTTTGGCATACAGTTACACAAAGAAAATTTCAGCATTGGCTTCAGTTATGACTTTCCAATTGCTATTGAAAACCCTGGCAATACCGGCGCATTTGAAATTGGTGTTCAACTCCGCCGGCTAGTGGATGCAAAGCTTAAAGCCAAGGCAGCAAGAAAGGATAAGCCAACGGCTTCCCTTTCGGCCAAGAACAAAACCCCTGCACGCGATTCAATTGAACAACCCGTCGTGAAAAACGAAAGTATTAAAAAAGCTGAGAAGAGTGTTTCACTAAAGGAATCATTGCAAATGAAGCAAGACTCAGTCGTGGCTCAAGCGCAGGCGGGCGGTATTCAACACGAACCTGTCGAACTTGAAAAGGCTACCCTGCGATTTAATTTCGATTTTAACAGTTCCACCATCAATGAAGATTCTGGTCAATACCTCAATGAATTGGCGGAAGTACTTAAAGAAAATCATTACCTGCAATTGAATCTCACCGGACATACCGACAACATCGGATCTGATAAGTTTAACCTCAGGTTGTCAAAGGAGAGAGCCCAGGCGGTAAAAGATTATCTCACTGATCGTGGCGTTGAACCTGAAAGAATATCGGTGTCGGGCAAGGGAATGCGCGAACCGCTCAACAGCAACCTTAATGACGATGAGCGGGCAGTCAATCGACGAGTTGAATTAATAATTATTTATCAACCTGTTTACTAGCAGAATCATTATCAATCGAATCCTTCAATTGATTTAGGTCTTCAATGGAATTGACGTTTGTAAGAATTTTTTTATTCGGAACAGAGAGCAAATGAACATCGCGCCGTTGTAAAAAACTCCTCGGACTAATATTTCCTTCGGCGTAAAAAGATTGCAACAAAGGAAATGCTTTTGGCTCCCACAAGGAAAGCAAAGGTTCCGGTTTGCTCCCGTCCGAATCGCGGAAACACGTTGCTACCTTTTGTGCATCGCGATTGAGTACAAGATAATCCAATGTTTGCCTGTCTACCAAAGGCATATCGACGGCAACGGTAAGCCACGCTACAGACCGATCCATTGTAAAAGCGCTTAATATACCATTCAACGGACTATCCATGTCGAATAGATCCGGAAGGGGATTCAACTTTTCGGGCACTTCGGCGTTTTCTTTGCATGAGACATACACTTCGGCGCAAAAATTTAAGAGTAAATCAAACAAAAATTCCCGCTGTGGTTTACCGTGATAATCAATCAGGCTTTTGTCCCTCCCCATTCGGGTACTTTTTCCACCTGCCAGAATTAGCCCTTTAATCATTGGTCATCATTTATGAAAATCCTTTCCACAGTGCGGACAGGTGATCTTTCTCTTTTCATGGATCATCTCATAAAATCCGGAGGACAATATGCCAGCCGGCAGCGCAAATAACCCTACACCAACAATTGCAAATAACCCACCTAATACCTTGCCCAACACAGTTGACGGCACGATATCACCGTAGCCTACGGTCGTTAAGGTAGATACACCCCACCACATCGTTGCCGGTATACTTGAAAATGCCTCCGGTTGCGATCCGCGTTCTACATAATACATGATGGAAGAAATAATAATAAGCATAAAAAAAATGAACAAGATGCTCAATACGAGTTGTTCTTTACGGTCGGCTATAACTTTCTTGAAGATATCAAGCGCTCTCATATACCTGGCGATCTTGAACATCCGAAAGAGGCCGAATAGTCTGAAGATTCTCAGAAACCGAAGATCAAGCGGGAGGAACGTAAAATAGAATGGAAGAAAAGCCATGAGATCGATTATCGCCATTGGCGTGACTGCGTATTTAAGGCGTCCGCTGATACGTTTTTTAAACTGCGGCTTCTCCACCACACAATAAACACGAGCCAGATATTCAACGGTAAAAAATATAACGGAAAACGTTTCAAACCGATAGAACAGGACTTTGTGATCATCATGCACTTCGTGGACCGAGTCCAGGATTATGGCCAGGATGTTTAAAATGATGATGATCACGAGAAAGAATTCAAAAATTCTCTCAGGCACACCACCCTTAACGGAAGGATCCAGAATCAGGTAAAGTCTTCGTCGCAGAGTCATATTACTTTCTTTTAAAATCTTCCTTACCGCCGGTCTTTTCC
The DNA here is from genome assembly GCA_036273935.1 of Cyclobacteriaceae bacterium. Classification (GTDB taxonomy): domain Bacteria; phylum Bacteroidota; class Bacteroidia; order Cytophagales; family Cyclobacteriaceae; genus ZC4RG29. Next base: position 2,096 of record DASUGQ010000053.1, on the reverse strand, counting down.
ATCAGTTTTATTTCCTCGATCGTTATATCATGCGACAACGCTTTACACATATCATACACTGTTAAGGCTGCTACCGACGCTGCCGTAAGTGCTTCCATCTCCACTCCTGTTTTTGCCCACACGATAGCACTTGTATCAATGATGATCTTTTTGTTTTTTACATGGATCTTCACCTGGCAGTCGTCCAGGCCAATGGAATGACAGAACGGAATTAACGCCGACGTTTTTTTTGCGCCCATTACACCGGCAATAATCGCTGTTTGAAAGACAGGTCCCTTCTTCGTTACCAGTTCATGGCTTTTGATCTGGTTAAGAATCTCTTCGCCCACATTTATCGTCGCCTGCGCCCGGGCAGTTCGAAGCGTAATTGGTTTATCAGATACATCGACCATTCGGGGAAGTCCTGATTTGTCAACGTGAGTAAGCTTATTCTTCATGGTGTTCTTGTATTGATCAATAAAGTTCTGAACTTTCGGAAATCTATCGTTAGTTTTCCACATTTGAAAGTAAATTGACAATGGTAAGTGTTTCAGAAGCCACTCAAATCATTCTATCCAATCTTTATCAACCTGCTGCTACAACCTGTCCGATCGCTGATGCTGTGGGAAAAGTGATTGCGGAAAAAGTTCATGCTGACCGTGACTTCCCTCCCTTCGACAGAGTGACCATGGATGGCATAGGCGTTTCGTACTACATTCTTCAAAAAGGACAAAGAGAATTTGTCGTCGAGGGCATTCAAGCCGCGGGCACACCACAAAAAAAATTATCCGATCCTTCAAAATGTTTGGAAGTGATGACGGGGGCGATCACTCCGGAGGGTATCGATGTCGTGATCCCCTACGAAGAAATTGTCATTGACAATGGAAAAGCAAAATTACTCATCAACGATTTCGAGCCACTTCAGAATATTCACAAACGCGGTACTGACGTAAACCAGGGTGACATTCTGATTGAACCAGGAAAAATTCTCTCCCCCGCAGAAATTGCTGTGCTTGCGTCTGTTGGCAAACCAGATGTTAAAATAAAAACATTACCCCGCATCAGCATCATTTCGACAGGAGATGAGCTGGTTGAAGTAAACGAAGTCCCGGCGCTCCACCAGATCAGGCGATCTAACAGTTATGCATTGCAAGCAGCACTCCGCGAAATGGGTATCCACGCGGTCTTGCATCATGTCGTTGATGAGGAGAATGCAATTGAAGATGCCCTACGAAAAATACTGAGCACATCGGATGCTTTAATTCTGTCAGGCGGCGTGTCGAAAGGAAAGTTTGACTATGTGCCAAAAGCCCTGGAAAAGTCAGGTGTTAAAAAACTATTCCACCGTGTCACTCAACGTCCCGGTAAACCCTTCTGGTTTGGTGTAACAAATGAGGGAAAATCAGTTTTTGCACTTCCCGGTAATCCTGTCTCTACCTTTATGTGTTTCTACAAATACATTAAACCCTGGCTTTTAAGAAGTCTTGACCTAACTCCGGCAAATCCGACAGCGATCCTCGCCAGTGATTTTTCATTTCAGCCGGCACTGACGTATTTCCTGCAGGTGAAACTCGAGATTGAAAACAGTAAACTCATAGCCTATCCAAAAGTTGGTGGAGGTTCTGGAGACTTTGCCAACCTGAACGAAGTTGATGGTTTTCTGGAATTGCCCGCAGACCAGAATGAATTTACATCTGGTGAGATCTTTCCTTATGTTGGCTTCCGGGGTTTGAGATAGACGAAAAGTGCGGTTTTACCGCTACATACAGCAACAGGCACGTGATTCTAAATTCGAAAGTCAGCCTTGCAACCCACCTATAAACGTCTGCTTCAGGATTGATTCAGAAGTACTGCAACAGAAATCACCGTGCACCGGCTTGGTGCTGCAACATTTCTTTCCCCATTTACAAACTTTCAGACACTTTCCTATCGTCATTTTTAAGTTTAAATTTGCGCCTCATTAAGAAATAATAAGAGATCCATGTTTGATAGTTTAAGTTATAAGCTGGAAAAGGCCTTTCAAACACTCAAAGGTCAGGGGAGAATTACCGAAATCAATGTAGCAAGCACCATTAAGGAAATCCGAAAAGCCCTGATAGATGCTGACGTCAATTACA
>DASUGQ010000052.1:0-23612 GCA_036273935.1 Cyclobacteriaceae bacterium | reverse complement strand
CAGAGCAGTACGATAACAGTTTCAGGTTCTAACTAAAAGAAATTCAAGCGATGGCAACGACGCATACACCTACTCAACACGACGTTCACGCTCATGACGACCACAGTCACGACGAGCATCATGGTAACTTTTGGACCTCTTATGTTTTCAGTCAGGATCATAAAGTTATTGCCAAACAATTCCTGATCACGGGGATTTTCTGGGCTTTGCTTGGAGGAACACTTTCCGTCATCTTCCGTCTCCAATTGGGTTTTCCTAACATGAACCTGGATTGGTTGAAACCTGTTTTGGGGGGTTGGATAACGCCTGAAGGAAAAATTGACCCTGAATTTTATCTGGCTCTTGTTACCATGCACGGCACCATCATGGTGTTCTTTGTTTTAACGGCTGGGCTGAGCGGTACATTTTCTAATTTCCTTATCCCTTTGCAAGTCGGTGCAAGAGACATGGCCTCAGGATTTATGAACATGCTTTCTTACTGGTTCTTCTTCGTATCCAGCGTGATCATGTTCACTTCCTTATTCCTAAGTACGGGACCTGCGGGAGGAGGTTGGACAATTTATCCTCCATTAAGCGCCTTGCCCCAGGCAATTAAAGGGTCAGGTGATGGAATGACGTTATGGCTGGTAGCGATGGCGCTTTTCATTGTGAGTACTTTGCTGGGTGGGATCAATTACATTACTACGGTCATCAACCTTCGCACCAGGGGCATGTCGTTTTCAAGAATGCCGCTGACTATCTGGGCGTTCTTCTTTACTGCAATCATCGGTTTGCTTTCCTTTCCCGTGTTATTTGCTGCGGCGTTGCTGCTCATTTTTGACAGAAGTTTTGGTACGAGTTTTTATTTATCGGATATCTACATTGGGGGAGAACCCCTGGCTCACGTAGGGGGTAGTCCCATTTTGTTTCAACATTTGTTCTGGTTCCTCGGACATCCTGAAGTTTACATTGTATTGCTCCCTGCCCTGGGGATTACGTCTGAGATCATTGCAACGAATTCGAGGAAACCAATTTTCGGTTACAAGGCAATGGTGGGATCAATGTTATTCATTGCTATTCTTTCGTTCATCGTTTGGGCTCACCACATGTTTGTTACCGGGATGAATCCATTTCTCGGATCAATCTTTATGTTGCTGACGTTGATTATTGCTGTACCGTCAGCCGTGAAAATATTTAATTATGTTACGACACTCTGGAGAGGGAACATTCGATTTACACCAGCCATGCTTTTCTCCATTGGTCTCGTCTCATTCTTTTTAACCGGGGGTATCACAGGTATTTTCCTGGGTAACTCGGCAATTGATATTCAACTTCATGACACCTATTTCGTTGTGGCGCACTTCCACCTTGTAATGGGGAGTGCCTCGTTCTTCGGAATGCTGGCTGGCATTTATCATTGGTTCCCAAAAATGTTTGGGCGAATGATGGATGCCCGACTCGGATACATTCATTTCTGGTTCACTTTCGTTGGCGTATACCTTGTATTTTTCCCAATGCACTACATCGGCATCGCGGGGTTTCCAAGAAGATATTATTCCCACACAAACTTTGAAACTTTTAGCGGTTTTACCGACCTGAACATGGTGGTGAGTATTGCTGCAATTCTGACCCTGGCTGCTCAAATGTTGTTCCTCTTCAATTTCTTCTACAGCATTTTCCGCGGAAGACTGGCGCCATCAAACCCATGGAACGCAACAACCCTGGAGTGGACAACACCCAGAAATCCTCAACACGGCAACTGGCCTGGTGAGATTCCGGCTGTTTACCGCTGGCCCTATGATTATAGCAAGCCAGGCGCGAGGGAGGATTTTATACCCCAGCACATTCCTTATTCTGAAACGCCTGAATCTAACTTACCACATGAGAATGAACTCATTAAGTTGGAGACCTCGGGGGATCAGGGAGCAATTGTTGTTGGACCAGAACACAAGCATTGATTGGGTTCCTCGTTTAAGGTTTGACATACTTGTTGTGTCAAACCTTAACGGAGAATTTAAAACCACCTTATGCGATCATTCCATCGTCTTTGTTTCGCAACGCTGATCGCCGTTTATGTCTTGATTTTAGTTGGGGGAATTGTCAGAAGCAGCGGATCGGGGATGGGATGCCCTGATTGGCCAAGGTGTTTTGGTCGTTGGGTTCCGCCCACATCGGTTGAAGAGCTTCCGGACGATTACCAGTCGTATTACGTCAAGTACCGGCACCGTAAGAACCTCCGCTTTGCGAAATATCTCACAGCCTTTGGCCTTGATGATACCGCGAACGAACTCATTCATGATGAATCAATCCGCGAAGAGACTGCCTTTAATCCTGCGAAGACCTGGATCGAATACTTCAACCGGCTCGTCGGCGTGACGATCGGTTTTCTGATCTTTGCCGTGGCGGCCACCTCTTTGCGTTTTTGGAAAAGGGAGCGCGCCATGACCCTAATTGCCGTATTGAGTTTTTTATTGGTCGCCTTTCAAGGCTGGCTCGGATCGATTGTCGTATCGACTAACCTGACGCCGTGGACAATCACCCTGCACATGTTTCTTGCTTTGTTAATTGTTGTTCTCCTGGTCTACCTAACGCAGCGATCCGGCGGGAGATCTGATCAAAGGGCCGATGCTGTTCCAGCAGGATGGGTGCTGGCCTGCATGGGAGTGTTGAGTATCCAAATATTGTGGGGCACCCGCGTACGCGAAAGTATTGATCAAATCTCTGCTGAACTCGCCCGTAGCGAATGGATTTCAAGCCTTGGACTCGATTTCTTTTTGCACCGGTCGTTTTCGTGGGTTGTGCTCATTCTGCACGTAGGATTAATTACGAAATTGGTTAAAACTCAGTCGTCAAAAGTTTTCCCGCTTACTCTAATCCTTTTAATTTTGGGGACCATTTTGAGCGGTACGGGAATGGCGTATTTCGCAGTTCCTCCTTATCTGCAACCGGTGCATTTATTAATGGCAACGGCCACGTTTGGAATGCTTTCATACCTGCTGTTTGAGATTGTGACCACAAAAAAAACTAGTTTAGCGCAATAGATGCTTGTCAGTCAGCTTTCAGGAAATGCGATCGTATTCAACAAGGCAAAGGCCTACTTTGAGTTGTTAAAATTTCGTTTGTCATTTCTTGTTGCGTTCTCTTGTTCGTTTGGTTTCATCCTCGCCAGTCCCTCCGCTGATCTAAGGACGTTATCGCTGTTGTTCCTGGGAGGATTTTTGCTTTCTGGTGCATCGGTCACTATTAACCAGATCCTGGAAAAGGATTTGGATAAGCTCATGAGTCGCACCATGAACCGCCCTTTGCCAACCGATAGGATTACAGCAGGTGAGGCATGGTGGTTTGCCATCGTTTGCGCCATGATTGGGATTACTATTCTTTACCTCTTTACGAATCCTTTAACCACTGCACTTTCAATTCTTTCCATGCTCCTGTATAGTTTTGTCTATACACCATTGAAGCGTGTCGGTCCGATCGCTGTTTTTGTGGGTGCAATTCCAGGGGCATTGCCGCCGTTGCTCGGATGGACAGCCGCCACCGGCAGCCTTGCCTACGAGGCGTGGATAATTTTCGGAATTCAGTTCATCTGGCAGTTTCCTCATTTTTGGGCCATAGCCTGGGTTGCCGATGACGACTATAAAAAAGCCGGTTTCAAATTATTACCCTCCGGCGGAAAAAGGGATTTAAATACTGCCATGCAGATTATGATCTATACCATGTTCCTGATTCCCCTGGGGTTGCTGCCCGCTACGTTTGGTATCACCGGAATTTATTCCGCCATGGTAGCGACGGTGTGTGGCGTATTGTTTTTCGCGCAGACTTTTTCGCTCATGAAAGATGGCAATCGAAAGTCTGCCATGAGGATCATGTTCGGTTCATTTCTTTATTTGCCCATTGTGCAGATTGCTTATTTACTGGATAAAGTGTAGATGATATGGCGACGGAATTAAAAATTGTTGAAGAAGCCCGCAAGCCGCTGGCTATGCATCCAAAGAAGTTTGCCATGTGGCTGTTCATTGCTACCGTGGTGATGTTGTTTGCTGCCCTCACCAGCGCTTATATCGTGCGGCAGGCAGAAGGGAATTGGATGATCTTCGAATTACCGAGTCTTTTTTATGTGAATACTGCCGTGATTATTGTGAGCAGCTTCACCATGCAGTGGGCCTATTGGTCTGCCAGGAGAGACCGGCTGGAGAGAACCAAACTTGCCATTGTGATCACCACGATTTTAGGTATTACTTTTTTAGTCGGGCAGATCATGGCATGGGGCCAAATGATTGCGAGCAACGTTTATTTTGTGGGTGACAGGGGAAGCGCAGTTTCGGGATCGTTTGTTTACGTTTTGTCCGGCCTGCATGGCTTTCACATTTTGGGAGGACTCGTTTTCCTCCTCATTGTATTGATTTCTACCTTTCGTTATAAAGTGCATTCGAGGAACATAACCCAGTTGGAAATGTGTGCTACATTCTGGCATTTTTTGGGTGGACTTTGGATATATTTGCTCCTGTTTTTAATTTGGACGCGGTAGATTTTGACCCTGAACCTTAAACTTTGAATTAAATAGATATGGCAAGCACCTCAACTGTGAATGTTCCGGCACCCGGCAAAACTGCTTGGGATGGTGGAGTGTCACCCATGGGCGTGAGTTATGGCAAACTCATGATGTGGTTTTTCCTTCTTTCGGATGCGTTCACATTTTCAGCATTACTCATTACTTACGGCTTAGTTCGTTCGTCTCATCCGGCTTTCGATGGGCTGCCCCACGATTTTGTTTTTTCACAAGCATATTGGCCGATTCCTGAAAAAGTATTTGAGGCGGTGCCGTTCCTGCATGGCGTTACCTTGCCGCTGGTTTTCGTAGGTATCATGACATTCGTATTGATCATGAGCAGCGTTACGATGGTATTAGCCGTGGAAGCGGGGCATCGTATGGACAGAAAAGCTGTTGAAAAGTGGATGTTGTGGACGATCCTTGGGGGCATAACTTTCCTCTCTTGCCAGGCTTGGGAATGGACACATTTTATTCATGGAACGACAGATATTCAAGGACTGGCCTATTATGGTGCGTCGTTAACCCATAATCAATATGGCCCGCCGGATTTCGCCGCGTTCTTTTTTTTCATTACTGGTTTCCATGGTTTCCACGTATTCAGCGGCGTGTGTCTGAATTTCCTCATCTATTACAATACGGTGATGGGGGTTTATGACAGGAGAGGTCATTATGAGATGGTGGAAAAGGTGGGACTGTACTGGCACTTTGTCGACCTTGTGTGGGTATTTGTGTTTACGTTCTTTTATCTTGTTTAACTATTTATTGGTTCAAATTTTATTAATTGATATGGCTCACTCAGAAGAAACACAAGTAACGGTACTCCCTCCGGACAAGGCGAAGATCAAAAAATTATGGACTGTAGCGGGTATTCTTGGGGCGGTTACAGCATTCGAGTTCTTAATTGCATTCACCATGCACCATGGCCCATTGAAAGTTGCTATTTTTGTCAGTCTTACCATTGTAAAGGCTGCTTACATTGTGGGAGAATTCATGCACCTGCGATATGAAGTAAAGGTGTTATTTTGGTCTATACTCATTCCCATGATATTTGTCGTTTGGATGCTCGTTGCGTTTGTTTATGAGGGGATGGCGATAGGCAATGTTCGGCCGCACTGAGTCGTGAGAATATAAAGATGTCGGGGCTTAGGTTGAGAAAACTTAAGCCTCTTTTTTTGCCAATTGCTTATGTCAGGAAAGAAAAGTATTTATCTCATGCTAGCTTTGGCGTTGCCCATCGGCGTCTTTCTTTTCCTTAAATTTTTTGGTAAGAATGAATTTCATGTGGAGCCTTTATTTCAGTCATCTGTTCCAGTGGATACAATGTGTAACCTGTCCTATACTTTCCCCTACGTTATTCCAGACTCGGTCGTTCGCCAGTTTGACATCAATGATCATGAGTTGACCCTTGTTGTATTCGAAAAGGATGAAATGAAAAATGAAATCGAACGGGAGGTAAGAAGGGTAGAGGAGGAATTTTCATCCGAACCGGTAAGGATCATAAGACAGGAGGGGGTTGATACCGGTGTTCAATATCTTCGTCGCTGCACCTTCCTGATGAATGATAACGTGACGATTTCTTTGGTTGATAAAAGAGGGCGGATATTCGGTCAGTATGATGGGTCCTCATTGGAAGATATGGATCGCCTGATTGTGGAAATGAAAATTATTTTAAAAAAGTACTGAGGGTATGGAATCGGAGAAGGAACCGCATCAAAAACTGATCATCATTGTCTCTGTGCTCATTCCGGTTGTTGTGGCCACTTTATTCAGTGTAAAGATCGAAGGATTTGATTTTACATTCCTGCCGCCCATATATGCCTCTATAAATGGCCTCACTGCTGTTTTACTCATCACCGCCTGGATTGCCATTAAGAACAAGAAAAGAGTTCTCCATGAACGGCTCATGAAGACCTGCATTCTTCTCTCCATCGCCTTTCTCATTATGTATGTTCTTTACCATATGACGACTGATTCGACGCCATACGGGGGACAGGGCAAAATAAGATATGTATATTTTTTTATTCTGATCAGCCACATTTTGCTCTCGATTGTTGTTATACCTTTTGTGCTGATCACCTATGTTCGTGCGTTCTATGGGAATTTCAAAAGGCATAGAGCACTTGCTAAATTTACTTTCCCGATTTGGCTGTACGTAGCGGTGACCGGTGTGATTGTTTATTTGATGATCAGCCCTTACTATTAGTGATATTGCTGAGAAATGAATACCAAATAAGTTTTAACTTGAAACATCTTATGAAAGGATTGCTGGTTTGTGCGGTTTTTCTCTTGCAGGCGGGAGTCGCTTCGGCACAGTGCGCCATGTGCAGCACGCAACTGGAAAATAATATTAGTGCAGGAAATCCGGGAATAGCTACGGGAATAAACGTTGGCATTTTGTATTTACTGGCCATGCCTTACCTGGCAGTGATTATCATTGGCTATTTGTGGTATAGATCGAGTAAACAAAGCCCGACATCATGAACGTTGGCAGGGCTGTGTTTTCCGGTAAATGTCCGCGGTGCAGGAAAGGAGATATTTTTGCCTATCCGATACGGAACCTCTCGAAGTTCAATCAAATGAATAACAGATGTCCGAACTGCGGTGCGACGTTAGAGCCAGAGCCTGGTTTCTATCAGGGTGCCATGTATGTGGGCTATGGATTCACTGTGGCCATTATCATTCTTGTCAGCATTGTTTTGTATGTTTTCGGCAACCCATCTGAATGGGTGTACATCGGCGTTGTCGTTGCCTTAATGATATTGCTGGTACCCCTCAACTACCGTTACTCACGGATCATTTACCTTTATCTTTTCGGGGGCATCAAATTTGATGCATCACGTTCATAATCAACTTTTGTTAACTTTATTCTTTCACGTTTAGCCCCGACCGATAATGGTGAGGTTAATTATACCTTTTGCTCTTTTTTGTCTTTTCCTGACCCTTGGGATATGGGTAGGATTTTTATCTACCCGACCTGCGTCGCCGGAAGACGTTGCGCGCAAAGTCGGCAAGAAGATAAATCGGGAGCTCGAACGTGTGGATGAAGAGGCAACAAAGATCATTGCCGCAATAGGGGAGGACGGAACGCTTGGTCAGACCTCGGGAGAATGCACTTTCCTGTTGTACACTGAAGACACGCTGCGTTCCTGGTCGGGTAATTCAATTGTTCCTCCATCACCCCTTGTCACTGACACGTTTACACTCAAATTAGTGAAAACCTCCGGAGGTGAATACCTGGCGAAGAAATGGCAACTGGATCCGCATCGGTATGTGTTGGGCCTTGTGCCGCTTCACCGGCAGTTTACGATCCGAAATAGTTATCTGCAGCCGGAATGGAACAAAAAGATTTTTTCAGAAGGCGACATCACCATCAGTGAACCTAATGACAGCAAAGGAACGCCGGTTTGCATTCGGGGAGAATGTGTTTTCAGTATTGTTATTTCACGGGATAGTCTTTCCGCTCATGAGAATACACGCTGGACGGCAACCGGGTTGATCACGGTCGCTATCCTGTTCCTGATCGTCGCCATTGCACGGCTTATCGCGCAAATGCGATCAAAATCTTCCGACTTTGCATTTCTGATTTTACTCGTCAGCCTATGGCTCATTCGTGAGGGAATGACCGTCCTTGATTTTCCGGGACGGTTCATCCATGTTCCCTTGTTTGACGCGCAATTTTTTGCTTCCTCCAGTTTTAATCGTTCGCTGGGTGATTTGCTTTTGAACATTGTAACGCTGGCCACCGTTTGTTACTACCTGTTCAGAAACTACTATCAGTTTGACATACTTCAATTCCTCGACCGCCACCCCCTAATTAAAAGAATTTCTTCTATTCTATGCTCCCTCATTTTTTTTCTGGCCTTCCTGTTCCCGTTTGTTGTAATACAGACGATTTACAATAACTCATCCATTGTATTAGACATATCCCAGTCCCTTGATTTTGATACGCTAAGGGTTATTGCCGTTGTTATTGTATTGCTCTCCTGGGTCTGCTCTTTTTTGTTTGCTCATGTTTTCCTTCGATTGTTGATTGCTTCCTCGTCGCGTTATCATACCTTCTTGAATTTCCTGCTGGGTGTTGTCCTTTTTATTTTGATCAATATATTCAGTGGTCAACAGTACTTATCGACGCTACTCGTCGGAAGTGTCTACTTTCTGATCGTCTTCGGACTTTCCTTTTACCGGAAGCTGCGCAAGGTGAGTTACATCACTTTTGCCTATCTCTTCACGGCCTTAATAGCTTATGCCGTGCTGAGTACAATCTCCATTCAGCATTTTACGCGCAAAGAGAAGGAGGAAAACCAGTTTCGATTTGCTCATAATTTTATAATTGACAGGGATTACTTCGCGGAATACCTCTTGCACGAAGTGGGTCACAAGATATCCAGCGATATTTTCATTCAGTCACGTATATCCAGTCCTTTTCTAAGCAAGGAGGCCATTCGTCAAAAGGTGAGGCAGGTTTTTGTACCCAGCTATTTTAATAAATATGACGTTGATGTATTACTTTTTGGGGCAGGAGGGAATCCCCTGAATAATTCCTATCCGACACCCTTCGCCGAGTTGATCAATTCGTATAACAAAGAAACGGCGCAAACCGAATATGACGGTGTTTATTTTGTCAATAGCCCTACCGGTGATGTCACCCAACGATATCTTGTCGTGTCACCCATTGTACGATCCGGAATTACTTCCGGTTATGTGGTGCTCGAGCTTTTGTTGAAGCGTGTCATCCCGGAGAGTGTTTACCCTGAGTTGCTTATTGACAGCAGGTTTCAGCAATTTTATAAGACACATGATATCAGCTACGCGGTTTATGGAAAAGATATACTTTACACGGCAGGTTCTTATAATTATGAACAGCAATTCCGGCGAGAATATTTAGGAGATCCCCGGATTCACCTGAAAGGTATCGTTCATGATGATTATGTGCACGTTGCAGTAGAGGATGAAAACAACCGTGTCGCTGTTGTTTCGGCGCCCGTAACGCCACCGGTATACGTGATGGCAAACTTTTCTTTCCTCCTGGTTCTGGGATTGTCGCTGCTCCTGATCTTTGTCCTGATTCAGGGGCTTGTCACCCTGATCCAGGGCAGGACGCTTTTCTATTCAGCCCGTATCCAGCTTGTGCTGAATCTGGCGTTCTTTCTTCCCCTCATCATTGTCAGCGCTACAACACTACGGTTGGCCACCACTACAAGCCGCCAGCAATTGAATGAGGAATATCTGAATAAATCCAAATCCTTTGGTCGCCAGCTCGAGAGCGTGCTTGACGAGTCGATGAACAACGAAGATGTGAACCGGATTGATTTTGAAAATCAACTGGCTGACATGGCCCATTTATTTAATGTGGATGCCAATGTTTATTTACCCAATGGATATTTACTGGCCAGCACACAACGAACGATTTTTGAAAGTGGGTTGATCGCGCCGTATATTAACGCAGAGGCTTTTCAGAAGATCAAAAACGGCCAGGGAAATCTTATCGCCACGGAAAAAATAGGAAACCTAAATTACAACGTGTCCTTCGCCACGCTAAAATCTTCAAAGTCGGGTAAAGTAATTGGCATCCTTGCATTGCCGTTCTTTCAGTCACAAAGTTCCCTCGCCGCCATTCAGGTGAGGATTCTGGCCAACATTCTGAATGTTTTTGCTGTGATATTCATTGCGCTTATTATTCTGTCATATATTGTTTCAGAGTGGTTGACGTTTCCATTGAAGTTCATTACACGTTCGTTGAGTCGCACGACCTTAACAAGAAACAACGAACCCCTCACGTGGGGAGCGCAGGATGAGATCGGGTTAATGGTAAAGGAATACAATCAGATGCTTTATAAGTTAAGCGAAAGCAAAGCGGAACTCGAGCAGACCCATCGTGAACGGGCCTGGCGGGAAATGGCGCAGCAGGTAGCCCATGAAATAAAAAACCCCCTCACCCCCATGAAGCTCACGCTTCAGCAATTGGAACGATCGCTGGGCAATGATGCTGTTTCGAAAGAGAAGGCTACAAAAGCATTGACCTCATTGCTTTCCCAGGTTGAAATTCTGAATGATATTGCATCATCGTTCAGTACATTTGCCAGGATGCCCGAACCTGATATTAAAAGGATTGAGTTGATCAGTCTGCTAAAACGAGCCGTTGACCTCCATCATCATTCCGGTACGATTCAGTTCAGATCAAAGGCAAGGGAAATTTATGCAATGGGTGACGACCAGTTATTGGGGAGGATATTTTCAAATATCATATTAAATGCATTCCAGGCCGCTAAACCCGGCACGGCATTGCTGCTAGAAATTTCCGTTGAGAATGAAAATGGGGTCAGCAGGATAACCTTTCACGACAATGGAAAAGGTATTGATGAAAAAGTAGCAGAGCGCGTTTTTATTCCTCACTTCAGTACGAAGCGGTCGGGATCAGGCCTTGGACTTGCGATCGCCAAGCAAGGCATTGAACACATGAAGGGAAGGATCTGGTTTGAAAGTAAGGTGGGAGAGGGGACCTTCTTTTACATTGAGCTGCCTGTTGTAAATTCTGTTTCGTGAGGTATTTGACTAAAAATTCACTTTTCTCGCATTGCGCTCATCACTTTATTTGCAAATACAAAGTCGTCGAATTCCCTGACACCTGAGTGTGTGATGTCTTTGTTACTTCCTTCCCAAAGTTTTTGGCCCTTGTAAAGGAACATGATATTTTCACCAATCCCCATAACGGAGTTCATATCGTGTGTCACCACGATGGTCGTGATATCAAAGTCCTGGGTAATGTCACCGATAAGATCGTCGATAAGGATTGACGTTTGAGGGTCCAGCCCGGAATTGGGTTCGTCACAGAACAGATACATGGGATTATTGACGATGGCCCGTGCGATGCCTACTCTTTTTTTCATTCCTCCGCTCAATTCAGACGGCATTTTTTTGTTCACATTCTCCAGCCCTACGCGCTTTAAGCAGAAGTTAACCCGATCAAGTTTTTCATCGGGCTTCATTTTGGTAAGGATGTTGAGGGGAAACATGACGTTGTCCTCAACATTTTTTGAATCAAACAATGCACCGCCCTGAAAGAGCATGCCGATTTCGCGGCGGATTTCAATTTTCAATGTCCGTTCTGCTTTGGTAAAATTCCGGCCATCAAAAAAGACTTCTCCTTCATCGGGCCTGGCAAGCCCTACTATGCATTTTAGCAACACACTTTTGCCTGTACCGCTGGCGCCAATGATGAGGTTGGGTTTCCCTTTTTCAAATACACCGCTAATGTCGGTGAGTATCCGCTTTCCATCAAATGATTTGGATATATGCTGAATTTCGATCATGATCCCCCGAGAAGAAGTTGCGCCAGCAGATAGTCAGCAAGAAGAATTGCGATCACACTCGAAGTAACTGCCTGGGTACTGGCAATACCGACTTCAAGCGCGCCACCCCGTGTGTAGTATCCCTTGTAAGAAGAAATTGAAGACACGAGAAAGGCAAACACCACTGATTTTATCAGGGCAAAAAATACACTAAATTCCTGAAACACGAAACGTATGCCGTAAACGTAGTCTGTTGGAGTTATTATCTTTGTCAATACCCCCACGATATATCCCCCGAACAGCGAACAAACACCGGCGAGAATCACCAGTAGCGGATACATCAGCATGGAAGCAATAATTTTGGGCAGAACCAGATAGGATATCGAATTAATTCCCATTACCTCAAGCGCGTCGATTTGTTCCGTGATTCGCATAGTACCGAGGTTGCCGGCCATGCTGGACCCCACCTTGCCCGCGAAAATAATTCCGATCACAGTAGGCGCAAGCTCCAATATTGTCATTTCACGAACAACCTGGGAGATGACATAGTCGGGGATGAGCGGGCTAACCATATTGTAGGCAGTTTGAACCGTCGTCACTGCACCCATAAAAGTCGCCACAAGTGCAACAAGAAATATCGAGCCAATTCCCACCAAAATACATTCTTCCATGACGAGCTTGTAGTAGGTTTTGAATGACTCCCGATTGGTGAATAAAGAACCCAAAAAAATGAAGTAGTGGCCAATGGTTTTAATGAGCATAATTCAGCGATTCCCTGTCAATTACTATCTTGCTAAAGATAGCCAAAAATCGAATAAATCAATTTCATGAGCAAACTTGCCGTCATCACAGGAGGAACAAAAGGAATTGGGCGGGCCATTGTGGAAAAATTTTCTTCACAGGGATTCGACATTATAACCTGCGCACGAAACCTCCCGGCCCTGCAGTCTTTGAAGAACGAAACAGAGAAGATTCACCACAACCATGTAACTATTCTTGCAGCAGATCTTGCCGATCGCGATCAAATAAACTCTTTCGCTGAGCTGGTGAATTCAAGCCGACGCGCTGTGGACGTTCTGGTAAATAATGCGGGATATTTTGTCTCAGGGGAGATCAGCACAGAACCGGAAGGCAATCTTCAACAAATGATCCATGCGAATTTATATAGTGCCTACCACCTGACCCGATCCATTGTTCCCGATATGAAGAAGAAGCGATCTGGTCACATCTTTAACATGTGCTCTATTGCCAGTCTTGATGCATATCCAAATGGCGGCTCCTATTCGATTGCAAAGTTCGCGTTGCTCGGTTTTTCGAAATGCCTTCGTGCAGAACTTCGGGAGCATGGTATAAGAGTGACTGCCGTTATGCCTGGCGCAACCCTTACCGACAGTTGGGCTGGCACGCAACTTCCTGCAGAACGCTTCATGCCATCAGAAGATGTAGCGGAAATGGTCTTTTCTTCCTATTCACTAACCCGCCGGAGTGTTGTTGAGGACATCATTTTGCGGCCGCAGTTGGGTGATCTGTGATCCCTGGCTAATCCTTTGAATTCCACTAATTTTAAATCCCTAACCGTCGAACAAATCCGCTTATTTAGGGTTAATTTTGCAGTGAAAACAGAATGATGTGAGCCATCAAATTGCGTCCGTAAGACAATATTGCAACAGCCTTGTCAAGTACAGTCGCAGGAAGACGATTGAGGTGAAAATCGGCGATGTCCCTCTTGGAGCGACGAACCCGATTCGTATTCAGTCTATGACGACGGTTGACACAATGGATACGAAAGGATCCGTTGAACAATCGATTCGTATGATTGAAGCTGGGTGCGAATATGTGCGCATCACCGCTCCAAGTGTGAAGGAGGCTCAGAATCTCGAAGTTATAAAAAAAGAGTTAAGACGCCGGGGGTACCCGACGCCACTGGTGGCCGATATCCATTTTACCCCTAATGCTGCTGAGTTGGCGGCGCGGATTGTGGAGAAAGTCCGAATCAATCCTGGTAATTATGCCGACAAAAAAAGATTTGAAACCATTGAGTACACTGATGCTGAATATGAGGCAGAACTCGACAGAATTCGCCAGAAGTTTACACCATTGGTGAAGATCTGCAAGGAATACGGTACGGCCATGCGGATTGGCACCAATCATGGTTCACTATCCGATCGGATCATGAGTCGCTACGGAGACTCGCCGCTTGGCATGGTTGAATCGGCCCTCGAGTTCCTGCGTATTTGTGGCGAGCTCAATTATCATGATATCGTCCTTTCGATGAAGTCCAGCAATCCACAAGTCATGGTACAAGCTTACCGGCTGCTTGTACAGAAGCTTGATGAGGAAGGCTTTAAACCGTATCCTCTTCACCTTGGTGTGACTGAAGCTGGTGATGGAGAAGACGGGCGAATAAAGTCGTCAGTTGGAATCGGAACGCTGCTGGAGGATGGCCTGGGTGATACGGTACGTGTATCGCTTACCGAAGAGCCCGAAGTGGAGTGCCCCGTAGCAAAGGTGATGGTCGACCGATATGTAGGTAGGGAAAATCATCAACCAATCAAGCTGATTTCAGAGTCACCCATTAATCCATTCGAGTATAACCGAAGGGCTGTACGCGAAGTGATCAATATTGGCGGTCATCATCATGTCCCTCGTGTAATCGCCGATTTGAGTGATGTCGTGATTGACGATTATAAAGACTTGCGTTGTATCGGACATTTCTATTTACCTGAGCCGGATAAATGGAGGATGAATGATCAGGGTGCTGATTATGTGTATACCGGCAACCGCCCAATTCCCTTCATGTTACCGAACGGCTTAAAAGAGATCACAGACTATTCAAAGTGGATAGATGCAGAGGATAAGATCAACAGGTTACCCTTATTTACGCCCGAAGAATATTTCCGCGCCACAGAGAAGCACCGCGAAATGAATTTCATTGCATTTGAAATCGATGAGATCAACCAGGGGTTGTTGGAAGTACTAAAAAATGATCAGTCGTTGGTTGCAATGATTACCACGAGCAATGATCATGCGATGGCAGCCTTACGCCGCTTATTTTTCGACCTGATCATTGAAAGCATTGACATACCAGTGGTGGTTGCCCGCCGTTACGAAGTAATGGAGGATGACAATTTCATGATTTACTCGGCGACGGATATCGGCGGACTGTTCATTGATGGCCTGGGAGACGGAGTCATGCTGGGTGTCAACATGCAGGGCGACAAATCGGCAAAGCTGGAATGGGCAGCATTCTGCAATAAAACTGCCTTCGGTATTTTGCAGGCGACGCGAAATCGCATGTCCAAGACGGAGTACATTTCCTGTCCATCATGCGGTCGAACCTTATTTGATTTGCAGGAAACGACGTCGATGATACGACGAAGGACCGATCATTTGAAAGGTGTTAAGATAGGTATCATGGGTTGCATCGTGAATGGGCCGGGGGAGATGGCTGATGCTGATTACGGTTATGTTGGCTCAGGCCCAGGCAGGATCACATTATATCGCAACAAAGATGTGGTAAAACGCAATGTTCCATCTGCAAAGGCAGTGGATGAGTTAATTGAGTTGATTCGCGAAGATGGCAATTGGATTGATCCCGCATCAATCGAAAGATTTCCCGACTAATAACTCCTTCGTTAAAGAAAAGTAAGAGAGCATCGTTTAAGAACCGATACATGTATGGATGAAAATAAGATGAACCCGGCCCCTAAGTCTAAGAACAGAATTAAAGAATTCTTCCAGCTGAATGAAGTTCTTGGTTACTTCTTTCGAGGCAAAGATGCGTCGCGTCCCAACAATATCAATATCAGGATGATGCACGGCATTAATAAAATATCAATTATAATTTTTCTTGCCGGCGTGATTTATCTCATCTTCAAACTTGTGATCAAACCATCTCTTTAAGCGTTGACATTGGAAAGTTTCAGATCGCATTGCCTGGCCAGGAAGGGCGTAACCGAGGAATTTCCCTTTGATGAAAATACGTTGGTATTTAAAGTGATGGGCAAAATGTTTGCATTGACGGATGTTGATGAATTTTCTTCCATCAATCTAAAATGTGAGCCATCGGAATCCGTTGAATTACAAGAGCAGTATGCGGCAGTCACTCCCGGTTATCACATGAATAAGAGTCACTGGATCACAGTGGTCATGGATCATTCGGTTGGTGACAGGTTTATTTATGCCTGGGTCGACAGGTCGTATGCCTTAGTAGTTAATAAACTTACAAAAAGGGAAAAGATATTACTCGAATCCATGTAGGTTGAGTATCAGAAGGTTAGCGGCTTTTATTGTCTTTCAAATGTTTGGCTTATCATTTTACAATCCTTATTTTTGAAGGTTTAATTCATTGGAAGCCATATTATTACCAATGGCAGTCGCATCTCGTGTAAAGGAGTAGATAGTATTGGCACAAGGTCCTGTTTTTTAATGGCATAACCCTGTTTAATGAAAAGGGCATTTTTTGTAATTATTAGCTTCTGTTTCCTGATCAGTGCATGTACCCAGCGCACCATATGTCCTGCGTTTCAAAGTGCCTATATTTATGATAAGGAAGAGCTGAGAAGAAAATTTAGTTACTTCGAAGAAGACTCCACACCCAAGATATTAACGGCCAGCAAAAATAAATACCTCGTCGCAGAGGCCGTTCCCTATCGGAGAAAACTTGCCAGGTTGGCGACCGTCGAGATGAAGGATGTGCAACCGGTGGTTCCTGATTCACTAACCATGGATGAATATGTTTCCCAGGAGGAGCTTGATGCAGCGGCGCGATCTGTCATTGACAGTACCTACATTGTTGATGTCCCCACCGAGGAAGATACTGTAGCAACTGAAGAAGAGAGTGAATACATGATTACGAAGGACAAGGAAGTGAGAGTCCTCCGTTTTAACAGTGACAGCGTTTCATACAAGGTTGATGAGGTCAGGTACAATACTGATCAGGACAACTACATGTGGTATCTCCGCGACGCATTGGTATTGCCTGATATAAGGCTTGCACAGCTTCACGGACAGGCTGAAGAGGAAGCTGCAAAGAAGGAGAAGAAAGGTATTTCTGGCTTCTTTAAGAACCTGTTTAAGAAAAAAGAGAAGAAGGAAGAAATTCCGGTGGACTCAACGGAGATGGAACCTGCAGTTGAGCGTTCTGAATACGACCTTGACTATGTGGAGAACGAAGAACCAGAGGTAAAAGAAGTCCAGAAAGAGAAGAAAGGTTTGTTCAAGAGAAAGAATAAAGAGGAAGGTAAAGTATCTTCCGGCAGTCAGCCAGCTGACAAGCCAAAAAAGGAGAAGAAGCCGAAGAAAGTAAAACCAAAAAAATCGGAGGTTGAAAAAGATGAAAAGCCTGCCGATGAGGAGGTGAAGGGAAATGAAGGGTTCTAACGGAATCTGATATTTAAAAATATTTTCAATTCATCTCCCATTGCGATAACTTGATCCATCAAGAAGGCGCGCATAAATTCGCTAATCATTTTACATCGTTATGTTTGCCCAGGTCCATCGTCCGCAAGCGTTGTCTCCCGAAGAACTGGATCGTTATCTTGCCCAGGGGTGGTTTCGGATGGGCCAGACTATTTTCACGACCAGCTTTCTGAATTTTAAAGGCCGGTTTTATGATGCCGTGTGGCTTAGAATTCATCTTGATAAATTTGATGGTGACACTACCCAGGAGAGGCTGATCAAGAAGAATGAAGCGTTCAGGGTCATTGCGCAGCCCATGGTGTTCACGGTAGAGAAAGAGGAGTTGTTCATGCGCTACCGGGAAAGCGTTTCATTTGAAGCCTCGCCTTCATTATCGCATCTTCTTTATGGAAAATCAAACGAAAATATTTTTCAAACCTACGAACTTGAGGTTTACGACAATAATCAACTGATCGCCGTCGGGGTCTTTGATCTGGGAAAAGAAAGTGCGGCCGGCATCACGTCTTTTTATGACCCTGCGTACAAGCGATTTAGTCTTGGTAAATATCTCATCTATCTGAAGATTAATTATTGCAAAGTGAAGGGTTTGAAATATTTCTATCCAGGCTATTTCGTTCCAGGGTACTCTCCCTTCGACTACAAATTGAAAATTGGAAAATCAGCCCTACATTATTATGACCTTCATGCTCTGAAGTGGATTCAGTTGAAGAGTTTTTCATATGTTCATACTCCGCTGCAGCAGATGCATGCCAGGCTGAATCAACTCCAGGTGATGTTATCATCTGCTAACATCCAGAGTAGAATATTTCATTATGACTTCTTTGATGCGAATCTGATTCCCGACCTGATGGGCATGGAATTTTTTGATTTCCCCGTATTTCTTTTTGCGTTGGACCTGACCCCGGAACCTGTTCAGCCGCTCGTTGTTTATGACGTTAGGGATGCGTTGTATCGTCTGTATAAATGTGTGATTGTGTGGTCGCCTGATGAAGAGACGGACCGCGTTCATGACCAGAACTATTCACACCTGCTGAAAATTCAAAGGGAATTATGTGCTTCCGCAAATCCCAACAAGATCATTACTGCGCTGTTGATGATGAAGCGGCCCATAGGAGAAAATATGACAAACATCTGATGATACTTCATCTTCCGGATGTGAGGTTAAAAAAGGGGAGGCATTTGGTAAGAATCAGAGCTGATGCCAAAATACTCCTATAGTTTGGATAACGACTAAATAAAAAAAGCCAGCATATGGAATGTCTGGCTTCACTTAAGTTGTGTTCAGGAAATTACTTTTTTCTCCTGGCGACTTTCTTCGTCGCTTTCTTTACTGTTTTTTTTACTGCCTTTTTAGGTTTCGCTTTTGCAATAACTTTCTTCTTAGTCACTTTTTTCGCAACAACCTTCTTACCGGCTTTTTTAACGGTCGCTTTTTTCACCGCTTTCCTGGCGGCTTTTTTAACAACCTTTTCTGGTTTTGCTTTGGATACCTTTTTAGGTTTTTCCTTTTTAGCAACAACAGGTTTTACTGGTGATGCCTTTTGCGTTTTCCCTGCGCGGGGGGCCGGTTCCTTTTCAACCAGCTTAGCCATCAGGTTAAGTGCAGAGCCTGCCCTGAACCACTCGATCTGACCTGCGTTATACGAATGATTGACCACGATGGTATCCTTTGTGCCATCGCTATGGTTCAATACCATCGTCAGTGGTTTTTCAGGCGCGAACGAAGTCATATCTGTGATATCAATGTTGTCATCTTCGCGAATTTTGTCGTAGTCACTTTCATTGGCGAAGGTGAGGGCCAGCATTCCCTGTTTTTTTAAATTGGTTTCGTGAATACGGGCAAATGATTTAACGAGAATGGCCCGTATTCCAAGGTGCCGGGGTTGCATGGCGGCGTGCTCGCGCGATGAACCTTCTCCATAGTTGTGGTCACCCACCACAATGGTTGGAACGCCTGCTGCTTTGTAAGCGCGCTGTGTAGCCGGCACAGGTCCATATTCGCCAGTCAGTTGATTCTTGACTTTGTCAGTTTCATCGTTAAAATAATTAACGGCACCGGTAAGCGTATTGTTGGATATGTTGTCAAGATGGCCCCGGAAGCGCAGCCATGGACCCGCCATCGAAATATGATCGGTTGTGCATTTTCCTTTTGCCTTGATCAATACTTTCATCCCGAGAAGGTTTTTACCATTCCAGGGCGCGAAGGGTTCTAATGCCTGCAGGCGTTTTGAATTCGGATCTATTTTTACCTGGATTTTGCTGCCATCCTTCGCGGGAGCAATGTAGCCGGCATCTTCAACATCAAAGCCTTTTGGTGGAAATTCAACACCAGTGGGTTCATCCAGTTTAACCTGCTCCCCATTTTCATTGGTTAGGGTATCCGTTAGTGGATTGAACGTCAGGTTTCCGGCGATGGCAAAGGCAGTTGTTATTTCAGGAGAAGCGACAAATGCATGGGTATTGGGGTTGCCGTCATTTCTTTTTGCAAAATTCCGGTTGAAAGAAGTGATGATTGAATTCTTGCGATTAGGATCATTCGTATGCCTCGCCCATTGACCGATACAAGGGCCGCAAGCATTGGCCAGCACGACGCCGCCCATTTGCTCGAATACATCCAAATATCCATCGCGATCGACGGTGAATCGAACTTGTTCCGATCCTGGGGTAATGGTAAACTCTGCCCTGGCTTTAAGCTTTTTATCTACGGCCTGTTTTGCCAGAGAAGCAGAGCGCGTAATATCTTCGTAGGAAGAATTGGTGCATGATCCGATCAGCCCAACCTCGAGCTGCTCAGGCCATTCGTTCTTTCTCACTTCATCAGCAAACTGCGAAATGGGAATAGCGCGATCAGGGGTGAAGGGGCCATTGACATGGGGTTCAAGCGTTGTGAGGTCAATTTCGATTACCTGGTCGAAATAGAGCTCTGGATTTTCATAAACTTCCCCGTCACCGGTAAGATGTTCTCTGACTTTGTCGGCAATATCAGCAACATCTTCGCGCCCGGTTCCACGAAGGTACTGTGCCATTTTTTCATCATATCCAAAGGTGGATGTAGTGGCGCCAATTTCGGCACCCATATTGCAAATCGTCCCTTTGCCGGTGCAGGAAAGCGTCAACGCGCCAGGACCAAAGTACTCAACAATCGCTCCGGTGCCCCCTTTAACGGTCAGGATACCTGCCACTTTAAGAATCACATCTTTGGCAGAACTCCATCCGTTGAGTTTTCCCGTTAGTTTCACGCCGATCAATTTGGGCCATTTGAGTTCCCAGGGCATTCCCGACATCACATCGACGGCATCCGCGCCGCCAACGCCAATGGCGATCATACCAAGGCCTCCGGCATTTACAGTATGTGAATCGGTACCGATCATCATGCCGCCCGGGAAAGCATAGTTCTCGAGGACAACCTGATGAATAATACCTGCGCCGGGCTTCCAAAATCCTATGCCGTATTTATTTGAAACAGATTCGAGGAAATTAAATACTTCACCACTGGCTGTCAGCGATTCTTTTAAATCTTCCTTCGCGCCATTCTTCGCGAGGATGAGGTGGTCGCAGTGCACAGTAGACGGCACCCGCACTTTAGGGATCCCGCCGGACATGAATTGCAATAAGGCCATTTGGGCCGTTGCGTCCTGCATGGCCACGCGGTCAGGTGAAAAATTGACGTATGATTTTCCCCGTGAAAAATCCTGAACGGCTTGCTCGTCATGAAGGTGAGAATAGAGTATCTTTTCCGAAAGCGTTAAAGGACGGCTAACGACTTTTCTTGCTTTTGCGATCCGGGCTGGCATGTTATTATAAACCGCCTTGATCATGTCTAAATCAAATACCATAGGTGCTGAATAATTTACGGGCTAAACTAACAATTTATTTTAATATGGGAACAGGATAAACTTCGCGCTGGTTCGCAGGTGAGGGGTGTAAATTAAGCCGTCCTAATCTCTTATTTTGTCGAGGAGTTTGTTCAGCAACGCAGCTTCTTCCAGGGACAATTTGCGGATAGAGGATTCCACCTCTTCTATTCTCAATTCAATCGTTTCCAATAGCTTAATTCCATCTTCAGTAATGGTGATGTCTACCGTCCTTTTGTCTTCCGGGCTCGCTTCCCTTTTGATGAGATTTTTGACCCTCAAACGTTCAACGATGCGCGAGGCATCAGACATTTTATCCAACATGCGGTCACGGATGAGTTGGATCGAGGCGGCCTTTGGTGATTGTCCACGGATGATCCGCATAACATTGTATTGCTGACGGGTGATGCTGTAGTCCTTGAAAAAGTCGTTAACAGTATTGTTCAGGCAATTATGGGTGAATATGATGTTGAGAAGTGCTTTCTGATATTCGCTACGAAAGGATTTTTGTTGAATGTCGTTCTCTAGCGACATGATTTTTCACGATTTAGATTAAAATATATAGGATTAAAATGATAAAAGAAATGCCATTGGCCCACATATTTGGTTCTTTTTAACCGGTGTTGATAACATCAGGTGTATACCGGCGAATTCAGGCCTGATTCGAGTAGTACGTCTCTGTAATTTCTTTCAGTAATTCCATTGTCACCGGCTTTTGAAAGTAGTCTTTCACTTCTGGAATTGCTTTTGCGCGGCTGATGTCCTGGGGGTGGGAGGACGAACTGATGATATAGACCTCAATTTTTTTCTCCAGCGAATCCTTTAGTTTCGTGAATTCCTGTAAAAAGCCCCATCCGTCAATACCCGGCATGTAGATGTCAAGTAATATGATGTCGGGCAGATTTTGATTTGATTTTTTATAATTCAACAGATAGTCTAACGCCCCTTGCGCATTGTTATATATGGTAATGATGTTGGCTACCTCACCCAATTCGGCAAGGCGTTTAATATAGAAGGATGACATCGGATCATCATCCACGATCGTGAGGTTAGAAAGCTTCTTTGTCATGGGCAAATTACTTACACAATCTATTGGTTCTAATGTCCTAATCCAACTCCGGAACCGGCCCAGATCGCGAAAAATGACCGATTATCTTACACTGATATGCAATTTTCAAAAGGTTGAATGTAGCCCGGGCGCACCGAAGTTAACCCTGGTCAGGAGACTAATTTTAAGCCAACAATTGAGCCGATAAGAGTGGTAATAAAAAACAGTCTCCAGAAATGAGTTGGTTCGCCAAAGAACCAGATTCCGATAATTGCCGTGCCCACTGCGCCGATGCCTGTCCAGACCGCATAAGCCGTTCCCATGGGTAACGACAAGGTTGCCCGGTAGAGAAGGTACATACTTAAGACCAGGCAGAGGAGAAATCCACCCAGCCAAAAAAATGATAAGGTGCCGTTGGTCGTTTTGGCCTTACTTAAACAGGTTGTGAATCCAATTTCAAACAATCCGGCGATAATGAGGATAAACCAATTCATCACACAAAAAAATTTATGATGTATGCAATAATAGCTTTAAAAGAGGAGACTGTTCAACTAATTTGTGATTGTTGAAAGCGTTACCTTTCTGAAGTTGAGTGCTAACGCGCGGTTCGATTTTCAAAAATTTATTTTTGTCATTCAATTATAAGGCTATGTCAGAAATTTTCAAGATCACCGGAATTTACACTGACCTTTACCAACTCACGATGGGGCAAGTCTATTACCAGGATCGAAGGCGTGACTGGACTGGATATGACTATTTTTTTCGCAAGTTGCCGTTTGGAGGAGGATACGTTGTCTTTGCGGGATTGATTGATGTGCTGGAAGCGCTCGCTGATCTTCAGTTTACGAGTGACGACCTTGACTTTTTAAGAAGTCAGGGCTTCAAGCCAGACTTCTTAAATTACCTCAAAGATTTTCGCTTCAGGGGCACGGTCTATTCCGTTCCCGAAGGAGACATAGTCTTTCCCACACGACCCGTGCTGAGAGTTGAAGGAAATATTATTGAAGCACAAATTGTCGAAACGCTTGTGCTTAACATGCTCAACTTTCAATCCCTTATCGCAACCAAGGCCGCGCGAATGCGATGGGTGGCGGGTAACAGAGTACTTACAGATTTTGGTTTAAGAAGAGCACAGGGTCTGGGTGGATATCATGCGTCACGCGCTGCAATGGTGGGCGGGTTTGATTCAACCAGTAACGTCAAAGCGGCTGCTGATTTTCACGTCCCCGCTGCTGGAACGATGGCCCACGCTTTCATTCAAAGCTTCGATGATGAGCTCACTGCATTTCGACATTTCGCAGAGGGGATGCCAGTGGGCTGTGTGTTATTGGTAGACACCTATAACACCATCGAGAGTGGACTACCCAATGCCATTCGGGTTGCAAAGGAGATGGAGACCAGCGGGCATAGACTCAATGGCATACGATTAGACAGTGGAGACCTTGCTTACCTATCAAAGCGGAGCCGGT
>DASUGQ010000051.1:0-15183 GCA_036273935.1 Cyclobacteriaceae bacterium | reverse complement strand
GCTGTGGAATTGAATGGTGAAAACGAACAGGGCAAATGCATAGCCATACTGCGTGTCATCGATGGGAATGAAGAACGAGGCGATGAAGATAACCACCCCGATAGTGAAAATGATGTTGTGACGTGCGATCATGGAACGATGGGGATTGAAAGGGAAGTTACAATAAATCCGATTAATAAGTTAGTATCAATGGCCCCTTGTCTAAACCATGATTTTTCTGATTGACAGACTGCCCTGATTGAGCAAGATGTCTCAATGTGATGAGGGCATACTTTCAACCTTTCACCGTAGCGGCGCTAAGTCGCAGAGGAGCGCGACGTTTTTCTTCGCGGTCCCTTGCGTCTCCGTGTCTTTGCGGTAAAATTTCGAAGAAACGCACGCCAATTATTTCAATAGCGCTCGACAAAAAAACCGAAGGGACACGTCCAGCTAAAGATAGTCTCATTGTGACAAGAGCGCACCTTCAACCTTCACACTTATTGCCATCAGTCACGCGCCGAGATTCTATGTTCTAAGTCGCAGAGGAGCGCGACGTTTTTCCTTCGCGGTCCCTTGCGACTCCGCGATTTCTTTGCGGTAAAAATTCGAAGGCATGCACTTCAATTATTCTAATCGCGCTCGATTAAAAGCCCGATGGAATCAAGTCCAACCAAAGAAGTCTCATTGTGATGAGAGCACATTGAACCATCAGTGCTTGATATTCTTGAATCTAAACCCGGCAAGTACCGATACGATGAGATCAGTGGAGGTCAGGTAGGCGGGTTGAATAACAGAATAGCCAGCCGCATAGGTAAATTGAACGCGTGAATAAAACATGCTTCCATTGTACCCGGCGTTCAACAAAAAATAAGCCTGGTACTCCATATTGAAGTGAGTACCTGTTCCGTTAGCACCTTCGAAGTTATTGAAGGCAGCGCCGGCGCCAGCCAATAGGAGGGGAGAGATAAACATTTTGGAATCGTTGAAAACAAAATTTACACCATACCCCGGCATGATAATAAATCCCGGCGCCCGCGCATAGGTCAATCCCACCTGCTCACCAAACCTTGCCTCCGTGTCATACGGTTCGGGGACCATCGGCTCACCGCTTTTTCCCAGGCTTCGATAGAAAGGCTCGATGCGAAGAAGAAAAGATCCGGCCGTATTCATTTGTATTTCGCCCTGATAGAGGGCAGCGCGATAAGAATATTGCTGTTCATTAAAAATATAAGTCGCCTGGAGGCCGACGCGAAGTTCATGGAGGGAAGGCGTACTCTCGTATTCATCGTTGTTGCCGGAGATCACCATGCCCTTGCTGTCCGCCATGTATGCGCGATAGGCTATCTTCCGTCTCGTATAGCTCCCTGACAATTTGAACTGATCGAGGTTGGACCGTTCTTCGTTCAGGTACGTGGTTCCGGGTAGCGAAAAGGACAGGTCACCGTCCAGCCATCCGTAAGTGAGGCCGACGCCGAGAAAATCATTGGTGTTGTTGTAAATGCTTTTGGCCAGATCAGGTGAGCCATCCCGCAGCGAACCCAGCACTAACCGGTTTCCCTGGCCTCCATAAAAGATGCGCACATCATTCTTCCTGCTGAACCCTCTAATGTAAAGGGAGTCTGCATCCTCAAGCGGTTTGATGGCAACGTCGATGGTTTGCGAGAAACTCTTAAAGAAAAATAAACTAACGATCAATGCGGCCAGCCATGCCTTCCTTGCATCCATGAATGTGTCAAAGAATCAAATATACGGGTGGAAGTTATCAGTTAACCGTTAAGGGCATCTCTAAAAACCTAACTTCAGAAATTCCTCCTTGATAACGGACCTGTCCCGATCTTTATCGGAGGGCTTTCCGCTACAACTCTCCGGATGCGGGCATTCTTCGGCGCATGCTATCGGGAGACTTTCTGCTGCAGGCAGGGATGAGGTGAAGTATCGCAGTCACCACACGCGCCCTCCTTAAGAATGATGAGCCCGACAATGGCATTTATTCATTCCTCAAAGAATTCACCGGATTCGCGTGAGCCGCTCTCAATGCCTGGGTGCTTACGATCAGCAAGGCGAAGATCAGCGCAATGGCGCCCGTAGCCGGGAATATCCACCAGGCAATTTCTGTTCGGATCGTATAACGTTCAAGGTAGTTGTTCATGGCCCACCACGACAGCGGTGCCCAGATCACAAAGGCAATGATCACCAGTATGGAAAAGTCCCGGGAGATCAGGTTCACGAGGCTGGATACGGACGCGCCAAGAACTTTGCGGATGCCAATCTCTTTGGTGCGTTGCTCTGCAGTGAACGAGGCGAGGCCAAACAACCCAAGACCCGTGATCACGATGGCGAGAATAGCAAACAGGCTGGCCAGGCGGCTCGTCAGGTTAATGGTGGTGAATTTTTTCTGAAACTCCACATCCACGAAAGTGTATTCGAAAGGATAAGCAGGTCCGTATTTTTTGAAGATATCTTCAACAGTCTTCAAAGAGCCTTGCAGATCGTTAGTGGCCTTTAGCCGGATGGTGATGGAGCCCCACCAGTCGTCGAGCACGGCAAACATCGGCTTCACTTCTTCATACGGCGATCCCATGAGCACATCATCATAGACGCCGATGAGCTTGCGTTTCTTTCCCCACAAGTCCAGCTCCGTGCCAATGGGATCTTTCAGTCCCATGATCTTGATGGCTGCTTTGTTGACGACGATGGCCATGCTGTCGGATTTGAAGTCTTCCGAAAAATCACGGCCTTCAATCATTTTCACACCCATGGTCCTGGCCCAGTCGTAGTCCGTCACGATCGTGGTGAAGATCACTTTCAGATCCTCGGGTTTGCCGGGCCATCCCACGAAATTATTGGAATTGATGTCGGTGATCGCACTGTTGGCACGCACCAACGACTCGACAACGCCGGAAGCAAGGAGCTCGGTTTTCAGATGTTGCAAGTTGTCGTGATAGTCCTTGTTGAGCGGAACGGTGATAAGATTCTCCTGCGAGTAGCCGATGTCGCGGCCCCTGGCGAGTTGAATCTGGTTGTAGATCACAAACATGGATATGATCAGGAAAATAGAAAAGCCAAACTGGAGCGTAACCAGGATCTTGCGCGGGAGGCTGGCGCCCCTTCCGATCGTTGGTTTTCCTTTCAATACTTTTACCGGTTGGAAACCCGACAAATAGAAGGCGGGATAGCTTCCTGCAATGGCACCTGTAACGACGATCAGTCCCAGGGAAAATATCCAGAACTCCATGCTGGCGTAGTTGACGAACAATTTTTTATCGACAAGAGTGTTATAATACGGCAACAGTAACTCGGCAGCGAGAACGGCAATGGCAAATGAAATAAAGGTGATGATCAACGACTCACCAATGAACTGGAGGATGAGCTGGCGGCGCCGTGAGCCAACGCTTTTTCGGATGCCGACTTCGCGTGCCCTGCGTTCGCTTCTTGCCGTGGCGAGGTTCATGAAGTTGATGCAGGCAATCACGATGATGAACACGGCGATGATGGTGAAGAGTTGTACATAGTCACTCATGCCGCCCTGCTCCACACCGTTTTCGAAACTATGATACAATCTCCAGCGGAGAAGCGGGTAAAGGAAGAACTCGTGTTTTATTTCTTCGTCCTCGCCATGGTCGGCGAGCATGTGGCGGATGCTGTTTTCAACCGACGCTTTATTTTTCGCGTCGTTGAGCTCCACGAACACCTGGAAGGAGTAGTTGCCCCAGTTGGTTTCATTGTTTCTCACCCACTCGCTGGTGTTATGCCAATGCTTGTAGGGCAAAAGAAAATCGAACTTGAACGACGAATTGGAAGGAATGTCTTTGAGTATGCCCGCAACTTTGAGGTCGAATTGATTGTCAACACGAATGATCTTGTTCACAGCATCTTCATCTCCGAAAAGCGCTTTCGCGGTAGATTCGGTGATGACGATGTTGCTGGCATCGTCGAGCACTTGTTCGGCATTGCCCTGAATAAGCGGGAACCGGAACATTTCGAGGAACTCTTCACCAACATTGAAGCCCCGCTTGTTCATGCGTTTATCTTCCGACGTGGCGAGGAGGTGGTCGCCACCCCAGTCGGTAACGACGGCGTGCACGATGTTGGCATCGGCGGGTTTCATAGCCTCGGCGGTGGGGAGAGGAAGGGAAGTCCAGGAATTGATGCGACCGTCGAAAACGGCATTCACCCACACCTGGTACAACCGGTCGGCTTTGGGGAGGAATTTGTCGAAGGAGGTTTCATCGGCCACCCAGAGGAGGATGAGGATCGAGCAGGTAATGCCGATGGCGAGTCCGGATATATTAATAAATGAGTAGAAGCCATTTTTCCGGAGGTTTCTGAAGGTGACGATCAGGAAGTTTCTGAGCATGGCAGGGGGGTATTATGTTTATAGGATACTTTTTTTAAAGAAAAGGTTACAGGAATAATGGAAAAATAATTGTCCCTGGAAAGACATTACTCACCTGCGGCAGGTTGCATCGATCGGGTAAGGGTTCTCGAAGGATTTCTGGTTATTCTAAAGATCTTGCCGACTCCCACTCCGGTTTCACCGACTCGCGTCCAGCAGTAGCCTTTTTCCGATGGTCGGGAGCGCCTGCAGCCACGTTATTTACAACATAATCGCACGCAAAATGAAATCGCCCCTTACCACCATCGCAATCGACCACATACGTGAGAGCGGCTCGAAATTTTCCCTGGGCCTGACGCTCGCCGGAATAGTGACCGCCATACTCTGCTCCCTCGCCCTGGTGCATGATGCCTCTTCAACAGGAAGCGGGAGATTACCGGATCTTATTGAATCTTCTTCAATTTCGGCGATCGACGAGATTATCACTTCCGCCTCGACGTTATCCACCCGCCTCGGGGATACGGTAATTCTAATGACAAACTTTTATAATCAATAGCCAGTTACCAATGACAGCGCCGTAGGATGTCGGATGATGTAAATGCGTATTTAATTTTTTCCTTTTACACTTTTATTCGCATCACATTTTGCTTTGGCGTCAGGGGATGAGATGAATGACGCTCGATACTTTTTTAACAACCATTTCGTAGAACCGTTCACTTCACATAGGTTCATTCTGTCCTGGATGACACAAAGTAGACCCTTAATCTCCAAACCCCGTTTCCGTATGAGCCGTTACACCACCAATTTGAACCCTGCCGCAAAAGCTTTGTTAGCAAAGGTTCGCTGGTTTTTCTTACACAAATCTTAAATCAATCAAAAGAATGAATCCTAACAAGCAATTATGGGAGAAGGGCGATTTTACCCGGATCGCCGAAACCATGCAAATCAGTGGCGCCAGGCTGGCGGAAACACTGGGAATAACAAAGGACCTCAATGTTCTCGACCTCGGTTGTGGGAATGGCACTACCGCGATACCCGCTGCAAAGCTTGGCGCTAATGTTCTTGGCGTTGACATCGCGAGCAACCTTGTTGAGGCCGGAAACATTCGGGCAAAATCCGAAGCACTAACCAATATCGCCTTCCAGGAAGGTGACGCCAGTGATTTACAAACCCTGGAAGATGGTACCTTTGATTTAACGGTAAGCATATTTGGCGCAATGTTCGCACCCAAACCTTTTGACGTAGCAAAGGAAATGACGCGGGTGACGCGAAAAGGCGGACGGATTATTATGGGCAATTGGATTCCCGGCGACCCAACATTGGTAGCGCAGATATTGAAGATCAGCTCCGCCTATATGCCCCCACCACCTGAAGGATTTGTAAGTCCGATGTTGTGGGGTGTAGAGAGTCATGTCATTGAACGCTTCGGCAGTGTAGGTGTCCCCAGGGAAAACATCACATTTACCAGAGACACCTATCATTTTATTGCACCTTATTCACCCCAGGAGTTTGTAGACCGTTTCAAAAACTACTACGGCCCCACCATGAATGCATTTGATGCGGCAGAAAAGAACGGCAAGGCCATTGAACTGCAACGCGATTTGGAAGAGTTGTTTGTCCGTGAAAATAAGAGCGAGACGACAAGTAGTACTTTCATTCCAGCTACGTTCTTGAGGGTAACGGTTGAAGTTTGAAGTTTTCAAACAGCACCTTACTACCAGCCGTTGCGGAAGGATCTTCTCCCTGGGAAGGCATAGGGCTATTTAGTCTGAACCGCGATTAAACTGATTTAAGGATTGCCCTGATGGTTTTGTAGTATTTACAAAAGTTCATGCGAAGCGTCTCTCCCTCACCTCATCCCCGGCCCTTCTCCTCGAGGAGAAGGGAGACCTTCGAATGTAGCGGTTCATTTTTTATTAAGATGGCTCTATGAATGACGCTTTTCATTGGTCTGAACCACGATTAGCCTGATTTAAGGATTGCCCTGATTACGTTAGCTGCATAGGAGGTTGGTGCAAGGGCCAAATTATCAATCTTGTAGGGATTTCCTGTAAAGGTAGGTCAGTGTGGCGACTGCATATGTTCTATGAAGTGCGAACGATCACGACACGCATGCAGACGACGGCCCGGAAGCAGTCTGAACCACGATTAAACTGATTTAAGGATTGCCCTGATGGGTTGTGGTATTAAGAAAGTTCATACACCCCCTTCTGGGCTGTCATCCAGCCTGTCCCGAGTAGCTATCGGGGAGGGGATGTGCGCATGGTTGCGTGGACGAAGGATCTCGTGGAAGCGCAGTGCAAGCGACTACGGAGAGCATAATTGTTTCGAAGGAACTCAGAGACGATGCGGCTTCATCTTCACCTCATCCCGGCCCTTCTCCTCGAGGAGAAGGGAGACCTTCGAATGTAGCGGATTGTTATTTAGTGAGACGTGTCCATGAATGACGCTCTTCATTGGTCTGAACCTGCGCTCTACATCCAGCACCGCTCAGTCCTCTACCTCAGCGAAAAATTTCTCCGCCAGCTCCAGGTACCCCAACGCCACTACCGTTGGCTCATGATTTCCGGAATGAATTTCAGTTAGTTCCCAAGGGTCGTCTCCCCAGGTTTCTTCGCTATTGTTCAAGCGCGCTCCGACTTCGAAAAGGTGTCCGGTGGCGATTTCCTTCAACACCATTCCCCTTTCGATAGTAATTTCTGATGTGATGGGTACGAACATATAGTTAGTGTTTTAGGTGACAAGCGATCTTCCAGCATAAGCTGTTGTAACGATAACAATAAAGAGAGGGAGAAAGTTGTTGGCCGATTCTTCGCGCACACTTTATGGGCATTCCCGCTCCCCGACTGTTCGAGGTTGCTGAACCGATACGCTGCTAACCCTTCCCGCGCCCTTAATCTAAAGGGACCACCGCGCCATTGATACCCTTCATAGAATTAAAGGATGCGATGGGACTTTTGTAATCAACCCGAATCATCTAATAATAACTCCAACTCAACCCTCCAACCTTTTACCCCATTAAGTGTCTAATGAATAATATGATAAAGCAATTATGCGTCATCGGCCTCCTGTGGTTAACCTTTTCAGGTTGTGACTCCGACCAAAAAAGAAAAACGTGTTTTCACGGAAGGGTCGTTATGTCAAGTTGCTGTTCCGGCACATCTTTTATAGAGCTGGATGCCTTCCCGCATATTGGCAAGGCAACCCAACTGATGGGACAGGATCTTAAGAATGTTATCCAGGTATCAGGATACCTTGACGAGGGTGAAATCTATTTAAACCTTCGCCCCTTTGACCAGGAGGAAGACCGATCGTTAATTCCATCTCCTCACTGCTATTGCCTGATTACTGTAGAAATGGATGTGCCCATGTGGGTTGCAACGGCTTTCTCCCCCAGCGCGTGTCCGATGGAAATTCAATGATGCTCAAATCGGGCAGGTGATTAATCTCGTTCAACTTCTTTTTCCGATTAGCCTCATGATAAGATTGCCCTGATTAATTTGTTGATATAGCCGCACCCGCTCCACTGTCATTCTGCCTGGCCTGGTCTTCATCTGTCTCTGTGTTATCTCCGAGGCGTGTCCCTGCCTCAATAATAAAACCGGTTGCTGCAGGACAATCATCTCAAACTAATTCACAACCTTCCGATCCATAAATCCCTGGCATGAAAAAACTAATCCCTGGCGCGCTGTTGATCCTGATTGCAACGGTCGGCATCGCCCAAACCAAATCGGTATCAAAATCCAGTGTCATTCTCTCTGCGATCAAAGGCATGGCAAGCCGGCTGGATACTACCCTGATCATGGCTCCTAATACTAAGGCAAAGCCGCAAGACATCCGACTGTCGGGCAAGGACGCTGGCTTTTTTAAGGTGACTTTGTCGGCACCGAATCGATCGAACAAGAAGGACCCCCTTCAATTGATCGTCGTGTTCATGCCTGTAGAAACGTTTGTCGGGCTGGCGAAGGCAAGCGTGAGCCTGAAGGGCACCGATGTAACAATCTCTCTTACCGGCCTGAGCACAAAGGGACTCGAAGGCGAAAACGAGGCTCCCCTTGCTCAAATCGTTCAGGCGTTGGGTTATGTGATCGACCTGGGTTGGACTACACTTCCCAACAACACCCTGCCCGCCCTACAGGGTGAAGAACTGGCTCCGGCCTTGTTCCGGAAAGCAGGTAGTGGTTCCGTGGAGATGATCCCCGTGGCACGGTACTCGCCGGACTTTGCACTCAACTTTGGCTACTACACCAACACGAGGACCGGACCCTTTCACCACCAGGCAGGTATTCTTGCCGAGGCCGATCGTTATCCGCAGCACCAGATGTTATTTCCAGATATCGCGTCAGGTCAAACGTCTTTTGATCCGGGGAATGAGTCGTTTGGGTTTTACGCCATCAGTCCCACGCATACGGTTTATTCCGAGGATGTCTGGAACATGTTGCTTCAACCGAAACACGTTTCACATGCCGTGCGGATCTTCCCCGTGAAGGATAACAACGGAGCGTCAATAAGTAACAGCTACCTCGTGTGTATGGAAGAAGCCTCCAACGGAGATTACAATGATTATGTGTTCCTCGTGAAGAACGTGCAGCCCGTACCGGTGGACAAATCATTTGTTCAATTGCTCAACGGAAAAGACTTTACCGGTTGGTATACGTTCGTCGATTCCAAAGGAAAGAACAACGACCCCGATCACATCTTCACCATGGAACCCGGCGGTGTGCTCCACGACACGGGCAAAGAAGTTGGCTACCTGATGACGGAGAAGAGTTTCGACAACTATCATTTGAAGTTGCAATTCAAGTGGGGTGAGAAACGCTGGCCCCCGCGCGACACCGTGAAGCGCGACAGCGGCATCTGCTATAATGTGCCTGCCGACGAGCCTGATCATGTGTGGCCCCAGTCGATCGAGTGCCAGATCCAGGAAGGAGATGTGGGTGACTTCTGGTTGGTTGGATACAGCACGATCCAGGTGGATGGCAAACAGAATTCGCCGACACGATCGAGACGCATCACGAAACCAAAAGACGCTGAGAGGCCCACGGGTGAGTGGAACACCGTGGAAGTGATCTCCTTCAACGGCAAGTGTGTACATGTAGTGAATGGCGTGGTGGTAAACTACGGAGAGAACGCAAGCCTCGTGGGCGGAAAGATTTTACTTCAATCCGAATACGCGGAGGTGTATTACCGCGAGGTGTGGTTGAGGGAACTGTAGGAAAACTCATGAATGAAGGACTAGCCTCTACGACCGTTCCAGTAAGCTCCCCAAGATTGAGCTTCCTTCTTTTCCTTTGTTGGCCATAAGGCGCGAGTGCCTGTACCAACTTATCTGGAGGAAGTTGGAACAAAATCGATATCCAAAGAGCGTGTGTGTTACCACCTGACACGTGTTCTGCCTCGCACATCGACTAATGTCCCTGCATTGCGTGTCGTGATGGTTCGCGTTTCACGGGACATACGCAGTCGACTCACTGACTCATATTATCGTTAACCTGGAGCTAAGGCTCCGAACCGCAGACAGGTAATCTCAACGGAATTGTTCTGTGAACTCAATAAAACAAATTGTTATCCTCCAGCCGGGTATAACTTCGTTTTCGTCTCGTTCGGAGAAGGCATTCCAAATGTTCAAAGCCGCGGAACGATGAGGACCTTAAGAAATTCAATATCCCTGAATCAAGGGATTAACAAGATCCGTGGTGAAACAAGAATGATTAAAAAAGATCGTTTGATGCTTAAGAACGTGACAAAATCATATATTTGGGGTTAAGGTTGGCAACAATCCGTTAAGAATTACAGACATGCGCATCTTTTTTCTATCTGCCCTGACACTTTTCGGGCATACGCTTTTAGCACAATTGGAACAGGATGATGATTTCCTGTCAATCATGGAAACCGAACTGAAAAGGGAACTAAGCGAATTTAGTAAAGCCAAGCAGCCGCCTTATTTCCTTTCTTATCGGGTCAGTGATACCTATTCCGCAAATGTAGGTTCTTCATTTGGCAGCCTCGTAACATCCAGTACGGATCGCTCACGGGTGCTTGTCGCTGATGTCAAAGTCGGGGACTACAATTTCGACAGCTCCCATTCCATGGATAATTTTGACGGGTTCAATGTACCGTTTCAAATGCCTCGGGGAAGAGGATTTGGAATGCCAGTGGAGTTACCCTGGGACAATCGGCCTGAGGCCATTCAATTTATGCTCTGGCAAGTCACCCAGGGTTCCTACCGACAGTCGCTTGAAATGTTCAAGACATTAAAGAATTTACAACATACAACGACTACATCAACCATTCCCATCAACGACTTCTCTAGAGAAGTTGCAGCCACGCATGTTGATCCACCCTTGCCAGAATTCACCAGGTTTTATAATGAAAAGGAATGGACAGCCCGAATAAAAAAAATCAGCACACCGTTTCTGAACAATCCTGACCTCGTTGACGGCGACGCCAGTCTCGACGCAGGTACGGAACGAAAATACTTTGTTTCGTCCGAAGGAACCCGCATAGCCCAAAACCGTACGTACGCACACCTCACCATTCGGGCTTCCATCCGCGCCGATGACGGCGATGTAGTGGGGTTGCACAAATCGTATTTCGCCTTTGATCCTGCCAATCTTCCGACCGACGAAGAAATTCTTCAGGATGTAAGCAAGATGATCGAAAAGCTGAACCTTCTTCGCAAAGCACCATTGGCGGAACCTTATACCGGCCCGGCTATTCTTTATTCACATGCTGCAGGTGTGTTCTTTCACGAAATTTTTGGCCACCGCGTGGAGGGCCATCGGTTGAAAGACAACAACGATGGGCAGACATTCAAGGGAAAAATTAAAGAAGAAGTATTGCCGAAGTCGTTGAGTGTAATCTTTGACCCAACGCAAGCCTACTTTAACGGCCAGGCATTGAATGGATATTATTTGTATGACGACGAGGGAATTAAAGGACAGAAAGTGGAGGTCGTGAAGAACGGCATATTAAAAACCTTCCTGATGTCACGCACACCAATCGAGAATCTAAGCAACTCCAATGGCCACGGTCGCGCACAGGCTGGTGCTGAGACTGTGTCCCGACAATCTAACCTGATCATAAAAAATGATAAGGTTGTGCCTATGAATGAATTGCGGAAAATGTTGATTACCGAATGCAAAAAGCAGAAAAAAAAATACGGCTACTTATTCATGGACGTTGTTGGAGGCTTTACTACAACGGAGCGATATATGCCAAATGCCTTCAATATTTTCCCAACTGAAGTTTTCAGAATCTATGTCGATGGTCGCCCTGATGAATTAGTGCGCGGCGTCGACCTCATCGGAACCCCATTGGCTATGTTTGCCGAGATCGCCGCCGCTGACGACAAAAGCGAGGTGTTCACGGGATTTTGCGGAGCAGAATCAGGTTATATCCCAGTAACTGCAGTTTCTCCTTCATTGTTTGTAAAGCGCATCGAGACTCAGAAAAAAGCAACAAGCCAGGTGGAGAAACCAATCCTGCAAAAGCCTGCCGGCAATTAAACATCGTGAGTTCTCAACATGGAGTTTTACTTTTAAAATTTAGTGCATGAAAATATTCATTCGAATTACCCTAATTATTTTGTTGTCACAAATGATGACATTTCCTATCCTGGCGCAAAAGTTGCCGGGCGATGACATCATCTTAAAGGCTATGCAGGACGAGCTCAATAGAAACATGACCGACTTGTTCTTGCCCAATTTTGATAAACCTTTTTTCATAATGTATGGAGTATTGGACCAAAAGACCTATTCAGTGGTCGCCAATC
The DNA here is from genome assembly GCA_036273935.1 of Cyclobacteriaceae bacterium. Classification (GTDB taxonomy): domain Bacteria; phylum Bacteroidota; class Bacteroidia; order Cytophagales; family Cyclobacteriaceae; genus ZC4RG29. The sequence goes on along the minus strand of DASUGQ010000051.1, from coordinate 3,094 downwards.
TTGGTTCACTTACTCAATCGGCGGAAAATCCGCAGCGATTCAAAACGACCACACGTGTGCTTGTAGGGGACTACACATTCAATGATGAAAGCCTCGATGATAATCTCTTCAGTGCGGCAACACCCTTTGACATCGGTCTGCCACTGGATGACGATTATTACGGCATCAGGCGCGGACTGTGGTCAACGACTGACAATGTCTATCGCGATGCAACAAGACATTTTGCAGAACATAAGGAAACTGTGAAAGAAAGCGGAAAGGTCCTTGCCGATATACCGCATCGGTCGTTTACCAAAAGTGAACCCGTCAAGTTCATTTCCTCAGTCACACCTTATGCATTCGATAGAGCGGCGTGGGAGGAAAAAGCAAGGACCTTATCTGCATTGTTCCTCCATCATTCTTCCATTGTAAACTCAGGCGTTGTCATCCAATACTCTGAGGGACACAACTACCTGGTCAGCAGCGAGGGCACGGTGGTCAAGGTGCCGTTTCGTGTCGTTACTTTCATGGCACTGGGGCAAAGCAAAAACAACAACGGGGAATTCAGCATGGATCAGGTCGTTCATTACGCATCGACGCCGGCGCAACTGCCACCGGACCAGCAATTGGCAACTGAAATAACCGATATGATCGCCAAAATAGAAGCGGATTCAACAACGCCAAAGTTTGACGATGAATATACGGGACCTGTGTTGCTTATCGGTTCTGCAGTCGCAAGCGTATTTTCCAGCGTACTCTTCGATGGCCGGGAGAGCCTTAGAGCAAATCATAACATTTCCAGGCTTACCGGTTTTCAGTTTAATGAAGGAGTGACTTCGATGGACGGCAAGATCGGTAAACCCATTTTGCATGAGTCGGTCTCTGTCAAGCTGAAGCCAAAACTCAAATCGTTCAATGGTACGGACTTGCTCGGCAGTTTTGAAATTGACGCAGAAGGAATGATACCACCGGACGAACTTCTTGTCGTCGACAAAGGCATTCTGAAAAATCTTTTAAACGATCGCACGATTACCCAGCCAACCCAAAAAGCAAATGGATTTAGCTCGGGTCCCGGAGTCATTGAAGTAACCATTGCGCAGAAAGATTCAGAGGCAGTGCTTAAAGAAAAATTAATTGCTCAGGCAAAAAGGGACGGACTCGATTATGCCATCATTGTGCGAAATGTATCTACGCTAGGGATGGGTATGGGCATGCTGGATGTTTACAAAGTATCTCTCACTGATGGTAGAGAACAACGGCAAAAAAATGCCATTATGAATCAAGCAAATTTGAAAATACTCAAACACATACTGGGGGCTTCTGACCAATACCACGCCTACAATCTCGGCGGCGGTGGCTATAATCTCGGTGCACGCCTGACATCTGTAATTGCACCCGAGTCAGTATTGCTTGAAGAAATGCAAATACAACCGTCAAGAATGCCTTCACTCAAGGAGGAAGATTACGTCTCGAGCCCTTTGAAGTAAAGTAATTAGTCGTTTATCCGAGACTATGAGGCCGACGCGAGCCACTCGCCGCATTTAGTGTTGATGATATTTCATAAACAAATTTTCATCCAGCTCCCACAGGCGGGCGCCGCCTTTTATGCCCTCTTTATTAGTAATGATTTCTATGTTTTCGTCCAGCTCGAAATTTATTTTACTGGCATTTCCCCCGCCGATGTAGAGGTGATCATAGTTGAATACGGTTTTCAAAATTCCTATTACCTTCTTCATCCGCTTATTCCACTTATCCTTGCCCTCTCCTTCCAGCGCGTCGTCGCCAACGTAGGTATCGTAGGTATGCTTTTTTGTGATGGGATGATGGGCCAGTTCCACGTGGGGGAGAAGATTTCCATCCAGTAGCAAGGCCGTTCCAAATCCCGTTCCAAGGGTGATCACCATCTCCAGTCCCGTTCCCTTCACAACGGCCAGTCCCTGCATGTCAGCATCATTGATGACACGAACCGGCTTTTGCAGTGCGTTCCGGATAAGCAAGTTCAAATTGACATTCCTCCATGAATCGGTTCCCAAGTTCGGCGCGGTGTACACGATGCCCTTTTTTACAAAGCCAGGAAACCCGGCCGATATCTTGTGGTAGTTTTGAAACCCGCTCACCAACGTCTTGATCGCCTCCAGCACATTTTCCGGAGAAGCCGGCCGCGGTGTCTTCACTTTTGCGTAGTCTTGCAAGAGTTCACCTTCCTCGTTTAAGACGGTTGCCTTGATCGATGAGCCGCCAATGTCCAGGCTTAAGATCTTGTCGTGGGACATAATTAGTTAATATTTGATCGGTGCAATAAAAGTACATAGTTATAACAAAAATACAGGCTATCAATGCCAGAGCTTAAGTATTACGAATTCAGCATTGGGTCGTTGGATTAACATTGAAAACAAATTGCTTTAGTTCCCTGTTAGAATCGACCATATTAAAAATGAGAATTTTGTATGATCGCTCAGCTGAAAGTTCCTGCGCTCAAATTCTCTGGCTTTAAAGAGGGATTACAATTCACAGAGGTGATGATATTAGTTATTCTCTTCCTTCTGATTTTATTTTTTTAACGATGAAAGCGAATTTGGCTGAATCATCGCCACCAAAGACGGACTTGATGCATTGAAGATCTTTCGCCATGATCCAAAGACTCGACTAGCGTAAGTCACGGCGAGCCCAGAGTCAAAGCCAGCAGCACATTGAAGAGAAGCCTGTCAGTTTGCAGAGATGTAATTATCGCAGAGTATTTTATTTTAATCTTTTATTCGCGGATGCCCTCACTTTTCTTTGCGATCGCAGCAGCGACCCGGTAAACATCGATCATGGACTTCCCTCGCTCGGTGAGCGTATATTCAATATGAAGAGGCTTTTCTTTTACAACGGTCCGCAAAAGAACCCTGGCTTCTTCAAGTTCGCGCAGCGCAACCGTTAGTGTCTGTTTATTGGATCCTGGTAATTGACGCAACAAAGTGTTGAAGCGTAGTTTGTCTTTTGATGCCAGTCGCATGATCTGCGGCTTCCATTTTCCGGAAAGGAGTTTAAGAATGTCTTGTCCCGGACAATCTGTACCGTGATGCAGGTTCGTTTCAAGAGTAGTCATCTTTACCTGACTATTATTTTGATT
>DASUGQ010000050.1:0-3556 GCA_036273935.1 Cyclobacteriaceae bacterium | reverse complement strand
ATTGTAAATGTAGTGAGATAAATGTATGTAGCAAAAACGTAAATGCCACCAGAATCGTGCATTTCTTTGAAGTTGCTTTGCTTCCCGCTATGCTCTTTTACATTAAAGACTTGACGGAATGGAAAACGAAGAGGGTGATATCATTAGCGATATAGGTCATGCCTGAGTTGGGAAGCTGAAGCAGGTTTTGGAATAGGATTTTAATCCTATCGGGCAGCAGACTGCAGATCTTGAGCTGCTCGTAAAATATGTCTTCGGCTGACTTGTCCGATGATCATGCCATTCTCCACCACTGGAAATCTTCGGATTGGTGAATTCAAAAATTCGACGGCCGCCTCCAGGATGGTGGTCTTCGGCGACAGGGTTTGCACCTTGGGTGTCATGTAATCCGAAACCTTTCTTGTTTCGGCCGGCATGTTATAATAGGCCTGATCCACGATGAGTCGCAGACAATCTTTTTCTGATATCATGCCCACCAGGCGGTTTTGGTCGTCCAACACCGGCGCACCTGCTATTTTTTTATTAATTATCGTTGCGATAACTTCCGGAATAGGTTGATCCGGTTTGAAGGTTACGATATTGCTCAGCGGGACCATGTATTTTTCAATTGTTTCATGCTGAGCTGCATTTTGGCCCGTGGTTGTTGATGCTGCTTTGGTATCCATGGCTGATATTTTTTTGATGAAAGGCTAGCTGACAGCGCCGGTAAACAATATTTATTTTACCAGGTGGTTGATTTAATATTCTGTGCAGCACGAAGGATCTCCCTTCGGCTTATCTCGCCAATTAAAGTCCCATTGTCCACGACAGCATATCTGCGGATGGGTGAATTGAGAAATTCAATAGCCGCCTCCACCACATTGGTAGCAGGCGAAAACGTAAGGACTTTGGTTGACATGTAATCAGAAACTTTCTTGCCTTCAACCGGCAGATTATGGTAGGCCTGGTCGACAATAATCCGAAGACAGTCTTTTTCCGAAAGATTACCCACCAACTGACGCTGTTCATTCAATACAGGGGCGCCTGAAATTTTTTTCTCCAGAATGATGGCAATAGCCTCCTGTATACTTTGGTCCGTCCTAAAAGTTATCATTCGATTCAGGGGGACCATGTATTTCTTGATCAACTCATAATTTGCCTCGTGCAGATTCTTTTTTTCGAATTCGGGCTTAAAGTTCATAGCGGTGGGGTTTAATTGTACCTTGCCGAACTGATTTCAGGCTTAAATAAAGCTAATCATTTCCTGTTAGATAACCTATGCCTAATATCCATTTCAATCGATAACGATGGTCGAAAGGACTGACCCGCGTGCCAAAAATCAGGGCACCGTGGTTCAACAAACCATTCTTGCGTCGTGAACTGCGGCAAGGGAATCATGGGCGCGGTCTTGATTCTCGCTGGTCATCGATTGAAGGTGTGAAGCGCCAGTTACAATAATGTTCCACCTACCCTGCGCTCAATCTTTGTGTGGGGTTGGCCAGCGCCGCGCTGATGGCCTGGTAACTGATCGTTATCAACGCAATGGCCCAACGGCAAAGCTCCCTCGATCATGAACAAATCCCGGCTGAGCGTGATTTTATATTTGTACTCTTCTAGCCATCTCGCATCATGTATCAGGAAATGGGGCGCTGGAATTGCAAAAGAGATCATTACAAACTGAACAAAATTTTGCGCGAGCAGCCTGAAAATATTTTTCACTCAAGCCCCATAATCAAACGTGTGCTGATCTCCTTACCCCGCTGCCCACCATGAACGCAGAAAGAGCAAACAGACCAGGACAGGCCACGACGTTGATCCATCCAGCTCCTCGCCTTCCCGGCTCAATACCCCGAATTCCCGACTTAGCAACATTCTTTTTGCTTCATTGCAGATGTTGTCAACCTTGCTGCAAAAAAAAATGATGAGAAATGCAGTATTGATCTTTTTGCTTCCATTGGCGGCAGTCGTGCCGGTCATCGCGCAAACCGATGCGTCACTGGCCAAATATCTTGACCATTTACCCGACCTGAAGTTAAGCGAACCGACACCACAGCGTTACCTTGTTACCTCCGATTATATCAATCTTGATATTTTCGGGAACTTCATCAACAAAACACGCGTCGAGGGGGAATACACACGCGGATATCAGAACGGTGACGTACGATGGAATCATGTGCAAATTGCCTCGGCATCTACCCGCGAGGGCTTGTTCCTCGACTGGGCGCCACAGGATTACATGGAGAATTTTATCTATTCGCCACAATCGAATCTCATGGACGCCGCAGCGTTTCCTTCTTTTCCTCCGGGAAGCTTTCAGGCAAAAAATCTTGTATGGGATGTGCTCACACTCGAAATTGTAGCGTGGTCGTACTTTGATTCATTGCAACTGAATAAATCGTACCGGCCAACGAACATTAACGGTGCAGTACCGCTTGCCGGCGAAGGAACCTTCGAAAACAGAGATTTTCAAATCATCTGGACAGGCATATCGAAAATGAACGAAGAGTATTGTCTCCTGATCGAGTTCCGCGCATTTGACAACCCGCTGGTAGTCGATACGGAACAGTTAAAACTCCGGGGTCGCAGTCACTACTGGGGTGAAGTCTGGATATCTTTGAAAGACAAGCAAATTGAACACGCGGTCTTGTATGAAGACGTGGTTATGAAAATGAATTTAAACGGCATGAAAGATGAACAGCTACTCGATGCACGCCGAGAAATTATTGTCGAAAAACAATAGAGACGGAACACCACAGCGCGCCTCAACTCGCCACGGGGTTTTGATTAAGGTCGTTACTTACCACCTCCGTATCCTGTTGAGCGGCGTGGCGATCACCCTCTTCTTTAATTTCCTTTGGAGCGGACACCTCACAATAGAACTCTGGCCCACACTTGTTCTCGTCTTCGTTCAGCTTGAAATTTTTATGGTGATCGCCCGTAAGTTGTTTCCACGTCGCCTGGGTACTCATCATGCGGATTATAGAAAAGTCATGATCGTGAGGTTGTCACTTTTCTTTGTTATTATCTTCCTTATTACAAGTGCGTTCGCCCTGTTTACCATGGACCCCCCGGGGCTTTTCAGCGGCGGCTCCTTCTCACTTTCACCGGACTGGAAGATGTTCCTCATTTCCTGGATCATTGCGTTGGGTGCCGCCTCCGCAGGATTTTTTTATCTTGAATGGACAAATGCCCTCGACAGGGAACGACAATTGCGCGAGGAGAAACTTATTTTTCGCTATGAGACATTGAAAAACCAGGTGAACCCACATTTCCTGTTCAATTGTCTCAATACCCTGTCGGGGCTGATCCCTAAAGACGCTCTCATATCCGATCAGTTTATATCAAAGCTTGCAGCCACCTACCGGTACATCCTTGAATATTCCGACCGGCAATGGGTAAGCCTGTCGGACGAACTCGCCTTCGTGAAAGATCATTTCTTTCTCCAGGAAATTCGCGACGCCGGTAAAGTGGAGATGGAAATCCGGATTGAAAGCCCGGCCGAATATGTTATACTTCCCATCTCCCTTCAACTGCTTGTAGAGAATGCATTGAAGCATAACATTGCAACGCTGGAAAG
>DASUGQ010000049.1:0-9984 GCA_036273935.1 Cyclobacteriaceae bacterium | reverse complement strand
TTTAAAACTCTTCCAGCACAATTTCTTTATTTATCATTGCACCGGCCGTTGTGCCCATAGATACGGCGTTGGAAACGGTGCGCATACGCGTCGCGTTGTCCCCGCAGGCAAAAATGCCGGGAACAGTTGTCTTCTGCATCGGGTCAATCTTGATGTAGCCGTCCTCGGTCAATTCGCAGCCCAGTGTTTCGGGAATTGAACAATGTTGTTCAAAAGGACTGCGTGAATAGATTGCTTTTATCGGGTTACTTGTACCGTCTTTGAAAATGATGTTTTGAAGATGCCCGTCGGTGTGCTCCAACTTTTCAACTTCATTTTCGACAATGCTGATGTTATGCTTTGCAAGTTTTTCGGCCTGTTCGCTTGTTAATGTTGATTTTCCATTTGTGTAGAGCGTCAGGTCTTTCGTCCAGTTGGAAATAAGTGCGGAGAACTCAAAGCCATATTCTCCATTGCCGAGGATGCCGGTCTTTTCGTCTCTGACTTCGTAACCATGACAATAAGGACAATGAAGAACCGAAATGCCCCAACACGCGGCATACCCATCAAGGTCAGGGATAATATCCCGGATGCCTGTGGCGAAGACTAATTTTTTTGCATGGAAGATTTCTCCTGAGTCAGTTTTGATTTCAAAGCCGTTTTTATTTTTATCACCTGTTGTTGCCAACCCATTGAGAAATTTTACCGTGTCGTACTGCTCAACCTGTTGCCGGGCAAGCAAGGCAATTTCTTTTGGAGTTTTTCCGTCGTGCGTGAGGAAGTTGTGTGAATGAGGGGTTTGGCGGTTGCAGGGCTTCCCGCTGTCAATGATGAGAACCCGTCGAAGCGCCCGGCCTAATGCCATACCCGCTGCCAATCCGGAATAACTCCCCCCTACAATGATTACGTCAAAAGAATTGGTTTGTATCATGATACATATTGTTAAAAAAGACTGAAATGGTAACTGTGTTTAGAGCATTCTGCAACAGAAAATGAATTCAACTTATGTGTTGCGTTGTTTCTCGGACGACAACTGGCGAACGATGAAGTCAACAAATGGCACGCCGAAAAATACGATCAACGGAACCAGCGAGGCGGTCATTACTAGTGTTCTCAGGTATAAGGGCATGAGCGACAGTTGTTCTGCGAATGCGTAGAGAAAAAACGTTAACGCGGGATAGATTACAACCCAGATTTTTAAGGATGCGATGAACTTAGCTTTTGTTTTCATACAAGTTAGTTTGAATATTAATTTGTTATACGCAAAAGTACGGTTGGCCGTCATTCGAATAGTAGGACAACAATGAAGTTGAACAGGACTTATTTGAATTTTTGTCTGAATGCTTCCGGCGAATAACCTGTGTGCTTTTTGAAGAACCGGATAAAATAGGACACATCATCGTACCCGAGGTGATAGGCTATCTCCTTGACCTGGTTCGGTGTTGCCAAAAGGTATCGCTTCGATTCGAGGATGATGTATTCATTGATTACTTCCGAAGAGTTTTTGCCAAGGTTCGCGCGGGTAATAGCATTGAGTTGATAGGAGGAAAGATTCAGCATGGCTGCATACTCGCTGACTTGTTTATGCTTCGCAACGTGAGTTTCCAGCAGTTCTAAGAAATCCTCAAGGCGTTCCTGTGTATTTTGTTTTTTATTTCGAGCGGCATCTATTGATTGTTGTCGTTGCCTAACGAGTTCGATAAAGAAAATTTTCAGGTTGGCTTTGATGACTTCCTGATAGGCTTCCTTTCTGTCTTTGTATTCCTGGTAAATTTCTGTGAGCAGGGACAACAGTCTTTTAAAGTTGTTTGCGTTAAGCCGACAAAGGTTTTTATTACTTGCCTTGCGCAACAGGTGCTTTGACGCCTCATCGTTAGGATAATAAAAATCGGCAGTAAATTCGATCAGGTAGCCTCTGGCATTTTTTTTTAACGCAAGCTGATGAGCCTGTCCGGGGCGCATGAAGAAAACAGAGTGATCCTCAATTTTATAGGGTGTAAAATCGATGACATGCTCACCATTACCCCTTTCAAGCGCCAGGATGAAAAAAAAATCGTGTCGATGTATGTCTTGTATCATGTCCTGGCCAGACAGTACATCTTCAATCCTTCGAATCCGGAAGCCTTCCGAAAGTTCCGTTTCTTTTTCGGGTTTTTTAATTCGTCTGACAGGAATGGTTTTCATTCTGATGAAATTGGATGTTGATCGTCGTTATCCATTGGTGTACCAGAATCGAAACGATTACATATATAACAGAATTTCTGGAGCTGTAGGTAACGTATCAAATGTAGAATTTATCCATTGACCATTTCGATGGATTATTTTGAATATAGGTGGAAATATTTTGAAACGATGTCTCATCGCGGATAATGTGATCGTGAAAACGTGGTTGCCAGGCAAAATTGAAATCCAAACGGTTGCAATGTTTGGTCACGGCCGATTTGTATGAACCGATGATGGATGACAGGTTATTTTTTCCCTGGTTTTGAAAACGTTGTTATCCGGATGGTGATGGTTGGTTCGGTGGGTGTGATCGCCACATTGCCGAAATAACAAACCCGGTCTTTGGTACAGATCGTGACAAAACAGGCGGCGTCCCATCCGTAGTTCCAATTTTGTAGACGGGTTGAGGAAATTCTGTATTTGTTCCGGAATTTATCGGCCATGATTTATCAAAATTCAATAGTTGCCGCCACAATTCCGCGAACACCTTATTGATGATCCGGAATCCTGCATTCTAAAGCGCGTCTACCCAGTTCACAATGAGTTACCATCCTCCGCCCAGCGCTTTGTACAACCTCACTGTCGAAATGAGTTGACTCTGCAGGGCAATCGATTTTTCAAATTGTGAATTGTACAACTCCCGTTCGGCATCCAATACCTGCAGGAAGGAAGTATATCCGTTGTCGTATAGTGCCTTCGAAAGCATAAGTGATTTTTCTGTCGCCGCTACCTGTGTCTGGCGTGCCGTAAATTCATTCCCGTAGGTGCGTATTTCTGCCAGCGAGTTCTCTACTTCAGCAAAGGCATTTAATACCGTTAGTTCATATTGATAACCAAACTGTTTAGCTACCTCCCGCTCAGCTTCTACCCTGCGTTTGTTTTGTCCAAATTGAAAAAGGGGACCTGTTAGCTGGCCGGTAATTGATCCGACGAACGCATCCGATTGGAATAGATTCGAAATATCAGGACTGGCAACACCAAGAAAACCGGTGAGGCTAAGCGACGGAAAGCGCAGGGCAACCGCTATACCTACGCGTTCTGTTTGGGCAACTAATTTCTGCTCTGCAAAACGAATGTCTGGCCGGCGTTCAAGCAACGCAGAGGGAAGGCCGGTTGGAATGTCGAGCGGCAGTTGTTGCTGATCATTCTGAAGGCCGCGCGTGACCGGTGCATAGGTCTGACCCAACAAAATATTGATGGCGTTTTCCGTGATGATGATGGCCCGCTCAAGACTATATAAGTCAGCCTCGGAGGAAGCGGCAATTTGTTCGGCTTGCAACTTATCAAGTTCAGAGACTTCACCCCGATCAAATCGTAACGTGATGATGCGAAGGTACTCACGACGGGTTGCATTCGTTCTCCGGGTGATCTCCAGTCGTTCATCCAGTCCGCGGAGTTGAAAATATAACTCGGCCACCTGCGCCACCAGGCTGATGTAAACAGATTTTTGGTCTTCTTCAGAAGCAAGTAATTCTGCATAGGCCGCCCGGTTTGCATGACGGAGTTTTCCCCACAAGTCAATTTCCCAATAAACATTTCCTAAAGCCGAAAAAGAGTTTGTTGGAAATGCGACACCGGCCTGTTCCGAGGTGGCGCGAAAATCCGTGGCGCGGGCACGTCCTGAATATTCGATCGAAGGCCACAGGTTCGCTTTGTTGAAACCTAAAATGGCTTTTGATTCTTCCACCCTGGCAATGGCCGTTTTTAAATCAAGGTTTGAATCGACGGCTATTTTAATAAGCGTCTGAAGCACAGTATCCTGGTATACCTCCCACCATTTCATATTTGTTATGGAATCGGTGCGGGAAGCCGTTTGAACATAGGCTTCGGGTTTTTTGGTTTCCGGCCTTTGGTATTTTGGTCCTACTGCACATCCGGCGAGTACCAGCAGTAGTGCTCCGGTGAAAATTGTTTTTTTCATATCAATGAGCCGGTTCAGATGGTGAAACAGATGAATCTGGATTTGCAGGTTTCTTTTTCGCACCAATGCTTTCGATCAACACGAACAAACCCGGCACAACAATTACTCCGATAATCGTGGCGATGAGTGTACCACTAAATACGGCCATACCCATTACTTTTCGCGCCTCGGCACCTGCACCTGAAGCGGTCAAAAGGGGAACTACGCCTAACATGAAAGCAAACGAAGTCATCAGGATGGGCCGGAGGCGGAGTTTGGCAGCTTCCAGTGCCGACTCAAACAAAGGCTTGCCTTGTTCATAGAGCATCTTGGCAAACTCAACAATGAGGATGGCGTTTTTTGCTGTAAGGCCAATCAACATCACCAATCCGATTTGAGCAAATACATTGTTTACATAGCTCGTACTCCACAAGCCACCCAGGTACAGACCAAGAAAAGCGCCGAACACGGCAGCCGGAACACCGAGCAATACACTGAACGGAAGTTTCCAACTTTCATATTGAGCGGCCAGGATGAGAAATACAAACACGAGTGCCATGATGAACATGGTTCCACCGGTCCCTTCTGCCGCCTTTTCCTGGTAGGACATGTTGCTCCAGGCGATGCTCAATTCTTTTGGAAGGCCTTCCGCTACTTCTTCCAAAGCATTCAGGGCATCCGCGGAACTATATCCTTCTTTTGGCGCTCCTGAAATTTCAGCTGAACGAAACATATTGAAACGGTTTGTATAGGCAGGGCCGGTGGCATCTTCAACCTCGGCCAGCGTAGTAAGGGGAATGATTTCTCCCGTTTTACTTCTGACATAATATTTTCCGAGATCACTCGGATTGATTCTATCTGCTCCTTCAGCCTGCACAAATACTTTGTACTGCCTGCCGAAACGGTTAAAGTCATTTACATATGAACTGCCGAGGTAAGTTGAAATCGTGCTCGTGATCTCAGATATATCGATGCCCATTTTTTCAGCTTTGTCATAATCAATGATAATTTTTTTCTGTGGCACATTCGAACGGTATAGAGTAAAGATGTTGCCAATCTCGGGTCGCTTTCTTGCCTCAGCAATAAAGTTACGTGCCTGGTCATCCAGAAATTGTGGTGTATTGCCTGATCGATCCTGAAGTTGCAATGTGAACCCTGCAGATGTACCTAGCCCCTCGATAGGGGGCGGTCCAAATGCGATCGCTGTCGCTTCCGATACGATACCACGGAAAGCAATGTTTGTTGCCTGAATCAATTGCTTTGCTGTGCGCGTGCGTTCTTCCCATGGTTTAAGTGAAATAAAGACAAAGGCATTATTGGGAGAGTAAGACCCGGTTAGCATACTATACCCCAGAACCATGGTTGAATATTGGATCTCTTCAAATCCACTTAAGATGTCCTCCACCTTTTTCGCTACCTGATCGGTGCGCTCCAGTGATGAAGCATCGGGCAACTGTATGTTCACCAGGTAATAGCCCTCATCTTCTTCGGGCACAAAACCGCCAGGAATTCCTTTGCCCAATATTCCGGTAACTAACAACACAATACCGATGATGAGGACAGAGCGAATGGATTTCTTTGCAACGATGCCGGCCACACCAGTGTAACCCAGGGTGAATTTATCAAACCCTTTATTGAATCCGTTAAAGAATCGCTGTAACCATCCTTTTGATTCTTTTTTAGGTTTCAGAAGGATCGCACTCAATGCCGGGCTAAGTGTTAATGCGTTAAACGCAGAGAATAAGACAGAGATCGCGATGGTGATGGCAAATTGCTGATACAATCTTCCCGTGATGCCACCGGCAAAGGCAACCGGCACAAACACAGCTGCGAGAATCAGGGCGATGGCAACCACAGGGCCACCTACTTCTTTCATCGCTTTTTGCGTGGCCTCTCTCGGGTTCATGCCATGTTCGATGTTGTGCATAACTGCTTCCACCACCACAATCGCATCGTCCACCACGAGACCAATGGCGAGTACAAGACCCAGCAGCGATAATACATTCACAGAAAATCCGAGTAGAGGGAAAATAATGAATGTACCAATCAGGGATACCGGGACTGTTAGCAAGGGAATTAATGTAGCGCGCCAGTCCTGGAGGAAGAGGAACACCACGAGAATGACAAGTATCACGGCTTCGAACAAGGTGTGAATAATTTCCTCAATACCGACGGAAATAGCACGGGTTGTATTCAATGCTATGTCGTACTTCAAGTCTTCCGGAAAATATTTTACCAGGTCCTTCATGGTATTTTGTACAGCCTCCGATACATCCAATGCATTTGACCCGGGTATCTGAAACACCACAATTGAAGAAGCCGGTTTGGTATTCAGTCGGCTGGATGAATTATAATTGTCAAGTCCCAATTCAATGCGAGCGATATCCTTTAATCTGATGATGGATCCACTTTCATCGGCCTTCACAATAATATTTCCGAATTCTTCTTCGGTGATCAATCTTTCCTGCAAGGTTACCGTGTAAGTATATTCCACACCCGCTGGAGTAGGTGGGGCTCCAAACTTTCCGCCGGGAGCAATCGCGTTTTGTTTTTTCACTGCATTCGCCACATCATTAACGGTAAGGTCTAGCTTGGTTAGTTGATCTGGATTTAACCACACTCGCATGGAATAATCTGCACCACCAAACAGAAAGACGTCACCAACTCCCTTGATACGTTTCAGCTGGTCAACAATATTAATGTTCGCATAATTGTTCAGAAACAATGCATCGTAGGTGGCATTGGGAGAAGACAGCGACACCAACATAAGTGGAAACACTAATGATTTCTTCGTCGTTACACCAAATGCCTTCACTTCATTGGGCATTTTTGCGCTCGCCTGTGAAACGCGGTTTTGGGTCAGCATATTGGCGTTGTCCAGGTTCACACCCACTTCAAATGATACCTGCAACGTGAGCGAACCATCTGCTGCGTTGATAGATTTCATGTAGAGCATTTCCTCCACGCCGTTCACCTGTTGTTCAATCGGAGTAGTTACTGATTGCTCCACATTGACCGCATTAGCACCGGTGAATGTCGTCGTTACCTGAATCATAGGAGGAGTGATTTCGGGATACTTTGAAACCGGTATTCCGCGCAACGTAATCAACCCCATGATCACCATCAGGATCGAAATCACCATCGCAACAATGGGCCTTCGTATAAAAAATTCACTCATAAAGCATAGAAAATTTTGAGGTGATTAAGGGTTTATTGCTTTGGCGCTTCTTCCGGCCACGTTTGTTCAACAACTTCAATTTTGGAATTTGGAGTTAAGCTTGCATTCCCCACGATGGCTACGCGATCACCAGCTTTTAAACCCGTTTTGATAATCCACGCATCATTCACTTTAGGACCTGGTTCTACCGAGATAGCCTTCAATGTGCTGGAATCAGTTACCATGTAAACTTGTGAGAGATGCTGAAGTTGTAAAACGGCCCGCTGTGGCACCATAACCGCACCCGCGTAGGTGCTTAACAAAACGCGCGCCTTCACAAACAAACCGGGACGCAATAATCCTTTCGGGTTAGGGAAGACCGCTTCGATGGTCAACGTTCCGGTCTTTGGATCAATTTCCCGATCTGCAAAATTAACTTCCCCCATATGCGGGTAGATGGAATTGTCAGCCAGTATAAGTTGTACATTCTTACGGCTGGCCGAGAGTTCTTCGGGCGACAGTTGGGCGATGCGAAGGTATTCCCGTTCACTGATCTGAAAGCGAACCCTTACACCGCCGATACTCGATATGGTAGTTAAGACAGAGTTACTGCCCATTCTGCTTACGTAATCACCGGCGCGAACATTGGAGATGCCAACAATACCATCGAATGGAGCATACACGCGAGTGTAACCTAATTCTATCCGTGCGTTTTGCAGGGAGGCTTGTGTGGCACTGACCTGTGCCTGTGCAGCTTCAAATTCTGCAGTGGCATTGTCGAGATCCTTTTGACTTAACGCATTTAGTTCGGTCAACGGTTTTACCCGGCTGAGTTCACTCTGTGCACGAACCAATTCCGTCTTGGCCCTCGCCAGATCACTGGCTTCCCGATCAACGCGTGTTTGGTATTGGATGTCATCTATCGTATAGAGCAGGTCACCTTTCTTTACCGTTGATCCTTCCTTAAAATTAACAGCGGTAACCCAACCTTCAACCCGTGCCCGAATATCAACATCCGACATACCATATACTTGTGCAACAAAATCTTCATAAAGTGGAACATCATTCTGAATAGCTTTTACAACATTCACCTTAACCGGAGGAAGTGTTACGGTCTCAGTTTTCTTGCAGGCTGCCAGTCCAGACGCAAACAACAACAATAAGCAGGAATTCTGAAGGTAAAGAGATGACAGGGGAAACTTCATAACTTTGAAATTTTGGATGCTAAAGATAAGGAGTTTGTTGAATGGAACTAATGAAATCATTCTAATTCAAATCCTGATTTTGATCAGTTGTTACATTATTGGACTTTAATATTTTACACCTGGCTTTGTCAGAATTTGCTCATCGAATGAAATTCTCTGATCAACCCAACAAGTTTTGAAACGACATAAAAAATGACTTATATTAGCTTGCCTGATTTTAAAGGGTCAGGAAAAGTGGAGGGGCTTGTTAATCCCAAATGTTCATTAAAAACCAAACATTACGTTAATATGAAACCAGTTTTAGTTTTATTGATCAGTCTATTTTCTACCGGACTATTTGCCCAGTCTGGCACACCTAAGACAAGTTCCTCTGGCAGTTGCTTTAAAGATTGGTATGGCCTTTTTAGAGAGCGCGGTGCAAAACCGGTTGAAGATGGCACGCAGGATGTCATTATAACCTTACGAAACGGTGATTACGCAGAATGCTTTATGGGCAAAATAGATGTAGCCGGCGGAAAAATCGTTAGCAAACTTTCAATTCAAAAAGTAGATGGTACTTACGAGGAGTTTGATAAGAAAGTGAGTGACGCTTATCAGAATTCAGAAGGTACTTTGAAAGAGGAAATGCGAATGATAAGCAATGGAATGAGTGCCCCTGTTGTCCTTGCCGATGGCGCAAGCATCAGGCTCTTCTTCTACAAATTCCTCGGTGATAAGCCAAAGGCAAATAAAAAGGCACCTGCACCATCTGTTTTGGTAAAATGAACATCAATTGACGAATCATAGTATAGAGAGCCGTTAAAAAAACGGCTTTTTTCTTTTCGTCGAAGACCACTTCCTGGTTCGATCTGACGCCGACGATCTTACAACTAATTGGTCAGGTAGTTGATGGTTTTAATCTCTTCCTCGATTTCAATGGCACGCTCCAGATAAACCCTGTCAAGTTTTATGTTTGATATGAAGGCAGAATAAGCCATCATCGCTGCCAGACGCCTCAGGTCAGCGGCCCATCGTGGTTGGTATACAGGGGGGATAAGCCAGCCGCTATCAAACAACGGTTCCAGCCTTAATGCATCTGCAACGGTAAGTCTTCCCGCAAAGAGATTGCGGACGAGGTTTGGTTTGTTGTCTCGAATGGCCGCGCGGAAGAACGTGTGAACTTCCAGCACGCCTTGCAGATAGACAGCGTCTTTCGTGAAGACAATTCCTCCTTTGACATCGCCGCTTCTGAAAATTCGTTGAGCCGATCGAACCGACTCCTCTTCTGACTGCCCCTCGTTAAGGAAGTATTTGAATACTTCAATAAAATTTGCCCCATCAAGCGCCATTTTAACAGCAATCACCCGCAGGGCAATTCTCCTCAGCCGGTGGATGTCCATTGAATTGGTAATCAGTTCCGCTAATACAGCAATTCCCTCCTGTGTTCGGGTTGTTCTCGGCGCGCCCAATCCAAGCGATTTTAAATTGGGTTGCTTCTTTCCATTCAGTTGTGTGGCAGTATGAACAAACGCTTCATGATA
>DASUGQ010000048.1:0-7769 GCA_036273935.1 Cyclobacteriaceae bacterium | reverse complement strand
CCTGCTTCACCTGTGAATTTCATGAATTCAGGCAACTTGCGTTCGGCAGGTTTGTCGTCGTCATCACCACAACTGAACAATGCAAACAACAATAGAGAGAGGGCCCTTTCTTTGAAGAGCGTTTTCATGGGATTTCATTTTCGTAACTAATGATACCCAATACTGAAAACAAAGGCATCACGTAAGGTGGTGGATTTTGGGAAGGAGATTCATTCCCAAATGGATTTGATCTTCCGAATGAATTTCTTCAGGTGTGGGAATAATCTATGTTTTTTTCCGCGGAGGCACACAGATGCAATGGACCGCTGAGCGTCACACAAAAACAGAATCACTCCCTTTCAATTCCCCAACTGCGCATCTGCGAAAGAAATAAATTGTACGCTTTATTAACGAGTCGGTTGGCGATAGTTTTCTTGGCGATTCGCAATACGAGCAACACCAACAACACAATAACAAAAAGAAGCTGAAGGATGAGAATATAGGAGTTTCGGAATCCTTCGAGGAAGACAAGGCAATTACATGTGCTTCGAATTACCTTCACCCATTCACCAGCAATAGCCAGCAACCCGGCAAAGATCATCACGATCGTCACCCACGATTGATCAATCCATCCAAAGGGAAGTGCCTTTTGCAACAACGCCCTTACCCGAACAGACAGTCCTTGTCTCAATGAACGGGCATGGGAATTTTTATACTTCGGCCAGGTATTGTGCTCACCCTGAGGTTTGCTCACCTCCGATCCTTTAATGATGGGAATAATCGGATAGTAAGATTGCTTATCCTTTTTGTCTACATAAACATAATCGGGATTTACATTCCATCCGTTTTCTTTCGCCGCCGCCTCTATCGACACAGAGAAATATCGATCCAGGAACCGCTGTGCATTCCTTCGGCCAAGCTGATAATCATGCTCACGAAATTCTCTTGCCAGAAATCCGCCGAAGCCGCTGAAGAATCCGCATGCAATGGCATTCTTGGCGAGGTTGTCGGTTTCTGTATAGCGAATCGGTGCGATGAGAAACCGATCGTTCTTCTCCCGATCACCGGCGCGCAATAGTTCCTCAATCTTAAAAAGACTTTGTGAGCGAAGAGTCCCAAGGATAGGCCCCACGATGTTGATCAATGCAGTGTCTTCCTCGGTAGCATCTTCACCAATATCAACCTGGTCCGGAAAGGGATCGATCATGACAAGGGCGTATGGATTTTTCACCAGAACTGTTCTTAACCTGACTTCTTCACGCTTCCGATGCAGATCAGTCACCGATTTTATTTCTTGCTTATCCTCCTCAGTGAATTGCTCCCACACCGAACGCGCCAGCTCAATGGGCTCGTTATTTAAGGTTCCTCCATCCACCGCTATGAAATTGTATGGAGAATTTTCATCACTCTTTACCTTCATCAATCCGGAAATGTCACGCCCGTCTTTATTGATCCGAACTTTGTATTCATTCATGTCGCGCTGAATCAGGCGGCTCGCCAGGCCAACAGGAAAAGCTCCCGTGGCAACGGCAGCATTACGCAGTTTAATCCAGTCGGCTTTTGTCGTATCCTCCCTGATTTCTATGTACTGATAATCCGCGTGGTCTGTCATACCGTACGGCAGCCCGGTTTCGCCATTGAGTTTAAATTCATACGGCAGGCCGCGAAGGTTGCTGAGGGTGATATAAAGTTTCAGTTCTTTATCCAGGTAAGGCAGCGGCTTCCACGGAGGCATTTTGTTTTCATCGATGACGTCAGCGGCGATTTCAGAGATTACGGTAGAGTCGAGCATTGACTTGATGTAATCAAATTTCCTGAGGTCATCTGTACCCAATAACCGGGTGATGTCAATTTTATCTACCCATGCCTGATACATCAAAGATTTGTAGTTCGGATCATTAACAGCACCCGGATGATTGGCTCTTCGCAGCAACTCTACAGATGTGATCGCAGTTGTCATTCCGCCCGCCGAAGCGCCGGTCATCACTTTAATGACCACATCATGATCAGGAACATTTTCACCGCTGCGCTTTGCCTCCTCCCAGGTATCGAGTACACCAAGCAAGTAATCCATAACACCAGCCGTGTAGGCGCCTGCGGAAACAGCGCCAGCCATCACCAGTCCTATTTCGAATGTTTTCTTTTCTGCCATACGCTTAAGATTTTCCAATTATGATCACCTGCTCTTTACTGTCTTTCGTATACCGTATTTCTCCCGTCCGCACAGCGTCTTGTGCCTGCAGGGAAAATTGTGAAGCTATCCTCGTGAGGAAATTTCCAAATGCCCTGACGTGATGAGGTAAGGTCCAGTTGTCTTCCATTTTTTCAAAGGCGGTTTTAATGAGGGGCGTATGCGCTTCCAAGGCGCCGGGATCAATGGCCCTGGCCAGAGAAGACATACCCTGTCGAAAAGTTTTCCAACGCGTTAAGGTCTGCGGATTCGACCTCGCGATGAAAGCGAACGATTTGAAATTAACTAAGCCGTTGGGCCGAAAGTCAAATTCCTCTTCGGCCAATTTCTTGTCGACCTTTTTCAAATGTGCAAAGGCAATCTCGTGGGGAATAACCGAACTCGTCTCTTCATACTCTTTCCAGATGGGTGCATAAAGTTGTGCTCTTTTGTCGGGATCCGTTCGGATGGAATAATCGGACCAGTACGGAAGGGCGGCGCCAAGGGATAAATAATAGAGATCATCGAGCACATGGCTCGCGTTACCCATGGCGACCATCATCATTTCGAACAGGGAAACAGGGTAAGTGTTATGCGCTGTATAAGTTAAGCGTGTTGACTTTTTCAATTCCTCTGACAGATCCTCCCGAAGCTTAAAGAATTGTCCTTCGTTGATAATGTTCCAGAGACGACATAAATCAAGAAATTCAATGAGGCTATCTTTCCTGAACCGTGGATCTTCAAATTCATAATTGAGATAAAGACTATAGTCAAATTCGTTTGCCACCGGTACGTTATGGTTTGACACGGCCGGCATACCTGCGTTGAAATCCACTCGCCAACTGCGTTTTTCATCTCCCACTTTACTTTCAAATGATCTCCGACCGTCATAACTCAATTGTAAACCTTTTTCCGTGCGCCGGCTGGTAACTTTGATAGCCACTTTGTTCTGATCACTCGCCACCCATTTACCAAACCCAATAGAAAATCCCCAGCTTCTTTCTCTTTTCGTGACCAGAACACTGAGAAATGAAACATCACTCAACAGTCCCGGTTTTTCATTCGACAAGGTAAAATCAATCAGGCTTTTCACATTGGCTTTCAAAATATCGGAATGGAACCGGTCAACACCCTTCTCAGTTAAAGTTGCTGAAAACACATCTTCCTTTTCTGTTGAGCGCAGGTACTCGTAGGTGAAACCGGCCTTGACTTTTGTAGAAACGGCTTCCTCAATTTTGTCCATGTATTTTTTCTTAAGATCACCCACTTCGTTCTTGAGCTTTCCTAAAATATCGTCACCTTCCCAACCGAGGCGGTCTGCAATCTTATCCAGAATTTCCTTGTCGCCCTTCGTCAGCGAATTGATCGTTTTGCCGGCGATGGTTTCCAATTTGCTGAAGCCCACCTGAAGAAGGTCTTCCAAAATAGCATTGAGGTGACTGGTGATTACATCCGGATTTTCAATCGCGATACCTACGCTAAGCGAGGCGCTGGTGCTGAACGTGCTGGATTGATTTCGCTTCAACCTTAAACTGTATTTGTCAGCACCTTTCTTAATCAGTTGGGTTCGAAACGAATCAGCGACCATAACTTTCGTTTTTATGGAAGCGGCTGCACCAAACTTTATACGGATTAGTTCAGAAGCATCGAGCAGTCGTGATAAAGATGTAAAGCCAGTAGTCCACACGTCTGCCCAGGACAAGGTAACACTTGCTGTGAGCTTTCCACCAAATTCCAGTCCAACACCTTCATTGACCGCAAGGCCTTTTATGTGATCTTTCGAAAAAATAGTCTTCAGCGACGCGACGTCGGCAAGAATGGATTCTTTTAGATCGTCACTCGCTTTGTGAATACGATAGGTATAAGACGTTAATCCTGCTGCGACATCCATTTCAAAACCGATCGATTGAATATCCAATCCGGACTTCAGTTTAATATTGCATTGACCTATGTATTTCAACCAGGCAAACGAAGGTTCAAAAGGAATGAGGGCATCCGGTTTTTTCCCAAATACCCCGGAAGGATCCTGGTCTCCTTCCGCATTGAAAAGATTGGCTTCAAGCCTGGCATCTACGCCAAACGTATAATTGATTTTTTCAACCGCGTCGGAAATCAGTTCAGGTTTCTCAAGCGAGACCGGTTGTAGTTCAATGGGAAGCGTGGGGTCGTTTAATTTGCTCATAAGTTTATATTGATGGCTATAGGGTGTAACGAAAAAGCAAGCCTGACGAAATAAATGAAATTCAGAAGATAGTCATTCTGGAAGGGGGAATTTCCTGTTTGCATTCAAGATGGTATTAGGGTCTTCGGTGAACAGGGTTGTATAATTATCTTATCCGCCACTACCTTTATTCTGGTAGCGATCAACGCTGTTCATTTCCGAAGTTACGAAAGGGGAACACCTGATCAAACCAGTATTTAAGAATGAAAATTCTATTTTTGAAAGAAGTCCTGCCACCGAAAATCGGCGGATGGAAATAATCCTTTGTATTTTAAATTAGAGATTCGTGATATCGCATTTATCAATCAAGAAAGTTTACATGGACAGAGCTAAAATTGTTGATTTTTATCTTCAAAAACTTGAGAACAAGGACTTTGAAATTTACCAGGTAAGGGAAGAGTTAGTCAAAAACAACATTGATGAGGATGAGATTAAAATAATCGTAAAACTTGTCGATAACGAGTTGCAACAACGACTTCGGGCGAATGCCGTTGGTGAAAGCTCCAATGAGCTGGTCTGGATCGGATCAATATTGACCGCAGTAGGCGCCGGTGTTACAATCGCTACATATACCGGGGCAATTGATATGGGAAACTCTTTCCTCCTTACCTACGGACCATTTCTGGGCGGGCTTTCCATTCTGTTTGGTGGCATTGCAAAAAAGAAAATGAGCTGACAGGCAGGCGTCCCCAGGGCCGGAAGGTTTAGGAAGACAGTATTGATTGCACCACTTTTTGAAGGCCGTTAAAAGTGGCGACATCTTTTACATTTCCCTTTTCATCCAGCTTTGCCCGTACAAACGAAATTAACAAAGTCGCCTCCTCAATTATTTTTGCCGAGATGGCACCCAGCACGAGCAAGAGTGCGGCGTGTCCCCTCTCCCCCTGAGAAGATGCCGTTACCAATCCGACAGGCTTGTCAATAAACTCACCCGATCCAACCGTCCAGTCGAGGGCATTTTTTAACGAACCGGGAATTCCAAACGCATACTCCGGTGTGCAGATCAGTACAGCGTCTGCTTTTTTTATTTTCATCCGGAATTCGTTCACCGGCTCGGGCGCCTCGTCGGGATCATTGAAATGAGGTAACGTTCCGATTTTATCGTAGACCTCCACCTCAACTTCAGGGGTGATCATTTCAACAATCACTTTCATGATCGCATTGCTTGAGGATTTCCGCCGCAAGCTGCCAGGCAGAATAAGAAGATTCATTTCAGATGATCAGTTCGTGAACGACTTTTTATTTTATTCATTTTCTGGTCTTCGCCAGCCAAAGCAATGAATTAATGATAAAGTCATTCTGTTCTGGTGAGTCAAACGTAGACGACAATGTTTTGTTTGTGCCTCCGTCATAATCGATATCATTGTGACCCATGTTCATGTATATCATGTTGTAGTTTTTGTTTGTCCAGGCCACCGGATAATAGCCGCTGTGCCACGTTTCGTCAGGTTTCGTACCCAACGGAAAGCTTGTTGAATCGATAGATAAAAGTATCTGAATGTTGGCCACCTGACGTAAGTCGCGTTCCCAACAATACCATTCGCTGGCTGCTGATTTAAAAGTTGACGGCAAATTTTTTGTCGCAGCGTGTTTGTTCTCGACACGCAAAATTGCAGGCACCGGTCGCCAGGTGTTGCATTGATATTGTCCCACGCCCATGAATTCATTGTGATACCAATCCCAATTTTGCGGATACGCCGATGGCGTTAGCGCAAACCCGGCAAAATGAAAGCCCATCCATGCTCCGCCATCTTTCATGTAATCTTCAAATGCCTTTCTTTGAGAGGGTTCTTCCGGCCGGGTGTCTAAAAATAAAACAACCTCATACTTTGAAAGAAAGGCCGGATTAAGATTACGCCAGTCATTGGTTGAGTCGTAAGCAAAATGATATTGACTTGCCATTTTTGTAAACCATTTATTTGCCTCATGCACAAAACTGATGTGAGCCTGATCCTGCTGCGCTGTATAAAAAGCAATCACATCAAAGGATTTGCGTTGGGCCCGGGCGGTCAATGCAACGGCTGCAATTGCAAAGCCCGCGATCAATATCCTGGAAAATTTCATAGGATTTAAAGATAAACTTATGGCTGAAATTTCATTGTGCTTTGGTGTAATCTGCCTGGCTGGAAATGACCGATAGCGAACACCTCTGCTCATTAACGAACTCAACCCAATCCGAACTTGCCTTAGAAAGGTCATTTAAACAAGCATAACAGGCCATATATATAGGAGTACATTCGGGCATGGAATTCGTGAACAATCCTGGCCGTTGACCCATTTGACTTCTATTGATATGCTAAAGAATTATTTCAAAACCGCTCTCCGCATCATGATGCGACAAAAAGCCTACTCAGCGATTAACATTGTCGGCCTGAGCATCGGCATTGCAGCTACGCTCATTATCCTCATCTATGTTACTGATGAACTTGGTTATGATAAAATGCATCCCGATGCTGACCGCATTTACCGCGTGGGATTCTCGGGACGGTTGCAGGGAAATGAATTCACTATGGCTGTCACCTCCGCTCCGATGGCGGAGGCCATGCAACGCGAAATTCCCGACGTAGCAGAAGTTGTGCGCTTTGGCCTATGGCGTACCATGCCGATGAGTTTTGAAGACAAGGCTTTCACGGAAAAATATTTTCTGGTTGCCGATTCCAATTTCTTTAAGTTCTTCTCCTTCCCCGTGATTGAAGGTGATCCGAATACCTTTTTAAAGGGAACGAATAAAGTGGTCATAACACAATCAGCAGCAAAGCGATACTTCGGCGATGAAAATCCTATCGGAAAGATATTACTGCGTGGCGCGGAGAAAACAGCTACAGAAGTTACCGGCGTGGTGAAAGATGCGCCGTACAATTCCCACATTCCATTCGATATGATCCTTTCAGGAGAATCATGGGACTACATGAAAAATCAGGAATGGGTCTCCAATAATCTTTACACCTATTTCAAACTTCAGCCCAATGGAAATGTTGAGCATGTTAAGACGGAGCTCAATCGAATGGTCGAAAAATACATGGGTGCCCAGCTGGAGAAAATTATAGGTATGTCTTTCGCGGAATTTATCAAGCAAGGGAGTAAGGTCGGGCTTTTTGTTCAGCCCATGTTGGATATTCACCTGAAGTCACAGATTCAGGAAGAGTTGCTACCCAATGGAAACATTCAATACCTCTATGTTTTTGGAGCCGTTGCAATTTTTATTATTCTTATCGCCTGTATCAATTTTATGAATCTTTCCACTGCGCGGTCAGCGAATCGTGCTAAGGAAGTCGGTGTGCGCAAAACGATCGGAGCGTTTCGCGAGCGACTCATCTTCCAGTTTTTGTCTGAATCCATGATCTACAGTTTTCTTTCAACGATCATTGCCCTTGCCATCATCGGTCTCTCGCTGGATAC